>CAIUWO010001056.1 GCA_903902895.1 Candidatus Hydrogenedentota bacterium | reverse complement strand
CCGCCTTGGCGGGCTGCGCTTCGCCCTTCCCACTCCGCCATATCCCCAACGCACCGCTGTCTTAAGTCCCCCTTTGAAGGGGGATTGAGGGGGATGTTGTCCCCTCGTTCCCAAGTTGAACATGGGAACGCACTTGCCCGCGAAGTTTATCCGCCTTGGCGGGCTGCGCTTCGCAACTTCCACGCTCGCTCTCACCCTGACAGCCCTGCTCTTCACGCTATCCGCCAACGCCTTCGCGGCTATCATGGAAACCACGCCGCAAGGCGTGGCCCAAACCCTCACCGCGCTCGACACATGGGTCCTCGCACAGCCCAAAGCCGTCACAGCCCGCCCCGACGCCTCCTTTGACCTCTCTGCCTGCAAGGGCATCGTCACCACCGACGTCCCCCGCAAGTTGGCCCAAAAACTCTCCGACCGCCTTGCCGCCGCCACGGGTATGCAACTCTCCCTGCCGGATACCGTCCCCGCCGAGCCCGTGATTTCCCTGGTATTGGCCTCCGAGCCCGGCGAGTTCCCCCCGGCGCTCAACGTGGACGCCGCCCTGTTTGAGCAACTCGGCGATCAGGGCTACGCCCTCGCGATCGACAAAGCCGGCATCACCCTCGCCGCGCGCACGGCCACCGGCCTGGGGTACGCCATCACGACCCTAACCCAAATTGCCGCCGGCCGCAAGGTGCTGCCCGGCTTGCTGATCTACGACTGGCCCTCCATGAAGTACCGCGGCGTGCAGCAGGACATCTCCCGCGGACAGGTGCCCAAGCCGGAAACCCTTCAGCGTTTGGCCGATGTCCTCGCCGAGGGCAAGATGAACCAGATGGAGCTCTACATCGAGCACGTCTACAAGTACAAGGCCTTCCCCGATATCTCGCCGCCCGAGGGGCTGGCCGCCGGCGAGTCCCGCGAACTCACGCTTTACGCGGCACAGCGGGGGGTGGAGGTCCACCCGTTCCTCCAGGTGCTCGGCCACTCCTATTTCATCCTCAAAATGCCCCAATACCAGCACCTGCGCATCGGCCCCTGCGAAAAGGCCCCCTGGATCATGACCTTCGACATCCGCAAGCCCGAAGCCGTGCAGATGGTCACTACCATGATCGATGAACTGTGCGAAACCGTCCCGGGTGAGTTGTTCAACGTCGACATCACGGAGGTGGACATCGACGGGCTCCAGGCCACCGGCATGACGCTGGACCAAATCACGGACCTCGTCTTCAATTACGTGCTGCAACTGAACGACGCTGTGAAAAAACACGGGCGCCGTCTCATGATTGCCCAGGGCCCGCTCGACAGTCAGGGCCACCTCTCCGGCATGGGGCCCAAACTGGACCAACTGCCCAAGGACATCATCATCGGCAGTTACTACTGCGCCGGTGGCCCCTATCAGCCCGCCTATGAAAAGGATTTCCCCCGCCTTCAGGAAAAGGGCTTCGACTTCTTCGCCCAGGCATGGATCAACAGCCACGTCTGGCTCAGCCCCTGGATCAACAACGCGGCCAAGTTCTCCGACCTCGAAGTGTCGCGCGGCCTGAAATACGGGGCGATCGGCAGCATCACCTGCGACTGGGGCGACGCCGGCCACTTCCATTTCATCGGCGAGGAATGGCTGCCCTATCTGTACCACGGCGCCTGCGCATGGACCGGCGCGCAGGTGGACCGCGACTATTTCCGGCAGGCCTATGCGCGCTGCATGTACGGCCTGACCAGCGATGCCGTGACCCGGGCCATTGAAGCCTCCAGCGACGTGAACGCCAAAACCATCCGCGTCCGCGACAAGGACGGCAAGGAGACGGACATCACGACCAGCTTCATCTGGGAATTCGTCCACGATCCCTTCACCCATCCCGACATTACCCGCATCGTCGACCCGGCCGCCGTCGGCCAGACCCTCGTCGACGCGGCCCTGCCCGCGCTGCTCACCGTTGCCTCCGAATCCCCGAAAGCCAAAAGAAACCGGGACAATCTGGAGCAATACACTTTCGGTATTCGGTGTTATCTCGCATTGGGCCACAAGCTCCTGGCGCTCGGGCACTACAAGGATGAGTCCGTGCCCCGCGCCCGGGCGGCCGAAGAGCTTGAGGCCGTGGCAAAGGAATTTGAAACGCTCCAAACTGACTTCCAGCGGCTCTGGCTCGCCGAAGACCGCGACAACAGCGGCTATCAGGACCTCGTCAAACGCTTCCTGTACACAATCATACCCTGCCGCGAAAAGGCCAAGGCACTGCTGGAAGGAAAAGAGCAGTTGGGCACCAACAGCGACCTGGGGAAAGGAACCTCACCCGTGAAAGAGTTCGCCGAAAAAAACATCCATTGGCTAGGACACGACAGCTTCAAACTCGTCGGCCAGAAAACGGTCATTATTGACCCGTTCAAACTCGACAAGGCCGAAAAGGCCGACATCATCTGCATCACCCATGCCCACTTCGACCACCTGTCGCCGGAGGACATCGCCAAAGTGCAGGGGCCGGACACGGTCATCGTCGCCCCCGAAGACTGCGCCAAGAAGCTCACGGGCAATGTACAAGTCATCAAGCCCGGCAAGAAACTCATTATCGACGGCGTCGAGATTGAGGCCGTCCCCGCCTACAACACCAACAAGGACTTCCACCCCAAGGCCAACGGCTGGGTGGGCTACATTATCACGCTCGACAAGATTCGCATCTACCACGCCGGTGACACCGACCGCATCCCCGAGATGAAAGACATCCGCGCCGACATGGCCCTGCTCCCGGTCTCCGGCACCTACGTCATGACCGCCGACGAGGCCGCCCAGGCCGCCCTCGACATCAAGCCCGAAGTCGCCATCCCCATGCACTACGGCAGCATCGTCGGTGAACCCAAAGACGCCCTCCGCTTCCAGGAGCTCCTCAAAGACAAAATGGAAGTCATCGTCAAGAACAAAGAATAATGTTGCCGGCCACAATAGCACACCGGCCTTGAGCCAAGACCGGCAGGGCGGAAATGGAAGCAGTCATGTGGAAAAAGCGGGTTCGTGTCGCGGCGGGTGTTGTCTTGCTGTGCATCGTGCTGGCGTGGGCCCACAAAGCCCGCCGGGACGCGCACTATTTTGACGGCTACGCGCCGGGCGCCCCGCTCAATGCGGTGGTGCTGAACACGGAGGAGGTGGGGAGGGAGACCCCGGAAAAGGGGCACGTGATCAGCGCCTTCACCTTTGACGGCTGTGGGGGCGAGAAGGTCCCCGCATTGATCTCCCTGCCCATGAAGACCGCCGCGGGCAAACTCCCCGTCATCATTTTCCTGCACGGCATAGGGCAAAGCAAAAGCTCGTTGAGGCAGATAACCCCGCCGTTCAACCAGTGCGGCTTCGCCTTTGTCACCTTTGACCAGTACATGCAGGGCGAGCGCAAACTCCCCAAGAAATCCCCTATCCTGACCTATCTCGGGGCGTTTCGGGACCGGCCCGCCAAGACGGTCAACGAAACCCGCCGCCTCATCGACTACCTGCTGACCCGTCCCGACATAGACCCGCAGCGCATATACCTGCTGGGGGCCAGCTACGGGGCGGTCATGGGAAGCACCGTGCTGGCGAAGGACAAGCGCGTCCGCGCTGGCGTGCTGACCTACGGCGGCGGCAATTTCAGCGTGCTGCTCGATTCCTACGCCAACCACATCGGCCTCGCCGTGCTGCTCCATCTGGTCGACGGAAAAAACATCAATCCCGAAAAGCCGCCCCTGCCAAGGCTGACCACGTTTCAGGAGTGCGCCGCCTGGCCCTTCCTCACAGCAATCATCTGCACCGCCCGCTATTTTATGAGCGCCGCCGACCCTATCAACTATGTCGCCGACATTTCGCCCACCCCGGTCTACTTTCAAAACGGACTGCACGATGTCATGGTGCCCGCCGCTGCGGGCCTGGCGCTGCAAAAAGCCGCCGGAGAACCCCAAAAGGTTGCCTGGTACGATTCCGACCACGTCGGGATAAACCTGGAGCAGACCAAACAGGTGCTCGCCGACGCCCTGCGCTGGCTCCTGGAACAGGACGACTCCTTCAGAACCGGACCGGAGAAGATACGGGAACTGCCGCCCTTTGAAATGACCAAGCTCTAAGCCGGGCACCCCACGCGCCATTGCAGTGACGGTGCGTCGGGGTCACAAAAAGCTGGAACTCCCCGCCATCAATAAAGAATAATGCCCCCGGTCAGCCGGGCAGATTACCTGCCCCGAAACAAGGAGCGGCACCATGCAGATTGGCTTCCACACCGATGCGTTCAACGGTTCTTACTGGAATTTTGAGAAGTGCCTGCAATGGGCGCAGAAGAACGACGTGCACCGCATCGAATGCGGCGTCATCGACGGGGTAAGCTGGATACACGGCCTGGGCTACCAGCCCCACGTCGCGCTCTACGAAGACCCGGCCCTGCTGCGCCAGACCATGGCCGGCTACGGCGTCCAGTTCTCCCAAATCGACGCGGCCTACCCGCTCTCCGGTGTCGACGGTCCCGTCCGCGGCCTGCCCTACGTGCTCAAGTCCATCCCCTGGGCCAAACACGCCGGTTGCGCCCGCGTCGCCACGACAGACGGCCTCCACAAGCCCGCCGGCCTCTCCGACGACGACGCCATGGCCCGCATGAAAGAGACCTACGCCGCCATCCTCGAAACCGCCGAAGCCTACGGCGTCACCATCACCATCGAGGTGCACGGCTACTTCACCACCAACCCCGACCGCATGGAGGAGATGCTCGCCTTCTGCGACAGCCCGCTCCTGCGCATGAACCTCGACACCGGCAACAGCTTCATCGCCGGCCGGGACCCCGTCGCGTTCTGCGAGCGCTTCAAGCACAAGATCGCCCACGTCCACATCAAGGACGTCAGTGAATCCCTCGCCGCCGCCGTCCGCGGCGACCAGACCGGCATCGCCGTCAGCCAGTGCGCCATCGGCGACGGCGTCAACGCCGCCAACATCCGCCGCTGCCTCAAAACCCTCCGCGACACCGGCTTCACCGGCACCCTCAGCATGGAATGCGAAGGCCAGGGCGGCCCCATGATCGAGCGCTCCCTTGCATGGCTCCGCAACACCCTCAACGAACTCGGCATCCCCGAAGAAAAAGACTGAGCCCCGGCCGTAGGGTGCTCGCAGTACAGCGAAGCGAAGCGGAGCGCACCATCTCCCCACTGGGAGCGCCGGTATCCTTTCCGACTCTTCATTTCGGAGCGCCGAAGGCGCGACACAATAGTAGCCCGGGGCGCAAGCCCCGGGTCATCGCACCCCACCCCGATCAAGCCCTGAAGGGGCGACACGGGCTTTGCAATCGATTCGATAATAACTCCTGCCGGCAGGGATGCCGGCGCTCCCAGTCACCGGACTTGCCCGCCACAAAAGCGGTGTGCTCCGCTTCGCTACGGGCACCCTACGGTTTCACACATTGCGAACCACGCGACCAAGGGGCTAGAATCTGAATCCTGACATGGCCGCAATCGCTTTCCAATAAGCCACGGGGTAGACACCATGAACCACGCCCGCCTGACCGCCGCAACCATCCTCGTCCTGCTGACCGCCTTCGTCGCCAGCGCCCAAGACAACCCCAACTGGCCCAACGGCTACGCTACCGTTTCAGACCTGGCTAGGGGAGAGGGAGGGGGAGGGTGGCCGACCCTGAGCCTGACCCAAGGCCAGCCCATCACTTTCCCCGGCATCGACGCACCCATGGACAAGGCCTTTGCCGATGACAAGGCCGTGGTAGTCCAGGTCGCCGGTCTGGAATCCGGGGTGCAATACGTCCTTGCCCTCACCTGGTGGGACGCGGACGACAAAGGCCGGACGCAGTCCATCTACATGGGACCGTCCGCTGACTCGATGAAGTGCGTATTGCCGTCCACCCCCGCCAAGGCCTTCTTCGCGGACAAGTCCACTTGGGCCACGATGATGCTTCCGGTGGACTCAGCCATGGTGAACGACGGCAAGTGCCTGTTAGAAATCCGCCACGAAAGCGGTCCCAGTGCGGTGTTCAGCAAGATACAAATCCTGCAAAGAACCGATAAGACCCCGCAAAAAAGAATACTCATCGTAACCGGCGACGACTACCCCGGCCACCGCTGGCGCGAGACCGCCCCCGAACTGGCCTCGGCGCTGCGCAAAGACCCGCGCCTCGAGGTCTCCATCACCGAAATCCCCGCCATCCTCGGTTCGCCGCTGCTCCGCAACTACGACGCGGTCATGATTCATTTCAAGAACTATTCCGAACGGCTCCCCTTGG
>CAIUWO010001055.1 GCA_903902895.1 Candidatus Hydrogenedentota bacterium | reverse complement strand
GCGAAGGCACGCACAGCGGATTCGCGCAGTAGGCCCTTTCAAAGCGCGCGCCGTTTGCGGCCAGACCATCCATCGCGGGCGTCTTGACGTCGGCGTTTCCGGCGCAGCCCAGCGCGCCCGCAAACTGCTGGTCCGTCATGATGAAGAGGATGTTGGGCCGGGCAGTACCCGCCCCAAAAGCGTTCCGGCCCGGATGCAGCCCGGCGGCCGCAAGGGCCCCGAGGCTTGTGCCGATAAACTGACGGCGGTTCATTGGCAGCTTCTCCATCAGCGTCATGCCTGGGTTGAGTGCGGCCCAACACGGCCTGGATTCGGGCCTCCTGGCCCTCATACGTCCCAGGCGGTTTTCGGCACCGGCTATTTCACCAGTTTGCGGTACCTTGCGCGGCGGTTTTCAAAAAGGCGCGAGCCGAGTTCGCGCAGGCGCCACTCCTCGTATTCGGAGTAGTTGCCCTGGAACCAGCGGACGCCGCCCTCGCCCTCGAACACGAGCAGGTGGGTGCAGATGCGGTCGAGGAAGAAGCGGTCGTGGCTGATGACGAGCGCGCAGCCGCTGAAGTCGAGCAGGGCCTCCTCCAGCAGGCGCAGGGTGTTCACGTCGAGGTCGTTGGTCGGCTCGTCGAGCATGAGCACGTTGCCGCCGTCCTTGAGCAGCTTGGCCAGGTTGCAGCGGTTGCGCTCGCCGCCGGAGAGCTGCCCGGCGGTCTTCTGCTGGTCGGCGCCGCGAAATCCGAACTGGGAGAGGTATTTGCGGATGGGGACGCGCTGTTTGCCCAGTTCGATTTCGTCGAGCCCGCCGCCCACCTCCTCAAGCAGGCTCACATCGCCGCCGAGCGCGGAGCGTTCCTGGTCCACATAGGACAGCTTGACCGAAGCGCCGACCACAACCGTGCCCGCGTCGGGCTGCTCCGCGCCGGTGATCATGCGCAGCATGGTTGTCTTGCCGGTGCCGTTGGGTCCGATGATGCCGATGATGGCCGCCTTGGGCACGATGAAGTCGAGCTTCTCGAAAAGCGTCTGGTCGCCGAAGCTCTTCGTGGCGGCCTGGAATTCGATGACCTGCTCGCCGAGCGGCGGGCCGGGCGCAATCTGGATGACGGCGCCGTCGCCCTTGGCGGCGGCGTTTTCCCTCGCGACCAACTGCTCGTACTGGGAGAGCCGCGCGCGGCTCATCTCGTGGCGGGCCTTGTTGCTCATGCGAATCCAGTCCAGCTCGTGCCGCAGCGCGCGGCCGCGGGGGGAGTCGCCGCGCTCCTGCTGGGCGAAGGCGGCCAGCTTCTGCTCGATCCAGGACGAGTAGTTGCCCTCCCAGGGGATGCCGTGACCGCCCTCCAGCTCGAGAATCCACTTCGTGACGTTGTCGAGGAAATAGCGGTCGTGGGTGACGATGATGACCGTGCCCGGATAGTCGCGCAGCTGCGCCTCGAGCCAGTCGATCGTCTCCGCGTCGAGATGGTTCGTGGGCTCGTCGAGCAGCAGCAGGTCGGGCTGCTCCAGCAGCGCCCGGCACAGCGCCACGCGGCGCTTCTCTCCGCCGCTGAGCGTGCCCACGAGCCGGTCGTCCTCGGGCAGGCACAGCGCCTCGCTGGCCTGGTTGAGCCGCTGATCGAGGTTCCACGCGTCCTTGGCGTCGAGTTTGTCCTGCAGGTCGCCCATGCGGTCGAGCGCCTTCTGCATCTTGTCATCGTCGGTGATTTCGCCCATGCTCTCCGACAATGCGTTGAACTCGGCCAGCAGCGCGCCGATCTCGCCGAACGCGCCCTCAATGGTCCCGCGCACGGTCTTGTCCGGGTCCAGCACCGGCTCCTGCGGCACGAAACCGACGCGGTAGCCGCGCGACAGTTCGGCGCGGCCCTGGAACTCGGGATCAATGCCGGCCATGATGCGCAGCACCGTCGATTTGCCCGACCCGTTCTCGCCGACGATGCCGATCTTGGCGCCGGGATAGAAGCAGAGGTTGACCTCTTTGAGCACCTGCTTCTGGCCGTAGAACTTGTTCAGGCCGAGCATGGTGAATATGT
>CAIUWO010001054.1 GCA_903902895.1 Candidatus Hydrogenedentota bacterium | reverse complement strand
TACGCCGTTTGCATCGCCCCACGTTCGGTGGAGTCGAGCACCCAACTCAGTCGCGGCTGCGCCACATCAATTCCGAGAGGATTCTCGCGATACTCACAGCGCAGCTGCATTGGCACCAGTTCCGCCGCGGCCATGACCGGCGCTGCCCCAATGGAAATCAGTCCCAGCAGCATGAAAATAGTCGGTCTAAACAACCGATGATTTCTCGAATACATTTTTGTCACTCTTCCCGGCGTGGACGCCGATGATGTTGATGAAGAAAGAACCATATCCGTTGCACCATAAGGTCTCAATGTCCGTTTGTGAAAAAAGTCATGGTTTCAGCCTTTCCAGCACCAGCACCCAATCCTGTGGGGAAGGAACATTGCGCTTAAACGCAACGTGCTGCGGGGCCTTTACCCCGGGTTTCGGCTCGGCCTTCAATATGCCCTGGTCAAATTTACGACCAGTCGCCGGGTCAAAATAGTAGACATGCCAGTCGGCATCAGACTCAAGATTCTTCACCTCAGGGCCGTCCCAGTTGTAAATGTTGCGGCGTGGCAGATAGATGACACGCAGCTCTCCCGGGATACCGGCGGCAAAGCAGTTCGGCGCCCATTCCGGATGCGGCTCGAAACGCCACCACGCGTATTGCTCCAGCAACCTCTTCGCAATCCCCAACTGGGTTGATCCTGGATAGTTCATCCCCTCTTTCCAAGTGGTCCAGTCATAAGGTTGGCCGCCCCAGGCGCCCCAGTTGCCATGATCCCCTTCCACGCCAGCATGCCAGACCCCCGCCGCGCCATAGGTGTGGCCCGACGCACCGCTCAGCATGTTCATCCAGAAGACATGCCGCTGAACATCACCGAAACCCTGCTGCATATGCCCCTCATAACACGTTTCACCGCACAGAACAGGCATGGCGGGATTCTTGGCGCACGCCGAGGTGAGCAGTGCAAGCGTCTCGTTCGCAACGGCGAGCCGTTCGTCGTGACTTCCACCGACCATGTCGAAATCAATCAGGCTGACGTCGCCCACCGCGCCGCGGCGACCCTTTCCGGTGTGACAGGTAAGCGGATGCCTGTACGGGTCCGTCTCTCTTACGTATTTTGCAATTTCGGCCCAAGGCCCAGCCCCCCACTTGGTTTCATCCGCAATCTCGCCCGCCAGGATCCAAGTCACCGGGTAGGCGCCGTAACGCGCAATCAGATAGCGCCAGTGCCGCTTGAGACTGACAGGCCCGAAAGCCTCCATGCTGTTGCAGTCACCCCGCCCCCATGCTCCGACAATTGCCGGAACAAGTCCGCAGTCCGCGAGATGCGCAAGCCGCCTGTCGGCATACTCAAAATACGCCGGGTTGACAACACTCAGGTCCTTCGCCAGGTAAGGCTGTCCCCCTTCATTCTCCCAGCTTGGCTGGAAGAACTTTTCGTCCGGATAAGGTCCGCAGACAATCTGCACCGCGGAAAAACCCCTGGCCTTGCGGTCCGCCGTCAACTCCTGGAACCCCTCCCACGTCAGCCGTTTGCACAGGCCCTTCCACCACGTGTCCGCCAACCAGAGAAAGGGCGTGCCATCGGCATGGGAAAAGTGGCGTTGATCCGCGGCAATTTGAATCCCGCCGTGCTGATAGAGCAGATTGTCTCCCGTGTACGGGCTGACTTCCACGCAGCCTTCGACACCATGCAACCCGGCATCGTCCGTTCTGCCACATTGGGTCACATACCGATGGATGCCCGTAACCGGCGAGGCGTATCGGACCTTCCACACATCCCCCCCAGCCCAGAAGGCCGGCACCGTTTTACTGTTGCCGGACGGGTCAGTAAACACCACGTCCACCGTAAGCTCCATGAAGGGATTGGCATAGGGCCGGACCGCGTTAAACGCGATTTCAACAACCTGGTTGGACTTGACATCAAGCGCGGCGGTGGCGGGAAGATTGGCAATACAATACAGCACGCCCAAGGTGACTGTCAGGATAGCTTTGGCATGCTGTTTCGTTTCCATGCCTGGTTCATGGCATTCCATTATAGCAACCTCATCGTTTGTATTTTCGTCAACACTCAAGAGCCACGCCGGGATAAAACCGGTGTGTGTCATGGATGAGCGGGCGGGCGTACAGCGGGATTGGCGTTTTCGGCATGATAGAGGGCAATCAATTCCTGGAAGGCCTGTTCGCAGACCTCGTTGGGCTTGCCGCCATTTTGTTTCAATTCGGCATCCAAAAGTGCGCGCAAATAAAGTTGCCGCCATCGCCAGCCGGTGCTGGCTTGTGGCGTCAGCAATCTGTCAACCCGCTGCATTGCCGCGTATGCCTCTTCCGTGCCGGGATCGGCCTGCGGCGCGGCGCCTTTTGACGGGAACCAGTCCATTTCAAGCTTGACACCTTCCAACTCGCCCGGCCACCAGCGCCAATGATGGTTCTGTTCGAGCGTCTTCACAACAGCCGCAACATCTCCGACGACCTCCGGCGAGAACTCAAAGGCAATGTATTCCTTCACGGTATCCGCGGCAGCTTGATCGTTCCAGTAGAACTGGCTGTAGACCGCTTTTGTCAGGTCCTCGTAAATCCCCTCGGAATACGGGAACCCACCGCTTGACATGGCCTTGACCGCATTCCACTGGTCCTGCGCAAGGGCGGTCAGCGGCGTGGCGCCGAACCCTCCCCACGGGAATGTCTCGTGCATGCTGATCTCGGGGAAGCCGAAGATTGGCAGTCCCACACTTTTCGGATCGATCACCGGGCCAACGGAAGGCTCAAAGAGAATCTCGTCCGCCAGACCCTTCGTCCGCGCGAGCTGTTCCACGATCCCGCTCCATTCCCCTTGATCTATCATCCACGTGGAAAGAACGACCTTTGTGCCCGGCATCTTCTTTCGCGCAAGCCGCCCAACCTCCCCGACGCACTTCATGAAGCCTTTCGAGCCCCACGGCTGGCATTCCGCGCAACCGCAACTACCCTGGTCGTAGGGCCAGATCCAGACAAACCGCGGCTTGAGATCAGCCGCCCAGTAAAACTCCTCACCGAGGACCTTCAGGATATACTTCATCCCCTCCGGCTTGCTCGGGCAGACTGCGCACGGGTAGAAACCGCCGCGCCCACCTCCAGGCGCGGCCCGCAGTTCCACCGGCGAGTTGCCATAGGCCTCGTTGCCGATTACCCCGAGCGACACGTCCATGCCGATCCGCTTTGCCGCCGCCATGATGGCGTGCAGCCGTTTCCGGAACGCCACGGCTTTCGGATCATCGGCACCGTCGAAGTGGTGCATGTCGTACCACACGACCAGTTCGTTGAGTCCCCACAGTGCCAGGTCCTCCACGTACCGTTCGATTTTATCGACAGGGGCATCGTGGTAATAATTGTGGAAGTGGGTTGCGAAGTAGATGCCCCGCACCGGCCTGGTCGGCACAGATGTGCCGCGCCACGTCCCGGGCGTGAAGCCGTCCTTGTCGTAACGGGACGTCCTCAGAAACTTTCCGACCCCGGCGACAAGACCCCGCTCGTCATTGCCCGCGATGTGGACACCGCCGCCCTGCCGGTCCTCGATCCGGTAGCCTTCATCGCCAATACCCTTCACAACCGAAAGTTCCACCGTCAGCGGCGCATCGTCCGCCGTGACAACCTTGGCCTCGCACCTCTGCTGAACCTGACGCGCGAAAACCTTGCCGATGTTCTCGATTACTTGTCCTGATTGGACGGGCAGGCGCAAACGGACAGATAGTTCAGCCGCCTCGGCCCACACCTGGGCCGCCAGACAGGCGCACGCAATCGAAATCCAAAGTGTCTTTCTCATACAGGCTATTCCTCTCCGGCTCTCTTCTCGTGAATCTTGCTGTTTACGGGGTCCGCTTTTCTGGGACTTTGGGCGCGCTCCATTTCTGGGTGATAACCATCCGCGGTTAACGCCGTTTTGTCATTGCCTCGACACATGGGGCTGCTTCTCAAAGCATGCGTCCTGTGCCTCGGCGGCGGGCGAGTCGGGCGCATTGTCCAGCAAAATGTCCACCGCATCCATGGCAAGTGTAAAGGCGGGAGCGCCGTCCGCGTTGGTGATTACAACAACGCCCAGTTGTTTCTCGGGCAGTAGGATGAGATGGCATTTGAAACCCGTGTCGCTGCCGCCATGTGAGACGGTTCTAAAGCCGCGATGCTCGCCCAGGAACCAACTCATGCCATTCTTGGGAAGCGATGGATATTTCGGGGTCCACATAATGTCGTAGGTGGCGTCTTTCAGTATGCGGACGCCGTCCAGTTCGCCCCGGTGGAGGTTAACCGTGATCCAGCGGACCATGTCCGTCGCATTGGAAATGAGCGTGGAACTCGGGGCGTGTTTCCGGTTGTAAGGGAATACCGGACTCACCTGGGCCGCGCCCCTCTTCTTGATATGGGGTTTAACCAACAGGGTCTGATCGGCTTGGGTCACCATGAGCGTGCTGTCGTTCATGCCCAGCGGCTTTAGTATGCTTTGCCCGACATAGTCCTCGAAAGACATGCCAGAAACCTTCGCCACCACATCTCCCAGCACTTCGAAGGCGATGTTGCTGTATTTCTGTTTTGTGCCCGGCGCGGCGATCAGTCTCTTGCCGGAAAGGCTACGGACGTAAGACTCCAGCGCGCCGTCATCGTATACGGGATGTTCCCACTCGTAATCCCGCACGTCCGGCATGCCGGCACTATGGTTGAGCAACTGCGCGACGGTAATTTCTTTATACCGGGAATCGTTCAGCTTGAAGTAGGGGAGATAGGCGGTTACGGGCGCGTCGAGATTGATCTTGCCCTGTTCCCAGAGCTGCATGATGGCCGTGGCGACAAAGGTCTTGGTCACGGACGCCATATGGAACAGGGATCGTGGAACGGCCGGCTCGGCGGTGTCCACGCCTTTTATCCCGAAGGCTTTCACATAGGCGGGCTGCCCATCTTCCACCACCGCCACCGTCACGGCGGGAATCGATTCTTCCTTCATCATCTGCCGGACGATGGGTTCAAAGCGTGATTCCATCAACTGGGTAGGACCCTGCGACCAGGCGATTCCCGCCATGCATCCCAGCCATCCGGCCGTCAGTAGAATTTGCAGGGCGCATTTCATAAGTGTGTTCCTGTCGTTCCGGATCATTGCGTCACTGTTCTTTCCAAACCGTTACAGGCCCTTTCAACCCGGAGGCAAGGGCCGTGTCGGCCGCATTGTATGTTTGGTAATTGTTGTTGACCAGGTTGCCAACGCGTATCCGAACGGTGTTTTCGCCTTTCCTGAAGGCTCCTGAGTCAAAGGTGAAGGGAGCCCACAGTTTGGCGCCTATGGGTTTGTCGTTGATCCATACCTGGGCCAGATGATCAACATCGCCAAGGTCGAGTTGCATTTTGTCACTGGTGTCCTCCAGCGTGACGGTGGTTGTGTAATCCAGCAAACCGGTGAACCCTTTGGGCGTTTCGCTCCAACTGTTCCAGTCGCTCAGTGTGTGCATGACGCCGTTTTCGAGCCAGTCCTTTGGAAACTCAACTGGAAACTCCAGCACCGGCTGCGCCTCCTTCTTTGCCGTGACCCTCCATTCTCCTGTCACCTCTGCGACCTTGGCGCGTTCCGGACGCTTGAAGACCGGCGCTTCAAGGGGGGATTGCTGCGGGTCAAAGACGAGCCAGTAGGCCTGGTTTGGTTCGAAGCTGATGCAGAGTTCGCTGCCACCCTCAATATTCCTGGAAGCAATGGCTATCATGTCACCGGTCTCGCAGTTCCAGACAGAGGCGCCTCCCTTGACGCTGGCGACTCTTATAAGAGACTGCTGATACTCCTTGCTGTTGTTCACGAGCCAGAAGAAGTCGCGCCCATCCACCTTGCGGTTCGTCTGCAGCATCTTGAATCCGCCATCGATGAACGAAATGCGCGATTCAAGCCCGCCGGACTTATTGCCTATGGCTTCAGCCAGTGCGTCCCCGATATTGTGGAACGCGGCCGTGCCTTTAAGTTCCTGCATGAGTGCTTCGACGGCGGGATCATGAAGCCCCGCCTCCGGCGAGCCGGTTGGCAATGTGCCCAGCGCATAAACATCACCGCCCGCCTTTGCAAAGCCTACGAGCTTCTCCGCAAATCCGCGGTCCAACACGACCAACGGAGGCAGGATCACCGTCCTGAAGGTCAGTTCTCCGCGGCGCAGGAGTTTGGAAGCCTGTTCCATCTCCTGCAGGTAATGCGTGTCGGCAATAAGATACTCCAAGCGGTTCGCTGTCAACTGTTCCATCGCCCCGCTGTAGATGCGGTTTATCTCCTGCACATCCCTGGAGTACAGCCCGTCCAGGTAGGCGACATGACCGGACTCGGGACTCCAGAAGATCTTCTCCACATCACCGAGCAGTGTCCACACACTTTCCTGCGGATGAACAATCAGGACGTCGGGAACAACCGTGCCGCAGGAGTTGACGTAGGACGCGCGGGCCGTGAAATCCGACCACAGGTCGAAGTATTCAAACATCGGGTTTTCGTCATACCAGTCGGGGGTCCACACCTTCAGCGTGCGCGTCATGAACACACCGTGGTGGGATATGTGCGAACTGCCAAATGCGACGGCCGCGTTGGTGCCCTGCTTGAGAATGGCGGTGGTAAAATTCTCCCACCCGCCCGCGCCAAGCAGTTCGCACAGCATGCGCCGCTTCTCAAACGCGGCAACCGAAAAGGATTCCCGGTAATCGTGGGAACGGAAGGTGTTCGGGCCGAGTGCGTCCATGCCCGGCATGGAATAGGCCCGCTGGATATCCATGTAGGCGCCCACGCAGGAGGCTTCCGACTGCAGCGTCTGCTCCCACACATGCCCGGTGTAATAGAGGCCGTATCGGGCGAGATAGTCGCTAACCCCCTGGAAGAACGCGGCGTAGCAATCCGAAAAGGCCTCATACCAGTCGCAGCGCGCGCGCGCGTACAGTCCTTCAACATCCTCATCCAGCATGAGCGGGAGCCACTGCTTGACGTCACGGCCTTCACCGTGCTTCTTGTAGGCTTCCGGCATGTCCTTGGACCAGACCAACCCGTTCCCGTTGCCGTAGTTGCCCTCGGTGTCACAGAATGAGCCTATGATGGTCTTACCGAACTTCTCTCCATAGCGCTGCTGATAAGGGACATGGGCGATGTCGATGAACGCCTTGGCAAGGTCCTTGTTGATGAAATTGACCGAGCCGCCGTCCACTTTCGTGAAGGTGTATACGCGCCACTTCTGGCCGTCATCCGGCACGGTCCATTCCATGTCGCCATGGTCTTCGGCGATAATTCGCAGCGTTGCGCTCCTGATGGTGGCCTTCCTGTACTTCGCTTTCGCCTCAGGCAAACGCCAGGGCGCGGCGGCGGCGGAACCCAGAATCTTGGGGGTGTCCCAGGTGTTGTCGTCATAACCCGGTTCGTACCAATCACCATTCTCCACTTTGGAATTCACGCGCCATCCGGCATCGCCTGTGCGGGTCTTCAGGCGCTTGCCGTCTGCCAGGTCAACCACAAGTTCGCAGATTAGGGCGTCCACCCCGCCACC
>CAIUWO010001053.1 GCA_903902895.1 Candidatus Hydrogenedentota bacterium | reverse complement strand
GTGCTGGACGTGGACATGGGCTGCGCGCATTTCTTCGACACGGAAACCGAGAAGACGATTGTGTGACAGTTTGCCGGTCACTTGGCCCCTCCGAACTCCTCTGGGGTTGCGCGGGGCCTTCAGGATACACCCATGAATCCGACCCAGTTCTCCTGGCCCGCCGGCAAACGGATGGCGCTCAGCCTCAGCTTTGATGACGGCCGAGAATCGCAGTGGCGTCATGCCCTGCCCCTGCTCGACGCGCACGGGGTTCACGCCACCTTTTACCCAATGCCCGCGGCGGTGCGGGAGCATCTGGAACCATGGTGCGCGGCCGTGGCGGCGGGCCATGAAATTGGCAACCACTCCGCGACCCATCCGTGCAGCGGCAACTTCCGTTTCTCACGGCACAACGCGCTGGAGGATATGTCGCTCGAACAGGTCGAGCAGGGGGAACTGCTGGGGGCCAACCGGCAACTGGAAGAACTGCTGGGTGTGCATCCCCGGACCTTCGCCTATCCCTGCGGCCAGACCACGGTGGGACGCGGCGAGTCGGTGCGCAGCTACGTGCCCGCGGTGGCGCGGCACTTTCTCGCGGGCCGGCTGTTCTTCAGCGAGATGCACAATGATCCCGCCTATTGCGACCTGCACCAGTTGTACGCGGTCACCATGGACAACACCGACGCGGCCGGGGTGGACGCGCTGCTGGATGCCGCCCGCGCCGAGGGCGGGTGGCTGATTCTCGCCGGGCACGACGCGGGTCCGCAGGGTGCGCGCCAGACGACTATCCTGGAAACACTCGAACATCTGTGCCGGATGGCGGCCGAACCCGAAAACGGCATATGGCTGGACACGGTGGAACACATCGCGGAGCATGTCCGGAATAACCGATGTGCGCATGGGGATGCTCGTATATGAAATTGGATACTGCACGGCATCATATAATAGGTGACCTTTACATGGAAGAAGAGGAGGTCTGGACGGTCATCATATTCTTGATGTATTTCCTGTTATTTGCCGATGTTGTGAGCGGAGGGGCGAGTCTGTGGGGAGCTGCTCTCCACTATGGATTACTGCCCGACCTAAAGATGCAAATTAGCTGGAGCGACCTTTTGGGCGACCTGTTTATGGCAGGCCTATTTGTTTACATATATTTAATTGGCGAGAAGTGGATAAAGCGACTGTGCCTATTCTCTATGGTTTATCTTCTTATTCGTGTGTTGGAACAGCTTGTGCAAACACACCTCATCGCTTTTGTTGGATTCGGCATGCTCTATTCTGTCGTCTTCACAATTGTGGCGTTTCATGTGAGGAAATCACTGAAGGAATATGGCAAGTCAGATGCCATGAACTTGGAATAATCAGATTCTTTTATTGAATTAGCTTTATAAGTGTATAGGGAAGAACGCTCCCTTCAAGCGACATGAGCGGCGGTTTCTGCCGTACGCGGCGGTTGCCACGGGCGCGGCGCTGCTGTTTGTGCTATGACCGGGTGCCGAGGCGATCATCGGGCTGAAACGGTGAAGGCCGGGCCCGCGCGGAATTTGCGCATGGCCCCTCTGGCGCGTATCGTATCCATGGCATGCCCGACTTCGGGACGGCAGGGCACGACGCATTTTATCGGCTCGGAATCATAACCAGCATATTGAAACAGGAACGGCCGGGTGTCCGGCGGGGCCGGACACAGGCGAGGACAGGCAATGGCTTCTCGTGACCTTGAATTCATTCAGGACTTTCTGCGGCGCAACTGGGACTATGTGCTGGAAAAGTACCGTGACAAAAGCCGGCTGACAGTGACCTCCAAGGCCGATCCGGCCGACCTGCTGACCGAGGTGGACCTGACCATTCAAAAGCGCTTTATCGATGCCGTCGCCGAAATCTTCCCGACCGACTTGGTGGTGGGCGAAGAGGGGGACCTGGGAAAAATCCCGGCCAATCCCCGCGGCCGGGTGTGGGTGATCGACCCCATCGACGGCACCTACAATTTCGTGCGCGGCATGAATCCGATGTTTGGCATCTCCATAGCGCTGGTGGTGGACGGACTGGCGCGTGTGGCCGGGGTGGGCTTTCCCATGGGCGGCCAAGTCTTCCTGGCCGAGCAGGGCGAGGGCAGTTTCTGCAACGGCCGTCCGTTGCGGGTTTCCGATGTGCAGCATCTGGCCGAAGCCTGTGTGGAGATCGATTTCAATGGACCGGACGACCGCAAGGCCTTCCTGAGCCGGGCAACCGGTGTTATCCGTCATGCGGGGCAAATTCGCTGCCAGGGTGCGGCCGTGGGCGGGATTTGCCAGATTGCAACGGGGGACGTGGACGGCTATCTTCACATGGCGCTGTACCCTTGGGATTATGCGGCAGCCCAGCTTATAGCCGAAGAGGCGGGTGCCGTGGCGACGCGTTTGGACGGGAGCCCCCTGCGGGTGTTTGACGGGCGCGAGGGGGTGCTGATCTCAAATGGGGCCGTGCATGAGGCGTTGCTGGGCTGCATCACGCACCCGTGAAGCCCAGGTTGCGCAGTTCCTGACAGTTGATTACGCCAGATTCGGTCACCACATAATCCACCGGCTGGTCGTGGCTTTCCGCTGGAATATGGCCCATAATCTGCACGTCGTACGCCAGCCCGATGGGCACACCCGAAAAGGTGTCCAGAAACCGGTCGAAGTAGCCTCCACCATAGCCAAGGCGCCAGCCCGCGCGCGTGAACGCCAGACCGGGAACCAGACACACCGTCCCTGGCGCGATGGGTTCGATGCGCCGGAATTGCGCCGCCGGCTCAAGCAGCCCGAAATGGGTGCGCTCCAATTCATTCAGCCCCAGCAGGCGAGACCACTGCATCAGGCGCTTGCCCATATCCGATACCGGCACAAACACCGTCTTGCCTCCCGCAAGCAAGCCCCCAATGATGCTGTGCGTGTCCACCTCGTTGTCCTTGGCGGACACGTAACTGAGCACCACCGAAACATCCCGCAGAAGTCCCGACCCCGCCAGCATGACCTCGATCGCCCGGCTCTTCGTGGCGACTGCGCCTGCCTCCAACTCTTTCCGCTTTCGCAAGACCTCCGACCTGATATGCTGTTTTGACTGTGGGGGCGTGTCGCCTGCACTGTTCATCGTTGAAGCCCTAGTGGCGGTCCCCGCCGTGCGCCTTCCATGCATGCGCCTCATCATGGGCGGATTGGGCGTTCATATGGGGTTCCAATTCGCGCGGTTCCGGCGGGTCCTCCGCAAGACCCGGGGCATGCCCGTCTTTGCCCGCCATCGCGGCCAGAAACTTGTACCACAATCCTCGAATGCTCATCGTGGTATCCTCCAATGTTGTAATCTTACTCTCGTCTGATTATACCATTGTTTACAACACTGCCCGACGCGGGTCTATGCCAAGGAGGCACACTGCCGGAAAGCACGGAGAAAGATTGAACGAAACCTGCACACGCGCACTGCGCGAACCGGGAACGGCCCTCTTTGTGGGACGCCGAGAGGCGCGGATGTTTTTCGCGCCGTCTGAAGTCATCGTTGCGGCAAGCATCGATGAGGTGCGGCCCTGTCTAAAGAAGGTGGAAACCGCCCTTGCCTCGGGTTGCTGGGCGGCCGGGTATCTGGCCTATGAGGCCGCACCCGCCTTCGACCCCGCCTTGGCGGTGCATTCGCCGCTGGCATCGCTTCCTTTGGCGGTGTTTGGCCTGTATGACGACGTCCGGACGATACCGCTGGAAGAATTGCCTCCTTTGTGTGACCGGGCATGGCAAGTCGGTGAATGGGCACCCGGCGTGACGCGCGCCGGATACGACACGGCCATCGCCGGGATACGGGCCCTTATTGCCGCCGGAGACACCTACCAGGTCAATTACACCTTTCCCATGAACGCCAAGTTTCAGGGGAATGCGCTGGAATGGTTCCTGTCCCTGTGCGCCCGACAGGAGACGGAGCACCGCGCCTGGCTCAATTTTGGGGGAAACAGGATACTGTCACTGTCGCCCGAACTGTTCTTCCGTCTGGAGGGGGACCTGCTGGAGACACGGCCCATGAAGGGCACCATGGCCCGTGGTCGCTGGAGCGGGGAGGACGAGCAGGCCCGGCAGGCGCTGCGCGACAGCGTCAAGGACCGCGCGGAAAACCTCATGATTGTCGACTTGCTGCGCAACGACATGGGACGAATCAGCGAAACGGGCAGCGTGACCGCGCCGCGGCTTTTCGAGGTGGAGCTCTACGGAACCGTATGGCAGATGACCTCGACCATACAGTCGCGCACCAGCGCCGGGCTGGCCGACATCTTCGCCGCGCTATTCCCGTCGGGTTCGGTCACGGGTGCGCCCAAAATCCGGGCCATGCAAATTATCCGGGACACCGAGCCGGAACCCCGCGGCGTCTACTGCGGCGCCATTGGCTGGTGCGGCCCCGGCCGCCGCGCCGAATTCAACGTGGCCATTCGCACCATTGTTATGAACGAACAAACCGGACAGGCACGCTACGCAGTAGGCGGCGGCATTACCTGGGATTCCACCGCAACAGGCGAATATGACGAGTGCTGTCTCAAGGCGGCGTTCTTGAACCGCGAAACGCCTTCATTTGAACTTCTCGAGTCCTTGCGCTGGGACGGCAGCCAGTACTTCCTGCTGCAGGAGCATATGGACCGATTGACACAGTCCGCCGCGTACTTTGGTTATCCGATGGATGCCGAAAACGTTCTTGACGCGCTGCAAGAGGCCGTGAAGGGGTGGGCGCACCGTCCCGCAAAGGTGCGGCTGTTGTTACAAAAGAACGGTGTGGCGGAGGTGTTAGCAGCGCCAGCACCAGAGCCGCGGCCCGTGGTCCTTCGATGGGCAGCCAAGCCCGTCGATGACACTGACCGCTTTCTGTTCCACAAGACAACCCATCGCCGCGTCTATGACGACGCCTTCAAGGGTCGGGACTGCGCGGACGATGTCCTGCTTTGGAATGCCCGCGGCGAGGTGACCGAAAGCTGTCTAGCCAACGTGCTGGTGAAACTGGACGGCGTTTGGTATACCCCGCCCGTGTCGTCGGGCCTGCTCCCCGGCACGATGCGCAGACATCTTTTGGAAGCGGGAAAGATTCGAGAGGCAGTCATCGCAAGGGAAGTCTTGAACAAGGCTTCCGAACTGGCATTGATCAATTCCGTGCGCGGCTGGATTTCCGTGACCCGCCTATTGGAATAGGGTCGGCATGCCGTTCTTTGCGCTGCTGTGCCGGTGACGCATTCAGCGGCCAGTGGTGATTGGGGCGCGCGGTCGCCGGGTTTCCGGCGGGCTGCGCCAACGATTGAGGTTTTTGCAGTTGACAAACATACGACTCACACCCGCCGGAAAGCTTCATTGGGATGCCCCGGGTGATACCACCGAGGATGCGCGCCTGGTGCGGCTGCACAAGCGCTTTGACGCGGACTGGCGCGAGGGGCTGTTTCTGCTGGCGGCTGAAAAGGCGGACACGTCCGCCTCGCCGACGCTGCGCTACTGGCAGGGCATTGCCGAGGCATTGTTGACGCGCCTGTGTCACCTTTCGCCCGAAATGACCTTGGCCGCAGTGGAGCCGCTGACCGACGGAGAGTGTACGCAGTGGGTGTTGACCGCGCCCCCCATGTCCGGTGGCGAGTATCTTTCGGCGGAGCTCTTGGTGACGCTGTGGGACGCACTGCTGGACTGGTGCGGCGGCGCGGCGGCAACGGAGGGCGTGCAGGCATTTCTCGCCGAACGCGCGCCCAAATGGCACCAGGTCGGCCGGGTCTGTTTCCATCTTGCCGAGAACAAGAGCGACCCGGAGCGGCCGTTCGCTTTCATGGCGAGCTATGTTTCCGGGCTGGGCGCGTCGGGCCAGGCGCGCCATCTGCCGTTGGGCAAGGCGCTGGAACAGTATGCGGGAGCGAAGAACCGGGCGGCGCTAATCAAATTGCTCGCGCCGGTCCAGGCCGCTTCGGAGCGTTGTGACTGGGTGAAGACGCTGGTCGACAGCGGGGCGGTGTACCAGCCGACGGCATGGACGGCCGACCGCGCCTACCGGCTGCTGCGCAGTGTGCCCGATTTGGAGGACAGCGGGCTAATGGTGCGGCTGCCGGACTGGTGGCGGCGGCGTCCGCGTCCGCAGGTGTCGGTGACGGTGGGTGACCGCAAGCCCTCCCGTTTTGGCATCGACGCAGTACTGGATTTTGACGTGGCCGTGGCGCTGGGCGACGAACGGCTGTCGCGCGGGGAGATTGAGGCGCTGCTGTCAGGCGGCGACGGGCTGGTGCTGTTCAAGGGGCAGTGGGTCGAAGTGGACCGCGAGAAACTGCGCGAGGCCATCGCGCACTGGGAGTCGCTGCGGGAGGAGGCGCAGGACGGCGGCATTTCGTTCATCGAGGGCATGCGCCTGCTGGCCGGGGCGACGCCGGACTTGGGGCGTGAAAAGCAGGCCGACACAGAGCGGGAATGGGTGCATGTGGAGGCGGGCGGGGCGTTGCGCGACATCCTGTCGGGGCTGCGCGACCCGGCGCGGCTGGGCACGCTGCCCCAACTTGGCCTGCAGGCGACGCTGCGGCCCTATCAGGAGAACGGGGCGGCCTGGCTGCGTTTCCTGACGGAGTTGGGTCTGGGTGCGTGCCTTGCCGATGACATGGGTCTGGGCAAGACGATCCAGGTGCTGGCGCTGCTGCTGCAACTGAGCAAGACGGGCTCGGGCCCGTCGTTGCTGGTGGTGCCCGCATCGCTGTTGGGCAACTGGCGGGCGGAGGCGCAGCGCTTTGCGCCGTCGCTGCGACTGGCCTTTCTGCATCCGTCCGAGACCGATGCGGAGACCCTGGGCCGCATCGAAGAGTCGCCTGTCGAGGCACTTGCGGCCGTGGACCTTGCGGTAAGCACCTATTCCATGCTGGCACGCCAGAAATGGTTGTACGAGGTACACTGGCGACTGGTTATCATTGATGAGGCGCAGGC
Organism: Candidatus Hydrogenedentota bacterium; assembly: GCA_903902895.1. Taxonomy (GTDB): domain Bacteria; phylum Hydrogenedentota; class Hydrogenedentia; order Hydrogenedentales; family CAITNO01; genus CAITNO01. Next base: position 6,491 of record CAIUWO010001053.1, on the reverse strand, counting down.
CATCAAGAACCCGGGCACGGGCCAGACGCGTGCGGTGAAGAAACTGCCCGCGCTGGCGCGGGTGGCGCTGACGGGCACGCCGGTGGAAAACCGGCTGGGCGATCTATGGTCCATTTTCGACTTCCTCAATCCGGGGCTGCTGGGTTCGGCGAAGACATTCAAATCCTTTGTGGAGGACCTTCAGGCACGCGCAACCGACCAGTATGCGCCGCTGCGGCGGTTGGTCGCGCCGTACATCCTGCGCCGGCTCAAGACCGACCGCACGATCATCAACGACCTGCCTGACAAGGTGGAGACCACGCGCTTCTGCAACCTGACCAAGGCGCAGGTCCGGCTCTACGAACAGGTGGTCGGCGCGATGAAGACCGCGCTGGAGGCCGCGGACGGCATGAAACGGCGCGCGCTGGTGCTGCAAACGCTGATGCGTTTGAAGCAGGTGTGCAACCATCCCAGCCAGCTTTCGGGCGACGGGGTGTATGCGGGGGCGGACAGCGGCAAGTTCCTGCGTATTAAGGAAATTTGTGAGGAACTGGCCGAGCGCCAGGAACGGGTGCTGGTGTTCACGCAGTTTCGCGAGATCATCGATCCGCTGGCCGGGCATTTGGCGGGAATTTTCGGGCGGGGTGGGTTGGTGCTGCACGGTGACACCAGTATTGCCAAGCGAAATGGTCTGGTCGATCAGTTCCAGCGCGAGGACGGTCCGCCGTTTATGATTTTGTCCCTCAAGGCCGGGGGCACGGGGCTCAATCTGACGGCCGCGTCGCAAGTCATCCATTTTGACCGCTGGTGGAATCCGGCGGTGGAGGACCAGGCCACGGACCGCGCCTTCCGCATTGGCCAGCGCCGGAACGTGCTGGTACACAAGTTTGTGACCAGCGGCTCTGTCGAGGAAAAGATTGACCTGATGATTGCGGAAAAACGACAATTGGCGGCCGAATTACTCAGTGGCGGCGGCGCCGAGGTGGATCTGACCACCCTCAACGATACTGAACTGATGGATCTGGTCCGGCTGGACATCCGCCGGGCCTCGGCATAACGAAGGAGTTGGCACGATGTCGTTCTATTCCTGGCGACCCTATGTGTCGGTGGCCCAGCGGCGTGCGAACGCGCGCAAGGAAATGACCAAGCTTGCCAAGAAGGGCAAGAATATTCAGCCCATCGAACTGGATGGGCGCAAGATTGCCACCAGCTACTGGGGCAAGGCCTGGTGCGACCATCTTGAATCCTTCTCTGACTACGACAACCGGCTTCCGCGCGGACGGACCTATGTGCGCAACGGATCGGTCTGCCATCTGGAGGTGCAGACCGGGCGCGTTGAGGCGCTGGTGAGCGGGTCCGACCTGTACAAGGTGGTGATTGAGATTGCGCCGCTGGTGCGCAAGACTTGGGACGCCATTCAGGCAAAGTGCCGCGGACAGATCGGGTCCGTGCTTGAACTGTTGCAGGGCCGCCTGTCCAACCACGTGATGGGGGTGGTCAGCGACCGCAAGGAAGGGTTGTTTCCGCAAAAGGGTGAAATAGAACTCAAGTGCTCCTGCCCCGACGGGGCCGTAATGTGCAAGCATGTGGCCGCCGTGCTCTATGGGGTGGGCAGCCGGCTTGATCACCAGCCCGACCTGCTTTTCGTGCTGCGCGGTGTGGATGCAGCCGCGCTGATTTCCGCAGACATGGCGCTGCCGACCGCCACGGCGGCCGGCGATGCGCTGGCCGCAGGTGGTCTGGCCGACATCTTCGGCGTCGATATTGACCCCGGCGACGCGCCGCTGCCGGCAAAGACGAAGAAGCCGCGCAAGGTGGCGGTCACGGCGAAAACTTCACCGCCCGAAGCGCCGCCGACAGCGGTTCCCGCGACCATGAAGGCAAAAAAGGCAGCGGCAGCCAAGAAGGCCAAGGGCCCCTTCAACCCCAAAGCACCCACCGGTGCGGGGATTGCCCGCCTGCGCAAACTGCTGCGGCTAACCATGGCCAAGTTCGCCGCAGCGCTGGGCGTGTCCGCAGCGAGTGTGCAGCGTTGGGAGGGCATAAAGGGGCCGGTGAGCCTTCAGGCACGCCCTCTGGCCGCGCTGGTACGGTTGCAGGACGAGCACCTGCGCCAATAACGGAGGGACCGAATCCGCGCTTCGCTACTTCTTTGGCGGGTGGGCCTCAAGCTTCTTGCGCACCTCGTCGAGCTTGGGATCAAGCCGCAGGGCGCGCCGCCACTGTTCCACCGCGGCGGTCTCGTTGCCGTTGAGCAGGTAGATGTCGCCAAGATGGTTGCGCAGTTCGGCGTCATCCGATTCCATTCCATAAATGGCGCGGCGCACCAGGTCAAGCGCCTCAGGACCCTTGCCCATGCGGTAATAGACCCAGCCGAGGCTGTCGAGGTAGAACGGGTTGTTGGGCTCGGCCTTGAGCGCCTTCTTCAGCAGGGACTCGGCCTCCCGGAGCTTGATGTTCTTGTCCGCGTAGTAATAGCCAAGGAAATTGAGCAGTTCGGGATTGCCCGGGTCAAGCGCGAGGCAGGCCTGCAGGTGCTGCTCGACTTCGGCGGGGTTTTCCAGTTTCTCATAGCAGACCGCCAACTCGTAGTGGAACCCTTTGCTGGGGCCGAAAGTGTCCATGGCCTTTTCCAGCAAAGGCGCGGCCTCGGCGTAGTTTTCCATCTGGACCAGCACACGGGACGCGACAAAGGTGAGCACGCGCGACAGGTCAATGCCCTGCGGCAGGGCGCGCAGCAGTTCGAGCAGGCGGCTTCCCGTGGTCTGCACGCCAAAGAGAGTCAGCAGGTCCGTCAGCGAGGCGTCGCACTCCGCCTCCACATCACCCTCAATGCTGTCCAGCCGTGTGTACTCGTCCAGGGAGTCTGCCCCCATGGCCTGGTTGGCCAGCACCGCAAACATCCCAGCGAGTATGGGACTGCCCGATTCCGGCGCCAGGCGCACGGCCTGCTTGTTGCGTCCGATTTGCAGCATGACCCACGCAGCCTGCAGTGAGTGCTTGGGTTGGGCCGCCTTGTTTTCGAGCAGTTTGGCATAGGCCAGCGAGGCCTCTCCGTATTTTCCGGAGCGGGCACACGCGCCGGCCAAGAACTCGAACGCCGCCGCCTCGTCGGGCCGGCTTTCGATGTACTTGGCCAGTTCGGCCGCAGCCTCCTCGTTGCTGCCCGATTCCATGAGCGCGAGCCCGAGCATGTACCGCGCGCGAAGCACGCGGGGTTCCAGTTCCATCACCTTTCGAAACGCGCCGATGGCGCCGGCGTAGTCTTTCATGCGCATGAGGTTCAGGCCGAGCTGGTAGTGAAGCGCGCCCGAGTTCGGGTTGCGCGCCGCCAGATTCTCATAAATCTCCTGCGCCGCCACGAGGTCGTTGGCGCTCTCCTGAAGCTCCACCAGCGCGCCGTATCCCACAAGGTCGTCGGGCTGAAGTGAGATTGCCTTGTTGTAGGCTGCCGCCGCCCCGTCAAAATCGCCCTGCTGGTGGCGAAGCTGGCCGAGCAGCAGCCACAGTTCGGGACGATCGGAGGCCTGCGCGACGCTGCGCTGGCTGGCCTTGAGGGCCTGGTCGAAATCGCCCTTGCGCAGGTAGGCGCGCATCAGGTGCACGGTCGGCGTGGGCGATGTCGAGTCGAGCTTCTCCACGCGGTTCAGCGACTCCACCTCAAGGTCGTTTCTGCCCTGCCGCTCATACATCACCGCGCTGATGAAATGGGCGTAGGAGCGGGCCTCCTGCGTCACCGGCGCATATCCGCCCAAATCAGGGTCGGCAAACGGCAGCAGCTGGTCCAGGGCGGCGCATCCGCCCGAAAGGGTCAAAAAACCGGCCAGCAATGTGTTCAGCAGCACCTTCATCATCTCTGTGTTTCTACGGCGTGTACCCCGCCGGTTATTCGTCGGTCAACAGGACGCCGCCCCGGTCCTGATCGGCAAGGGGGGCAAAACTTCGGCGGTGTTCGGGGCACGGCCCCAAACGCGCCAGTGCGGCCAAATGGGCCGCAGTTCCGTATCCCTTGTGTTGACCAAATCCGTAACCGGGATATTCCCGGTCCAGTTCGGCCATGCGGCGGTCGCGCGTTACCTTGGCTATGATACTCGCCGCGGAGATCGAAAGCGAACGCTGGTCCCCCTTTATGATGCGCAGGAGCGGTCGCGCCACCCCGGGAAGGTTGAATCCGTCGACCAGCAGGAAGTCCGGCGGCGGGGCAAGCGCGGCCACGGCGCGCGCCATGGCGCTGTAATTGGCGCGCTGCACCCCTATCCGGTCCAGTTCCTCCGCCTCCACCACACCCACGCCGACGGCGTGTCCGCCCGCGAGCAGTTCCTCAAAGAGCGCCTCACGGCGCGCCTCGGTGAGGCGCTTGGAATCGTCCAGTCCCGGCACGGCGTGCAACAGCACCACCGCGCCCGCCACCAGCGGCCCGGCCAGCGGGCCCCGCCCGGCCTCGTCCACGCCGGCAACGCGGCGAAAGCCGTTTTCAAAGGCTTCCTGCTCGAAGGAGAGCATCACCTCAAGGCGCGCGCGTTCCTTCGGGGAAACGCCTTCCGGCGGGATGGGGAGGGGAACAGTCATGATGGCCAAGACTGTATCCGTTCAGGGCGGTTCAGCGCAATTCGAGAAATGCGCCGCCGATGTTTTCGCGGGTCAGCGCGGGCACTTCCTGATAGGCAACGGCGCCGACATGGTAGTGGCGCACCGCAATATAGCCGAGACGGTCCAGCGGCTCGCCGCAGACGGAACCCGGTGTCATGACCGCAAAGCAGCCCAGTGCGTCCCGCGCGTGGCCTTCCATGGCGGAAAGGCAGGCCGCCCGGCGCGCCGCGGACAGCTCCGTGTGAAACACGCTCCCGTCGAGCGCCCAATAGGCGTCCGTGTCTGATACGGGGTTGACATACCCCCATGTCATGCCCACGATCCGTCCCGCTTCGCGAAACACCAGGCCCGCCGCGCGGATGCCGTCCTCGTCAAAGGTGCAGCGCCGGGTCAGCGGCGCGGGGGAGAAGCGCCGCCGTATGCCGTTGGGCGGCTGTTGCGCCGTCAGGAAGGCGGCGCATTCGTGGGCGTCTTCGGGGGCGAAAAGGTTCATGGAAAGGCTTGCGGGCAGGGCGCGGCCGGAACGGTGGCGCAGGGCGAGCCAGCGCAGCCCCATGCCTTTCCACAGTGGCAGATTGCCAAGCCGTGCCGCCGTCGCGCAGCGCAGGGGTTTGGCGTAGAGGGGGATGCGCCGCACATGCATGAGGCCCTTGCCGCCCGTTTCCTCCCGGTCCGAGGCGGTGGCGCGCCAGTGAAAATTGAACGCATGGCCGGCCTCGATAAGATTGAGCCCGTGTTTGGCCAGCAGCAGTTCGACCAGGTGGCCGCCCTCATGGCGCGCGGCCATGCAAAGGCCGGTGGAGAGGGTTATGGGTCCGTGGTCGGCGCCCGTCTCCCATTCCATGGGCAGGCCGAGCATCACGCCGCAAAGGCCTTCGCCGTCCTCGACGGTGGTGACCACGCCCGGCTCTTCTGAACAGGCCGCGGCATAACGGAGCAGTGCGGGGGTGAAAGCGATGCGGATGCGGTTGCCGTACACGCGCTGCCAGGCGTCCTGGATGAGCGCGCAAACGTCTTCTAGCGGCGCGTCGCTGAGCGTGTGAGCGCGCCAGCGGAGTTCCGCGAGGGAGGGGGTTTGGCGCAGCAGGCGCTCGGCCTGTTTCTCAACGAATCGCCGCGTGACGGCAGCCATTCCTTAAGAGGCCATCGCGGGCCGCATGGACCTGACGGACGCCGGGGCGGCTGCCGGGCGCGCGGCGGCGGTGGACGTCTGCGGACCAAACATCATCCGCATCAGCTGCTCGACGTCAATGATTGCGGGAACGGTGTTGGAACCCATGTAATGCCGGGTCTCGCCCATTTCGCGGAAGGGCAGCCCGCGCTTGAGCAGGCGGTGGAAAAATCCCTCGTCTATGGTTGACAGGGCATAGTGCACCCGGCTCATCACGGCATACTCGAACGCCTTCTGGAAGAGCTGCGCGTAGGTGTTGCCACCCCGGAAATCGGGGTCAATCACCATGGTGCCCACTTCAACGATGCGGTGCTGGTCGGCCGAATGCAGCAAATCGGTGGCCCATTTCTGTATGGCGAAATGCCTGAAGGAACCCAGTCGGAATGCGCCATGGCGGGGCCGCGCATCGGTCACCAGGCGCAGCGCGCCGATGGCCCTGCCATCGACCCGGGCCACAAAGTGAATGAATTCGGGATAGTCACGGTTTTCGAGCACGAGGTGCTCGTCATTGGGCTCGATGTAGCCCTCTCTGAGGTAAACGTCATATTCCAGACGCATGGCATCCGCATCGCCGTTCGGGCACATGTCAATTTGAACTTCCAGGGTCGCGGTATTCATGAGTAACCTCTTATGCTGCGGTCATTTAGGTGGGTCTCTTTACCCGCCGCTATTTCCGCAAAACTGCCCATAATACCGACTTGGTTGTCAAGTGTTACAGACGCGGTAAGAGGTCGACAACATGGATTCTCAG
>CAIUWO010001052.1 GCA_903902895.1 Candidatus Hydrogenedentota bacterium | reverse complement strand
CTGGCCGTCCTTGTTGGCGTCCGATTCGCCCTGGTACCAGAGCACGCCGCGCACCCTGCCGCCGGCGGCTTCCACCTGTTTGCACATGGAGCCGTAGAGCGATTCGCCCCCCTTCTCGCGGAGGGCCGGGTCCCACTGGGCCATGCTGGTGCCGCCGTGGGCGGAGGCGATGAGCCCCACGGGACGGCCGGTGCGCTTCACCATTTCCTTGGCGAAGGCAATGCCGAGGCCCGCGCCCTTGCCACCGTCGCGCCAGTCACTGATCGCCTTCTGGCGCTCCGCGTCGGTGGCGAAGCTTGCGTGCACGGAGTCGGGCGATTCGGCCAGCGTGTGAAGCGGTTCCTGTGCCAGGCGCCATTCGTAATTCATCGCGAAGGTATGCACCTGCGGGTGGGGATCCTCGACGCTGACCCGGTTGCCCACGCCCTGCATGTTGGACTGTCCCGCCAGCACCCACAGATCGCCCACAAGGACTTCGGGGATTGCGGTCTGTTCCAGGGTTTTGCCCGCATCATCGTTCAGCCGAAGCTCGACGCGATAGGGGCCGCCCGCGGGCGCGCCCTCGAGGGTGCCGGACCACGCGCCACCAGCTGTCTTGTTCAGGTCGGTCCAGGGAAGAACCTCTTTCTGCACGCCCATGAGGCGCACCTGAAGCGCGCCCGCGGCGTCACTGGTCCCGGTGAGGGAGATCGCGGCCTTTCCGTCGTCGTTGCACTGGACGACCTGGTAGGGCACCAGGCCGGACTGCACGGTCAGTGCGGAAGCGGCGACAGTGGTGAGGCAAAGACAGGCGACCATTATAAGGAACGGAACCGGACTACGCATGGCAGGGACTCCTTCTTGTTGATTCATTTCCAGATTGCACTTGGCAATAACGGGGCATGGTCGCGACGAGAAGAGCGGCGGCAGAGCCGCGAACACTCCAATGAATGCGCCCCTTGCGGTGCGCTTCGTTGTCTGTCTTTGGATTATCGCCTGTCAGCACCACCCTATTTGCACTTGTTCCGGGAAACTTCTCTTTTTCCCAGCCAGGATTTCAACGATTGACTAATTAGTCTCATGAGGCAGACAGTGAAACCGGATAGTAAGACTATGTTCAAAGTAATTGCCAATGATACCGGAAGCAGCCCGATCTTCACATCCTCAAAGTACAACGCCACCTTAATTGAAAGCGTAGCCATTATGCATGTATTTGGGCTGATTGTGTGCTTCTTTAGTATCTTATAAAACAATAGGACACCGGCAGCAAATATGATCGCCCCAAAACCAGTAAAGACGTATGACTTTATGTCGAGTGTCGGCAGCGCAGATTTCGCATTGTCCAAGAACGTGGAATGGCCGTGAAAACCGATTTGCTGCAGGCAACGCCATGCAACATCCCAGCCCGTTCCCAAGACACAAATTGTCGCAACAACAATCCAAGCTATTCCGTCTTGACTGGCATTCTTGTTGTCATACCGGCCAATCATGTCGCTCCATCTCTGGGTCCACGTGTGTGCAAGCAGTAAATCACCCCAGAGTGGCCAGAACGCGGTTGGCGCTTTCAAGCACGGCCGGGTTGTCGCAGGCGGCGATGACGGCCTTGAGCGCGTCCACGGCGCGGGTCTTGGCCTCGCCGCCGGCTTTGGCGAGTTCGGCGGAGACGGTGATGACGGCCGAACCGGCCTCGTTCTTCACCTGCGTGTCCTGCAGGAAGGGGAGAAGCGCGTCGAGGGACTGCGCGCTTTTAAGCGTGCCCCATGCGGCGAGCACCTGCCATTTCTCCTCGGGCTGCCGGGTCAGGTCCATGGCGGCGATAAGCATGGTGGCCTTGTCGGCGGGAACGGTGACTGCGCGGGCCAGCCGGATGTATCCGCGCAGACCAAGCACGTGCCGGTTTTCCTGGTCGCTCTTGGCCAGTTCGAGCAGTTGCGGCGCGGCGTCCGCCGTGGGCCAGTCGGAAAGTTCGCGCAGGGCCTCATTGCGGAAGGTTTCGTCGTTGTCGTTGAGCGACAGTACTACGCAGTCGAGCGCCTTGGCACCACCGGCGCGGCCGACGGCCCGCAGCAGGGCCATGCGCGAGTCGATGCGCGAGCAGCCCATGGCGTTGACCACGGCGGGCAGGGCCTCGTCGCCGCAGCGGGCGCAGAGGCTGCCGAGCGCGTTTTCGGCTGCGCCGCGCGCGGCCGCATCGGGCGCGGTGTCGATGGCGGTTATGAGAATGGAGGTGTTTTCCTTGGTGCCCAGCACGGCCAGGATGCGCAGGGCGGCCTCGCGCACGGGGACATCGCGGTTGAGGACATAGGCGACGGCCGTGGGCAGGGCCTGTTCGGCGCGGCGGTCCAGCAGGAGATCGATAAGTTTTGCCTGGACCGTGGCGGGGCTGAGGCCGATGGCGGTCTTTATGGCCGCGTCGACCGCAGTGCCTTCGATGGTGGCGAGTGTGGCGCGGGATGTTGCGGCGATGTCGGCGTCGGCGTCTTCCATGAGCGCGGCGAGCCGTGCCACGTCATCGGCGTTGCCGAGGGTGGCGAGTGTCTTGATGGCGGCGACTTTGACGGTTTTTTCAGGGTTGTCGATGGCCTGCACGACGGTCGGATGGGCGGCGGCATCGCCGCGTCCGGCGAGTGCGCGCAGGAGCGCGACCTGTCCGTCGGTGGACAGGGTGGGCAGCGCCGCGGCGTAGCGGGCGGTCAGGTCGGCGCCCTTTGTTTCCGAGATGACGCGCGCGGCCATGCTGCGCAGGTCGGCGTCCTCACCGGCAAGGGCTGCGAGCAGGCGGTCCGGGGCCTTGTCGGGCTGTGCGGCGGCGAGCAGATAGAACGCGCCCATGCGCACGTTCGCCGGCGCGCCGGGGGCGATAAGCACCTCAAGCACGGGCGCGGCCTGGTCGCCCTTCTTCTCGGCAATCCAGCGTTCCGCTGCGGCGAGCAGCCCTTCCTCGGCCGGAAACCGGGCCGCTTCAGGGGCCTTGGTGCGGAACTGCATCAGGACATCGACGGATTCGGCCGTGGCGATGCGTCCGAGCGCACCGGCCGCGGCGCGGGCGAGGTCCGCGTCGGGGCTTTCAAGCAGCGGTGCAATGAGCGACACGGCCGACGCGTCGCGGCGGGCGCCCATGGTGATGACAATGCCCGCCTGCTGCGCGCCGGTGGTTTTCGTCAGGGCATCGTGCAGCAGCGCATCGACTTCGGGATAGCGCATTTCCTCCATCGCGAAACGGGCATAGCCGGCCAACTGGGGGTCGGTCAGCAGTGCGGCCAACTCGGGCAGCGACTGGATCGTGCCGACCACGCGCAGTTCGCGGCAGGCCTGCTGTTTTTCCTGCCAGTCGGCGCCGCTGTTGAGCACGGCGAGCCATTTGGCCTCGGCCCCGTCGTCCGCGGCGGCGGCCCGAAATGCGGGAACAAACAGGATGGAAAGAATAAGGAACGAAAAAAGAGATGCAGACTTCATATTCACGGAGACTGACCTTTCAAGAGATTGCTTCGTCGGCCTTTGGCCTCCTCGCAATGACGGTGTTTCCTCTCGTTCCCAAGTTGTACTTGGGAACGCACTTGTTTGCGAAGCCGTGCTTCGCACCGCCGGGGCATGGCCCCGGCGAAGAAAAGCGGCGGCATGGTCGCACGCACTCAAAAGAACGTCATAACCGACACGCATCACAGGTACCACGGCTCGCGGTAGGCGCGAGAACGGAGCCGGTTGGCCTCGTCGTCGCCCAGGCACTCCTCCTTGACGGGGTCCCAGATCACGGGGCGGCCCAGGCGCTTGGAAATGTTGGCCACGTGGCAGACCGAGATGGACCGGTGGGCCACTTCGGCGTTCGAAATGGTCTGCTGGCGCGTCTTGACGCAGTCGAGGAAGGCGCGCACATGGTTGTCGGGCGGATAGCCGCCCTCGAAACCGCGGTCCTGCAGCAGGGACTTGGGATAGGCGTCGATCAGGCCCGAGTCGCCCGTTTCCACCCAACCCTCTTCCCCTTCGAAGCGGACCGGGCAGGAACCGAAGCGCAGCCCCGTGCGGATGACAATCTTCAGGCCGTTGGCATAGCGGGCGATGTGGCGCTTGCCCTCGGTGTAGAACTCGGTGGGGCCGGTGTCGTCGGCGCTGGCGGCCCACTGGCAGAGGTCAACCGTGTGGCTGCCCCATTCCGTGATGGACGCGCCGCTGAAGTCGCTGTGGTTGCTCCAGAAGCCGCGGCTCCAGTACTTCGCATTGTAGGGGCGCCACTGCGCCGGGCCCAGCCAGCGGTTCCAGTCCACCACCTCCCGCGGCGGCTCCGGCTCCGCCGGAAGCGTCTCGCCGTTGAAATTCTGCAGTCCGCCCGCCTCCTCGGCGTGCAGTTCGGTGAGCCGGCCCAGTTTGCCGCTGCGCGCCAGGTGCGCGGCAAAGCGGAAATTGCCGATGCTGCGGCGCTGCGTGCCGCATTGGAACACCCGGCCGAGCCGCTGCATCGTGTCCGACACCGCGCGCGACTCGGTGATGGTCACGCTCATCGGCTTCTCGCAGTACATGTCCTTGCCCGCGCGCGCCGTTATGATCGACACGCCCGAGTGCCAGTTGTCGCCCGTGGCGATAAGCACGGCGTCAATGTCGGGCCGGGCCAGCAGTTCCTGCATGTCGATGTAGGCCGCGCAGTCCTGGTTGCCGTAACCCTGGTCCACCTGCGCCTTGGCGGCGTTGCGGCGGTCGGCGACCACGTCGCAGACGGCGCGGAGCTGCACGTCGGGCTGGGCCATGAAGGCGCGCATAACGTCGCAACCGCGCCCGCCGGTGCCGATGACGCCGACATTGATGCGCGCGCTGGCCGGGGCGCGGTCCACCGCGCCGAGCGCGGCGGACGTGATGATGTTGGGACCGGCGGCGATGACGCCGGCGGTGACCGCCGCGCGCCGGATGAACTGCCGCCGCGTGCAGGCCGGGGTTGAACTGCGCTGTTCCATGCTGGACTCCTTGGCTGGGTTTGTGTGGCGCGTCCGCGCCGGGGACTGATCGTGAAGGCAGGGGCGGGGCGAAGTCAAGTCTGGGAAATGGACCACCGGCGCGGGATTATGGTGTCTCTGGCGCATAAACCGGAACACGGCATTTTTTCGCGGCCTTGAGGAGACACACGTCTTGTGTCGCAATCGGCAAACCAAGGCGCATGGCAAGGTCGAGGTAGGAGGCGTCGTAGGTGGACAGGTTCTGATCTCTTGCAAGGGCAACGATTTCGCCCAGCATCCGGCCGGGGGGTTCCTGGTCCACCCTGATGGGCAGAGACTTAAGCAAGGTGAGGAAACGCATGGAATCGGCCGCCCCCAGCCGGTTTCTGCGCTCGGCCACCACCAGGACGTTGCCCACCTCCAAAGGCCAGATGTCGGGAACCACGGCCTCGGCCGTCTCAAGGCTGTTTAGAACGGCTTCGGCATAACGGTCCGACTCGTCCTCGAAGCACCATGCCATGACCACCGAATTGTCCACCACAAAGCGCGGCGCGCTCATCGCCGCCCCTCCTCCATCATTTCCCTGACCGTTACCCCGTCGAGTCGGCGTCCGGCGCGAAACTGCCTGAGTTGGGCGATGACCTCCCGCGTGGGCGTGCTTTTGGAAGGGTCGGGGGGTTGCAGAATGGCCACGGGAACGCCATGCTTGAGTATGGTAATCCGCTCTCCGGCCGCCACGCGTCCCAGAATCTCGGCAAGATGTGTCTTCGCCTCATAGGTGCCCACAGTATTCATGACAGAATCTCCTTAAGACCAGTCTTAGACTAGTCTATCCTGTTTTTCCGCTTTTGTCAAATGGGTCATGAAGAAATGGGAGGGAGGGGTACGGGGGAATAATGGGCGGCCGAAGCGTTCTTGACTGGGTTCATGGAATACATTACGGTATTCGGCGGTGTTGTGCCGCTGCGGTGTCGCGGCGGGGCATGTCTGCCGGGGTGATTGGGACCATCGAGAAGGAACGGGCCATGCGATTTTCCGGTCTTGCCGTTGTGCTGTGTGTGGGAATCCTGTTTGTGGCGCATCCCGCGCTTGCCGCGCCGGCCGGCGCGGACGAGGCCGGGTTTGTGTCCATGTTTAACGGGAAGGACCTGACGGGCTGGGAGGGTGACTCCAAGCTGTGGTCGGTGAAGGACGGGTGCATCGTGGGGCAGACCACGGCCGAGAGTCCGATCAAGACGAACACCTTCCTCATCTGGCGCACAGGCAAGCCGGGCGATTTCACACTGCGTTTCTCCTACCGCATCGAAAACCACAATTCAGGCGTGCAGTACCGCAGCCATGAGGTCGAGGGCGTGCCCTTTGGCATGGGCGGCTATCAGGCGGACATTCTGGGCGACGGCAGCCTGACGGGCATCGTTTACGAGGAGCGGGGCCGCGGCATTCTGGCCAAGGTCGGCGAGAAGGTCAGCATAAAGGCCAACGGCAAGCTCGACGTGGTTGGACAGACAGGCGATGCGGCAAAACTGACCGCCGGGGTGAAACTGAAAGACTGGAACGACTACGAGGTCATCGCCGAGGGCAACCACGTCATCCAGAAAATAAACGGTCAGGCATTCAGCGAGTTTACCGATGACCAGGCCGACAAGCGGGCGATGGACGGGTTGATCGGCCTGCAACTGCACGCGGGCGCGGCCATGAAAGTCGAGTTCAAGGACCTGCGGGTGAAGGAACTGAAGGCGGCGGGCAAGCCCTGAGCGCTTGCTTTTCCCGATGCATCATGCTACAAGAAGTGGTTTGAATTGTCCCGTCTCCGCGGGGAGACCGGGTTGGGACCGGGTGCATTAACCTTTTTACTGAAGGAGCGATCATGGACACCATAAAAGAAACCCATGTGGAGCAGGCGGCCAAGGCGGCATTGGAGGCGGGCGGCGGACTGTTTCGCGTGGCCCCGGCGTGGGTGCCGCGCTCATTCCTGCAGCCCGGAAGGCGGCTGAAGCTGCATCCGGACGACTACTACGCGCTGGGCAAGCACCGGGGTGGTATTGACGAGCGCTGGTTCTCCTCGACGACGGCGGCGGACAACGAGGGTGCCCCGCCCGACGAGGGACTGAGCTACGTCGTGCACGAGGGCAAGCGCTTCACGCTGCGCGACGCCGTGGCGGCGCTGGGCGCGGCGGTCATCGGCGAGTCGATCTGGAACAAATACAAGCGGTGGCCGGTGTACAGCAAGTTCTTCGACAACATGGGCCCCATCCCGCACCACATGCACCAGAGCCCCGAGCAGGCGGCGCTGATTGGCCGCGAAGGCAAGCCCGAGTGCTATTACTTCCCGCCGCAGCTCAATGCCATTGGCAACAACTTTCCGCACACCTATTTCGGCCTCGAGCCGGGAACGACCAAGGCGGACGTGCGCCGCTGCCTGGAGAACTGGAACAAGGGTGACAACGGCATTCTCGACCTGGCCAAGGCCTACCGGCTCAAGGCGGGCACGGGCTGGTGGGTGCCGCCGTGCACGCTGCACGCGCCGGGATCGCTGTTGACCTACGAACCGCAGTGGGGCAGCGATGTGTTCGGCATGTACCAGTCGCTGGTGGAGGGGCGCGACGTACCCTGGAATCTGCTGGTGAAGGATATGCCCGAGGACAAGCACCAGGATCTGGACTTTATCGTGGACCAGCTCGACTGGGAAGTCAATCTGAACCCGAACTTTAAGGACAGCCACTACCTGGAGCCCGTCACCGACGCCGCCAATTCGGGCGAGGGCTACACGGACAAGTGGGTCACCTACGGCACGCCGATGTTTACGTCCAAGGAACTGACCGTTGCTCCGGGTGTGAAGTTTACGCTGAAGGACAACGGCGCGTCGGGCGTGATTTGCATGCAGGGCCGCGGCCGCATCGGCAATCTGCCGCTCGAATGCCCGGCCATGATCCGCTTCGGCGAGATGACCGAGGACGAGGTGTTCATCACCGAGAAGGCCGCCCGCGAGGGCGTAGTCATCGAGAATCTGGGCAAGGAATGCCCGCTCGTGCTGCTCCGCTACTTTGGCCCCGACGTGAACCCGCAGTCCCCCGCAGTGGGCGCGCACAAGAAAGGATGACCCGACCATGAAGAAGATCTCCATTGGCACCTGGGCCTATTCGATCGGCCCGTACGCGGACTGTCCGGTTCCGTTCGACGAGATTATGTCCAAGTTGGCCGCGCTCGGTTTTGACGGGCTTGAACTCGGCGGCTTCGGCATCCACCCCAACCCCGACAACATGCCGACGGCCGAGGATCGCGCCAAGTGCAAACAGTCCGTCGCGGACGCGGGCCTGGCCTTTTCGGGCCTTGCCGCGAATCTCTGGGGCGAGAAGCTGATCAACACCGAGGACACAACGCCCTACATCAACGAGTTCCGCAAGAACCTCGATTTCTGCGTGGACCTGGGCATCCCGGGCATCCGCGTGGACTGCGTCCAGCCGCCGACGATCTTTGAAGAGGTGGACGAGGACACGGCGCGCCGGCGCGTGGTGTCCACCTGGCAGCGCTGCGCCGCCGAGGCGGCCGACAAGGGCGTGTACGTGACCTGGGAGTTTGAGCCGGGCTTCGCGTTCAACAAGCCGTCCGACATCGTGCGCATCGTGGACGAGGTGAACAACGCCAACTTCGGCGTCCAGTTCGACACCTGCCACGCGCACATGGTCGCGGCCGTGGGCGCGCGCCAGCCCGGCGTGAAAGAGACGCTGCCCGGCGGCGCGCTCGAACTGGCCCAGAAGCTGCGCGGCAAGATCAACCACCTGCACCTGATCGACTCGGACGGCACGCTGCACGGCGACGAGACGAGCACGCACGCGCCCTTCGGCGACGGCATCCTCAACTTTGACGAACTGCTGCCTGAACTGAACCGGGCGGGCGTGCCGCACAACTGGTGGACGATAGACCTGTGCTTCTGGCCCGACGCGTGGGCGGTCACGGAGCACTGCAAGAAGGCAATCGACGTACTCAACCAAAAATACGGGTGAGCCGGAACGGACCCCGGGCAAGGAGAAGAGGCATGGCCAAGAAGAAGCTCAACATCGGTCTCATGGGTTGTGGATTCATGGGCCGCACGCATTCGAACGCTTACTGCAAAGTCGGCAAGTTCTTCGACCTCGGGTATGAGCCCGTTCTCAAGGCCGCCTGCGCACGGCCGGAGGACGAGCAAAAGCTCATACCGTTCGCCGAAAACTGGGGCTGGCAGAGCACCGAAACCGACTGGCACAAGATGGTCGAGCGCGACGATATCGACTTGATTGACATCGTCGCCCCGAACAACGCGCACCATGACATCGCCATCGCCGCGGCAAAGGCGGGCAAGATCGTGCTGTGCGAGAAGCCGCTGGCCATGAACACGGCCGAGGGCCTCGAAATGGCCGAGGCCGTTGAAAAGGCGGGCGTGGCGAACATGATCTGGTTCAACTACCGCCGCGTGCCCGCGATCACGCTTGCCAAGCAGTTGATTGATGAGGGGCGGCTGGGCCGCATCTTCCACTACCGCGCCAAGTATCTCCAGGACTGGACCATCAGCGCCGACGTCCCCCAGGGCGGGCAGACGCTGTGGCGTCTCGACGCGGCCGTCGCGGGCAGCGGTGTCACGGGCGACCTCCTCGCCCACTCCATAGACACGGCGATCTGGCTCATCGGCGGCGTGGACAGGGTCACCGCCATGACAGAGACGTTCATCAAGGAGCGTGCCACGCAGGACGATCCGAGCGTGCGCAAGCCGGTGCTCATTGACGACGCCTGCGCCTTTCTCGCGCGGTTCAAGAACGGCGCGCTGGCCACCTTCGAGTCCACGCGCTACGCGCGCGGGCGCAAGAACCAGAACACCTTCGAAGTCAACGGCGAAAAGGGATCAATCTTCTTCGACCTCGAAGACCCGCACCAGCTCCAGTACTACGACCACGCTGACGACGCGCACGTGGTTGGCTGGCGCACGATCCTGGTAACCGACTCCCACCATCCCTACATGAAGCAGTGGTGGGTGCCCGGCTGCACCATCGGCTACGAGCACACCTTTGTCCACGCGCTGGCCGACTTCCTGACAGGCCTGGAAACCGGCACGTTCACGACGCCGACTTTCCGCGAGGGGCTGGAGACGCAGCGCGTCTGCGACTCCGCGCTGAAGTCGGCCAAGACCGAGGCCTGGGAGAAGGTCGAGGGCTGAAGGACGAAGGACAAAGGCTGAAGGACAAAGAACAAATACGGCGCGGGAGAGCACGGCTTTCCCGCGCCGTTGTCACTGGGAGCGCCGGCATCCCTGCAGGCTGCGTTGCTGAAGAAGGACGTCTGCATGCCGTGTCCACTGCAAATCGAAGAACGCGAGGGATGCCGACCACATTGCTCAGAGCGCCGGAGGCGCGATACAACAATAGCCCGGGGCACAAGCCCCGGGTTAACATCCAGAACCTGACTAATTCTAAAGAGCTTTCAAAATGAGACTAACACTGCTATACTGCAGCCATGGCAAGACCACGGCAAATCGACCCAGAGCTGGTGCAGAAAGCTCAGACCGTTGTCGCGCAAGCTACGGATCT
>CAIUWO010001051.1 GCA_903902895.1 Candidatus Hydrogenedentota bacterium | reverse complement strand
GGGTCACTCATGCCACATTCTCCTTCATGCAGGCCGCGCTATGAGCGGCTTGGGAATATCCCCTGGAGGGCGATCACATAATTCAATGTAAGAAACGGCTGCCGGTTCTCGTGCGGCTGCGAACCCGGACTCGAAGTCGCCATGGTGCTGGGGGACATCGCCGAGTCAGGTCCGGCCTGACTATAGGCCTCCGTCCCGACGGCCGGCAGCGTCCCGTTCGGCGTCGACACATTTCCATCAATGCGCGTTCCGTTGAGCCCGTGGCTGTGGTTGACATACTCGTTCAGCGCCAGCGTGTGCGCCGCCTCGCCGCCCGTTTGCCCCAGCGTGTAATTGTTCAACCCCGGGCCCTGTCCGGCGGCAACCGGGACGCGGCCCTGCAGGTTGGGCAATGCGAAGGTTACTCTGCCGTCACCGCCATACGTGGTTCCCAGTATGGCGAACAGGGCTTGGTTCTGGGCGATGGCAAGCAGTTGCCCGTTGCAGAACGCCCATCCCTTGGGGGGGAATGTAAACGACACCAGCTTTATTTCACCCAAATATTGCTCGCCCATGCGTGGACTCCTTGAGTCGCGTTATGGCCTCATCAGCTTGGTGAGGGGAAAATTCCGTACATGGAGATAATGAAATTGACACAAAGAGACGGTTGCGTGTTGTCGTGTGGCTGCGGCCCGGGGGCACCGGCCGAGCCCACCGCGCCTGCGGCCATGCTCGCAATGGGTCCCGCGGCGGAATAGACCTGCGCGGCACCCGAACCCGCCGGCACGGCGCCCTCCGGCGATCGGGCATGGCCCGCGCCAGAGGCGGCCATGACCGTGTGCGTGTGGCTGGGTATGTGGCCGGCGTTCAGCGTCACCTGCTCCACGCCGCCGTACTGGCCCTGCATATAACCGCTGCCCTGGTGCATGGGCAAACGCCCCTGCAGGTCGGGCAGGGCAAAGGTGGTCTGGCCATCCCCGCCATAGGTGGTGCCAATCAGTTGGAACAACGTTTCGTATTCGGCAATGCTCAACAGTTGCCCGTTGCAGAACATCCAGTCCCTGGGGGCGAAGTTGCCCGCAAACATCCGTATTTCACCTATATAGGGGTTGCTCATCGGTGCCGCTCCTTTACTTTAGCCGCGCCGTTCATGCGCGCACATCCGCGCCGCTGTTCGGGTAATCGACCGTCATCGCAAGACAGGGGAATGCCGGACCCGTCGGCGCGTCTTCCAACGCGCCGCGTTGTACAAGCCGGGGGCGCGCGCCGTCACTGAGTCGCCACGCAAGGCCGCGCCAGCCAAATGCGTCGGAGGGTGCCAGCGCGTACATACCGCGTTGGAGTTTGGGGCATCCCGCTTCCAAGCCCACGGTGAACCTGCACACGGCCCGGCTCCGCACCCCGGTGCAGTCTTCCGATTCCAGAATCAGGCTCATGCCCGAATCGGGGCCAACGGGAACCACAAAGGAGTTTCTCGGGCTGACCTGCGCGGCCGAACCGTTCAAAAAGCGCCAGGCATGGACCAGAAGCGGTTG
>CAIUWO010001050.1 GCA_903902895.1 Candidatus Hydrogenedentota bacterium | reverse complement strand
GTCACAGCCCAATGGAGCGACCTCGGCCTAATTGGCGCGCTGCCGGTGCGCGATCTCTGGCAGCGCAAGGACGTGGGTATGTTCACGGACAAGTACAGCGCCGAGGTGCCCCGCCACGGCGCGGTGATGGTGAAGGTGGGAAAGCCGAAGGAATGACAAGCCACAGGAAAACCCCGTCATTGCGAGCAAAGCGAAGCAATCTCTTGCTCGCCATCGACTCGCGGTACCGGGCTTGTCGCTTCAAGAGATTGCTTCGTCGGCCGTGGGCCTCCTCGCAATGACGGGCAAAATATGTGAACTACGGTTTTACCGTAACGAATACCGGGTCTCGCGCGGGCTGGACGCGTGCGGAGCCCGCGGGGGGCAGCGGCAGGGCATGGCCGTATAGGTCGGTAACGTGTTCAATGGCGCCTGACACGGGCAGGTCCACTTCCGGCACGTCGAGCACACCCAGCCCGAGGGGCCCCTCGGGCTTGCGGGTCCAGACGGCCCACACACGGTTGCCGTCGGGCAGCGAAAACTCGAACGCCTCAACAAATACCCCCAGGTCAACGGACCGGATGAACCGTGCCCCGGCGAGTGTGTTTGCCGTGGTGGCGAGTGCCTGCCAGGCGGGTTTCAGCGACAGGTCATGGTGGAGCACGCCGAAGTTCTGTTCCCCGTCGGTCGGGTCGATGCCGTCGTCCACAAAGTCATAGTTGATGACCACGTCCACCCCCTCGGCAAACAAAGTCAGATAGGTCCGTGCCAGCATGCCGCCCTGCATTTCCTCGGTAACGCCGTTTTCATTGGTGGTGGAGGTTTGGAAACCCACTTCGGATACCCAGATCGGTAGGTTCAGGTCATACGCTGTCAGCATTGCGCGGAGTTTGCCGATGTCCTGCCGCTCACCTGCCGCGTCGGTGGATTCATTGCCCGAATACGGATGAATGGACAGCACGTCCATGTACGCGCCGCCGCCCGCGTCCAGCACGGCACGGATGAACTCAAGCTTCACGCCGGAAGTGGCGCAGCCGACAACTTTGGCGGTGGGGTCGGCCTGTTTGATGGCCGAATAGGCAACCCGCAGCAGCTCGGTATAGGCCGCCGGATCAGACGTCGGCTTCCAGAAATGGTCCAAATTGGGTTCATTCCAGACTTCCCAATAATGGACCGAGTCATGGTATCGGTTCACCATCGAAGCGGCGAACCGGGCATAGTCCTCGCGCTGCGCGTCCGTGGCCGGGGCGTTCTCCCCCGCCGACCAGGGCGCGTCATACGCCAGCAGACCCAGAATGGAGATGTCATGGTCCCGCAGCGACTGGACCGCATGGTCATACTTGGCCAGCGTGTCCGCATCCTGCACGCCCTGTGCCGGCTCAATCCATTCCCAATGGAATTCTTCCCGGGTCCACCGAACGCCCGCCTTTGCGGCCCGTTCCACGATGGTGTCCATCCGGTCAAAATCGTTCAGCGTGCGGTAGAGATACAGGCCGCCGCCAAAGCCCACCTCGTGCGGAAACACCTGCGGCGTTGTCGGACAGCCGGACAGACAGCATGCGGCGAGGAACGT
>CAIUWO010001049.1 GCA_903902895.1 Candidatus Hydrogenedentota bacterium | reverse complement strand
CTGCTGACCGGTACGGCATGGAACTCCACCGGCAGTTCGGCCAAAGCCGACTCCGTCTCCGCAGCACCATTTTGGATGGTGGCCGTAAAGAGCCTTCTGCGCATGGGTCCAGGCTCAGTCTTTTGGGGTTGCCGTCAGGGCCTGGATGACGCGCTGTGCGGCTTCCGCCGGGGTGCTGCCCGCCGCTTCAGCGCGCACGAAGACAGGCGCGTCGTGCAGTTGCCACTCGTCGGGGCCCAGGATGGCCTGGATGTGCAGTGCCGCGCCCTGTCGCTGCGCGTGGATGCCCAGCGGCATGCCGCAGCCGCCGCCCAGCAGTTCCAGTGCGCGGCGCTCGGTTTCCACCTCATCGGCCGTGGCCTCGTCGTGAAGCGTCTTCAGCAATTCCAGCAGTTCCAGGTCGTCGGCGCGGGTTTGCAGCGCCAGCGCGCCCTGTCCCGGTGCCGGGAGCATGTCGTCATATTCCAGCACGACAACCCGGTAACCCTCCGGTTCAATGCTGAGCCGGCGGTATCCCGCCGCTGCCAGGAGGATGGCGTCGTATTGTCCTGCGACGAGTTTGGCTATGCGCGTGGGCACGTTGCCGCGCAGTTCCTTGATGGAGGCATCCGGCTGCATGGCCATGATCTGCAGCGCGCGGCGTTTGGAACTGGTCCCGACGCTGGCGTTGGGCGGCAGCAGCCAGGGGTTGGCCTCGTTCACCACCCCATCGCGGACCAGCAGCAGGTCGTTGGCCTTTTCGCGCGGCGGTATGGCCGCAATGGTCAGGCCCTCGGGGCTTTCGGTGGGGAGGTCCTTCAGGCTGTGGACGGCCAGGTCGATGCGACCTTCGAGCAGGGCCTCTTCCAGTTCCTTGGTGAAAAAGCCCTTGCCCTCCACCATGTGGAGCGGCACATCCTGGATGCGGTCGCCTTCGGTCTTGATGATGATGGTCTCGACAGGGATGCCAGCAATGCGGGCGACCATCGCTGCGACCATGCCGGTTTGGGTGCGGGCCAGGTCGCTGCCCCGGGTTCCGATAACGATTTTTTCTTTTTTCATTAGTGGGCGACCCGTTCCACGCCCACGCCGTCCAGGTAGGAGCTGACCGCTTTCATGCAGCACTTGCGGGCGACTTGCTTGATGCCGTCGGCATGCACCACGGCCCAGCGCTTCGCCAGCACCCGCACCCATGCGTTCAGCGTTTCTTTCTCACCGAATTCCAGGTGCGGCAGTTCCTTTTCGAGGAGTTTGTTCAGCAGTTCCAGCCCTTCCCGCTCGTACCGTTGCCGGATGGCGCCAATGGCGGGGTTGATGCTGCGCACCTTCCACCGGTCGATGATGGTCTGCGCGCCTGCGGTCAGGATGGCCTGCGCGTCGTTGACGGACTGGCTGCGGTTGTTCTGGTGCGTCCGCGCCTGTTTTTGCAGCGAATCCATGTTGATCAGCGTCACGCCCTCCAGTTCGCCCGCGGCGGGGTCCACATCGGGCGGAATGGCCAGGTCGATCACCAGCTTCTCGCGCTGCGCGTGTTTGTGGTCGGTGAAGAAGGACATGCCGAAAAGGTAATGGGGCGCCGAGGTCGCCGTGGCGAGCACGTCGAAGTGGGGACGGTCGGCGAAGAAGGCTTCGAGCGACATGGAGGCGCCGCCAAATCGCGCCACCAGTTCATCGCTGCGCTCCTTGGTCCGGTTCACAAAGACCAGCTTCACGTTGGCCGTTTCAGCCAGGAAGGAACCCACCTGCTCAATCATCTTGCCCGCGCCCACCAGCACGGCGGTCACATGCCGGTGTTTCTGGCAGAATTCAGCGGTCCGACTTTCGGCCAGGGATGCGACGGACAGCTTCCCCTCGCTCAGCGAGGTGTTTGTGTACACCCGCTTCACGACGGTCAGTATCTGCTCATAAAGGAAATGGATCTTCGGGCCGGTGAGGCCGAGCGCCTTGGCGCGGATGAACGACTGCTTGAACTGGCCCAGAATCTGCCGCTCGCCGACCACCATGGAATCGAGCGAGCTGGCCACCAGAAGCAGGTGCTCCAGGGCGTTTCTGCCCTGCAACTGCACCCATTGCTCCTCCGGCGGCACATCTTTGTGCGTGTCGCCGGCGATAAACCAGGCGCGCAGCACCTTGAGCAGCACGGCCGGTCCCCGGCGGGAAATGATGATAAAGCTCGCGCGGTTGCAGGTGGATATGTACACCAGTTCCTCGGCGTCAAGCACTTCCCGCAGCTCGTTCAGCTTTTCCTGCTGCAGGTGCTCGGGAATCACCAGACTCGACAGTTGATCCATCGAGTCGGCGGATTTGTGGGTCACGCCGAGTATGACCAGTTCATCCAGGCCGCTTTTGGACGACATGCATTCCGCAATGTGGATTCGTCCTGCCTGTTCGTTTTCGCTCATCAAACCAATCCTTTCACATCCCGTTCGCCGTCTATCCGGCGAATGTCCCGCGTGCGGGTTCCCTCCTGCCGGGCAGGATTCATTGGAATCCCTGCCACAATGGGGAAAGGCGCACGGTGACCGTCATGAAGTTGCCTGTTTTGACATCATTTCAAGCGGTGCACGGGCCGAGAACCGTTCATGGGTGCGTCTTTGAGTTCTTTTTGCGGGTCAGGCGGTTGTATTGGCTTGCCTGGGGTTGCACGAAAGGAGAAACCCCATTGGCAGGTGCGCAATTCCGCCCGAACTTCGATAGACGCCCGGAAACAGCTCTCCTAGGAGAGGGGTGGGCCGCGCAAAAGCCACGGCGACCGGAAAGCGGCGGACAGGACAGGTTTGCAGGGAAGGGGGACCACCCCGGAGGCGGTCATCAGCGCCAAAGTGTAGATTGCCATTGCAATGGCGGTGAATAGTGTGAAAAGAAGTATGCGGAACGGTCCGTTATTGTCCCCTTGGGAACAGTGGTGCCGCCACATCTGGGGGGAAACGCCGTGCAGCGCGGCAATAATCATATACCCGCACACCGCCCACAATAATACCTTGTGGGCCATTGCGATTTGCCTGCGCTGTCTAGGTTTATCTGTTTTCCAAAGCAACATAAATTGTGGATTCCACTTCGTTCGATGAAGTATATCATAACAGGAGGACGGCATGCCGCCATCCGTGTTTTTCCCGGATGTCTTTGTCAACAAATACCTGTATCTTATTCACGGCTGGTAGTGTATACTCCGCGTTGTGTGGATTGATCGAAAATCTGGGTCCTGCGTCTTCCCATATGACCGCAGGGAGGGTAGAGCTTGTGAGTTACATCGTCCGAAAATGTGAATGCAAGCGGTCCATGACCTTGTTTGCGGGCCTGTGCTGCCTTACCGTGCTCGCAGCCTTGGGGATGCCGGGGTGCCAGCAGCCGGGCTACGTCGGCACAGACACCTGTCTGGCCTGCCACAACGGCGAACTGGCCACAGACGAGCAGGAATATCTGGAAAGTCCCCACGCCTTCTTTGAAAAGGGCTGTGAGGAGTGCCACGGTCCCGGTTCGCTGCACGTCCGCAACGGGGGGCGTTACGGACTGTTCATCAAGGTGCCGGACGCGGAAATCTGCGCGACATGCCACGCGGCGGAGACCAGCGGCTTCAAGGACAGCGTCCACGCCAGGCAGGATGTTCTGGACTGCTTCGACTGCCACGACCCGCATTCCAAGCAGGAAACGGTGCGTCCCTTCACGGACAACCAGCTTTGCCTGCAATGCCATTCCTATCAGGGCTTTGGAACTGAAGACGAGATCACGGCGCACACATTCCATTCCTATGACCCCACGGGGACCGGGGCCAGCCGGTGCGTGCTGTGCCACATGGTGCCCGGCCAGCGCGCGGACCAGGACGCCGGCCTGCATTTCCACAACTTGGTTCCTGTCCAGCCCGTGGAGTCCAACGTGGCGGGAATAACGCCAGCGCCACCGAACTCGTGCGCCGGCATCACAGGCTGCCATGATGGGACGGTATCCACCGCCCCGGTGTACAACGTTGACAACCCCGCCGACAATGATCAGTTGCAGATCATTTTCGACGCCCGCTACGGCAAGTAACGGACATGAATGACCGTCAAGGACAGGATGGAGGAATGAGCGTGAAACCAATGCATTGGCGCCTGTCCATCGCCGCCATGGTGCTTTGTGCCGCCATGATTTTATTGTGCGCGCCCCAAGCGGTGGCCGCAGACGCACCGGCCCCCGACGCCGCGGCCGCACCGCCGGTTGAGGCCGACACCGCCACCGACAAGGCTGCACCGGAAGAGAGCAAGGGAACGCAGGCCGAAAAGAAGTGGTACCGCGGCAGTGTGAGCGCCGGATTTGACGGCTGGTGGGGCCGCAAGAGCCAGCAGAATATCGAAACCGAGCAGTCGATCCAGTTTCAGGTGGACCCGCCCCAGTGCGAGCGCCTGCACCTGCGCGGCCTGGTCTGGATGGTGGAGCAGCTTGGCCCGGCGCCTTCATCCTACAGCGGGCTGCAGAGCTTGAGCAACACCTTCGACGCCGCCATTCAGGTCTATCCCTCCTATCTGTATTTGGACGTGGACGACGTGTGGGGCGATTCGGTGCTGCGCATCGGCCGCCAGCGCATCATGGAAGGCACCGCGTACAACCTTGTGGACGGTGTGTACTTCAAGCAGCGCCTGAACCAGTGGGACTGGTACGCATTCGCCGGCACGCGCGGCACCTTCTACGAGGACACCTTCGAGAACTTCGTCGGGGGCGGCGGCACCTCGTACAGCCCCACGCCCACCACCAAGATCGCGCTGGACGCCTACTACGGGCAGGACCAATGGCATGTTGAACAGCAGCGCACCCTGCACGGGCCCTTTGCGGCGCTGCTGTACGGGCTGGACGCGCGCCCCATCGACAACCAGCCGGAGAATGTCGCCCTGTCGCTCAGCCTCTGGCAGACGGTCAACGAGAACCTGACCCTGTTCGGCCGGTACAACTGGTATGACAGCAGCGGCAATGAGCTGCTGCTCAGCGCCACCGGCTACTTCGCCGAGCCGGTCGACCTGACCTATGAAATCACGTACCGGCACCAGTTCAACACGATTACGGACCGGGTCAACGACCTCACGGCGTACTATCAGATTCTTGACACGTCGGAAAGCTTCGACGATGTGCTGCTCGCGCTGCACCGGCCCATCACGAAGAACACCATGGTGTCGCTCGAAACCGAATTCCACGAGTCCAACCGGGAGAACGCATCCAACCGCGACTACCGGCGCTACGCGCTGGAACTGTCGGGCGAGAAGCTCTTCGGGCCGGCCGGGCTGGACGGCCAGATCGGGGTGGAATACTGGAGCGTGAGCGGCCAGGAGAGCCTGTGGACGGTGGTCGGCGAAGTCGGCCGCCGCTGGGACACGTTCCAGATCGCGCTGGGGGCCGACTACCAGGCCTATCAGGACTATCTGACCACGTACAACGAGCCCTTGCTGCTGCTGGACATGGCGCGGGTGTGGTTTGCCCCGGGCATCCTCCAGGGCTACAACCCGCTCACGTACCTGTACGGCAACTACGCGGTTGAGACGCACCAGGACATCTACACGTTTTATCTCAGGGCCAAGTGGGCCGTGACGCCCGACCAGGACCTTAATGGCCGGGTGACATACGAAGAGGATGACGGGCCCTATTCGCCGATCTGGCGCGTGCAGGCCGATTACACCGTCCGTTTCTGAGCGCCGAATGGGAGAACCGGAGAACATGTTTCACCAAGCTGGAAAACGCTGGCTGGCAGCCATTCTGATGGCCGTGCTGCTGGGCGCCTGCGCCACCTTCACGTCCCTGCACAGCACCCGCCAGGACCGGGGCATAAAGGCGCCGCACAAGGCGCACGCGAAGGAGAGCATGGCGTGCACCGACTGCCATGCGGACAATGACAAGGGCGAGCCGGGCATGCCCAACCATGAAATGTGCGGCGCCTGCCACGACTTCGATGTGGACAAGCCGGACGACAAGTGCGCTTTCTGCCACACCCGCCCGGATCAGAAGGTCGATGCGCTGGCCAAGGCGCTCAGCGCGGAAACCAAGTTCAACCACAAGGCGCACACGGACAAGAAGGTCGAATGCGCCACCTGCCACGCGGACCCCGACAAGGGCACCCTGCCCGCCGGCGACAAGATGAAGTGGTGCGTGGACTGCCACGAAAAGAACGGCGCGGGCAAGACGGACTGCGCGGTGTGCCACAGCGAAATCAGCAAGAGCGTGCGCCCCAAGACCTATCGCGGCACGCGGCTGCCCCATGACAACCCGCAGATGTGGGAGACGACGCACGGCCGCCAGTCGCAGCGCGATCCCGAGTTCTGCAACCTCTGCCACGACAAGGAGACCTCCTGCGAGGAGTGCCACCGCAAGAACCCGCCCAGCAGCCACAACATGGCCTGGCGGGAACGCACCCACGGACTGCGCGCCCAGTGGGACCGCCAGAAGTGCGCCGCCTGCCACGAGGAGGATTCCTGCATCCGCTGCCACAAGCAGTCGCAGCCGAGGAGCCACCGCGGCGGCTGGGGCGAGCCGCTCAACCGGCACTGCATCAACTGCCACTATCCGCCGTCGGACACCGGCTGCACCGCCTGCCACGAGGACATTGTCCATCCGCGCGCGCTGGCCTCCCCGCACGTCATCGGCCTCTACGGCAACTGCGGCATGTGCCATCCCGGCGGGGTGCCCTACCGCGCGCCGCACATCATGAACACCAGCATCAAGTGCCTCGCCTGCCACTAGGCGGCGAAGCGGACAACCGGAATCTTCACAGCGCCCGCCCCCCGGCGGGCGCTGCGCCTTTTCAGTGCCGCCCCTTCGCGGAGCTCATCTGCGCACGATCGCGGCCGACCAGTCCTCGGCGATGCGCAGTTCGGTCCAGGTCTTGCCGCCTTCGGTGACCAGCGGTGCCTGGAAATTCTCCACCTCGCGGCCCGTGTCGTCGAACACGTGGACTTCATGCGCCGATGCGTCACCCCAGCCGTACAGGCCGCTCAACTTCGCCACAATCCGCTCCCCGCCAATGATGTATCCCGCGTGCAGTTCCAGCGGCGTGATGGGGTACATGTGCCGCGTCAACTGCGGATGGGTCGGGATCACGGTGAGGTCGTTGTACCAGTGGTACACGCAGCCGAAGTCGAGCGCGCCGAGCATGGTCCGGTAGGCGTCCGTCTCGGAACGCTCGCTCAGATGGTCGCCCAGCGCGATGGGTGACCACAGGTGGGCCTGCACGCAGTTGGTGATGCTGCCCGTTTCGACAAAACAGGGAAACTTCAGGTCGGCCATGGCGCGGGTGAACGGCGGGCCGTTGCCGATAAGCGGGCCCCGCGCCAGGATCTTTTTCGCCAGCGCCACGCGCCACGGTTCGGACAGCAGCGTCACCGACGATTTGAGCCGGGTCACGGTCATCCTCGCCGGGTCAATGTCGCCCGAAAAACCGTCCCAAGGCCCGGCGTAGTGGTAGAGAAAACGGCTGTATTCGTGCTCGTCCCAATACACGCCGTCGGCCTTGATGTCGTCCAGGATCAGGTCCACGTTCTTCGCGATCTCGGGGCCATAACTGTTGGTCTCGGTGGGAATGTAGATGCGGTCATGGGCCACACCATAGTTGGCGTGGTTGCCGTCCGACCCGATCAGCCGCGCGTCGGCAAAGGTTTCGGGACCCTCGTCGGTCACGTCGATGAAGCAGTGGAAGTAGACCATTGTCTTGAGGTCGGGCACCAAACCCTTCCACCGCGCGAAGGAGTTCTTGTAGGTGTCCAGCGGTATGCGCTGGAAGGAGGTGCCGTGGGTGTAGCGCCCCATGTACATGGGGTAACTGATGGAGGCGGAGACGTACTTGGCATCCTTGAACTGGATGAAATCGGTGAGCTGCTCATCGGTCCACTTGTCCGTGTTCGGGTCGGCCCGCAGAAAGGCAAACGCGCCGTCGATTTTGAAATTGGACCCATACACGCGCCGGGCGGCATTGAGAAACGCATAGTAGTCCGGCGCATCGGTGGGGATAATCAGCCACTCGGCGCGGTACACGGCCCCGGGCGCAAGCACGAGGTCATTGTCCGCCAGGCCGACCGTGCCGTCCTTGGCGTAATTGCACGTGTGGATGCGTGACACGTCGTCCAACGCCATCAGCCCGACGCCGGCCGACGCGGTGGTCGCGTAGGTGGTGGGATTGGCGGGGTTCCCGCTCGTCCCTTCCCTGTTGGCGCGGTCCAGCCCGCCGAGCCACAACCCGGTGATGCTGTCGGCCATGCGGATTTCATTGCGCCGCATGAGCGGCAGCCTGTCCTGGGTCAGGTTGGTGAAGCTGTCATGGACGACGATGAAGTCATCCTTCACGTCGAGCACGCGCTCCAGTTTGAACCAGGCGTTTTCACCCGTCACCCATGCGGGCTTGGGCGTGGAGAAACGGCTTTCGACGCGATAGGCGCCGGCTGTGGTCTGAAGTTCGATAATCCCCTCCGGCAGGGCCTTGCCGCCTTGCACGGTCTTGCGCGCCACCTGCGGCGCGATACGCGCAAGCGGGCCCGTCGGCGCGGTCACCTTCGGCTTGGGCGGCGGCGGGGGCGGCATGAAACGCAGTGCGCCGTCGGCCATAACCAGCGCGCACTCGTTGGTCGGCGCCGCGTGCTCGACCACCAGCGTGTTGCCCCCCTCCGCAATCAAACCCGACACGTTCACCTCAAGCCGGCACACCTCGATCTTGTCCACCGGCCCATAGTACGGGTGCGTGTCGGGACTCGTGAAGTCGGGACTGTAATAGGAGGAGAAGATGTCATTCCCCACCATGGAATACAGGTCGCCGCTGCGCGACTTGATGCGCGCCGGCTTGTTCAGCATCCGCTCGCCCTCAACGGTCTTGCCGTTCAGCTTGAGACGCAGCGACCCCGCATAGCCCGCCACCTGTTTGAAATCCAGCCGGGCCAGCAAGGACAGCACCGCAATCTGCCCCTCGGGACACGCGGGCGCGTCGAAGGTAAAGCTTTGATCCTTGCCCGGCTCCAATCGCAGTTCGGAAAACACCGTGGCCACCGGCGGCGCCGCGG
>CAIUWO010001048.1 GCA_903902895.1 Candidatus Hydrogenedentota bacterium | reverse complement strand
GCAGTCCGCGCCCCCCTCGACCAGAGACTGGATGGCCTTCTGCAAACCGGGGAAGTTGCAACAGAAGCAGCTACCCGCGACCTCCCTGACCTCGGACCCCGAGCGGGTCAGCAGGGCGGTGTCCACCAGGTCGGGCACCTGATCATTCGTCACCAGCCCGACCTTCCGGCCCTGGGCGGTGAGCCGACGGGCGGTCTCCCAAAGCAGGGTTGTCTTCCCCGCGCCGAGAAATCCGCCAACGATGACAATCTGTGGTCTGTGCATCTTCTCCGGCTCCTTGAGTTCCGCTTGCGCGCGAGCCTGAACGAGACCCTCGCCAGTTCCGCAGCATCCGCACCCGGCCGCCTCGCAGCATGCGTCCGCCCGCGCCTGCTGAAGCGCCGACCGCACCATCGCCTGATAGACCGCCGCGCCGGAAAGGGCACCGATCATGGGCGACAGGACGTACACCGCGAGGAAGCCGCCCCTCGGGCCGGGAATGGCGATGTGGCCCCATCCGGCGAGCCACGCGAACAGCCGGGGGCCGAAATCCCGCGCAGGATTGAGCCCGGCCTGCGTCAGCGGGGCGATGATCGAGATGACGATGGAGACGGCCAAGCCGATGAACAGCGGCGCGAGGCGGTCTCCGGGGCCGCCGGAATTGCGCCGGTCCGTGACCGAAAACACGAAGAACGCGAGGAAGGCCGTGCCGATGCCCTCGGCCAGCATGGCCTGCCACAGCGTGACGCTCTCGGGTCCCCATCCCTGCGCCTTGGCGACGGCGGGGTTGGGGAAGTACTCGCCCAACACCATGCCGGACAGCTCGCTGCCCGCCTGCCCTCGGACGATCCCCATGGACGACTCGAAGGAGTGCAGGATGTTGCCGAAAAGGGCGTACAAAGTGGCCGCCGCGCAGAAGGCCCCCGCGAACTGGGCCGCGACGTAGAAGGGGGCCTTTCGCGCCGGGAATCCGCGAAAGGCTGCGAAGGCCAACGTCATGGCCGGATTGATATGCGCGCCCGAGACGGCCCCAGCGGCGTAGATTGCCAGAGCGATTGCGATGCCCCACACCACGGCCACCTGCCAAAGTCCGGATTGCGCCCCGGTGAGCACAGCTGCGTGAACGGAGCCTATCCCAAAGAATACGAGCACATACGTACCGAGAAACTCGGCACTGCACTCGAGGGCGATGTCAGGTTGCTTCATTAACGTCATTTCTCCGAATGAAACCTGCGCGGGGCTGACGGAAATGTCCGAGCGCCGGATGAAGATCATTCGACCAGTGTACTTCTTCCCGCAGGGCTCTGCAACAGGCGAATCCCGCAGTTCGCTCCTTTCAGAGACAGACCGACGACCATCACTTGGCTTTGTGAGCTCAGCACACCCCGTCCTGGAGTGCTGGTCAGCGTCCTGATCCCCTTACTTCTGCACCCATTCCTCCGCGAAGATCTCGTGACGGTCCGCCTCGGCCCACACTTTGTAGCTGAGCTTCTCGATGCGCGCGAAGTAGGCCGGTGTCAGGTTGCCGCACTCATGGACGGCCCTGCCGATCATTTCGGCCACCTGCCGCTGCGTCTCTGGCTTGAGCGACAGCCGCACCGTCCAACCCTTGTACGCGAATGTGGCCGCGGCCTTCGGTGCGTCGGTCGGTGGCACGTGGATGAGGTTCTGTCCCAGCGTGCTCCCCAGCGCGGCCTGCAACCCGTCCACCAGGCACGAGATGGGCGGTGCCTTGCCCGTCTCCGCCGTCACGTCCACCGCGCGAGTCGGCGCGTCAAGCAGCTCCCGCGCGCGCACGCCCATCTTCGCGCCGAGCATGTTGTAGATGCCGACGTGCTGGTGTATCTCGTTCGTCAGTACCACCGCCGTCCACTCCTCGATGCCGTACTTCTCCGGAACGCCAGCCTGCACCAGTTCCGCCGCTGCCGTTTGATAGGCCGCGGCCTCCGGCGGCATCTTCCGCAGGATGAGTGCCGTCCGTCCGGACGCGGGGGCGGCATGCTCCTCCTTGCCCGGCTGACCCGCCGCGCTGATCATCAGGCACACGCCCAGTATCGGCCACACCATCGCAATTCTCCGAGTCTTCGTCCTGTCCATCTTTGTTTGCTCCCTCAGTACAGCCCGAAATGGCTGTTCTCCAGCAGTATTCCATCATCCTTCACAATCGGGAAATCCCCCGGGAATTTCGAAAAACTGGAGTGCCCATCCATATAGAGGATGTTGCATCCCCCCGGAATGTGGTTGAACACTGCACCGCCCGCCGTGCTCGCACCGCTTGTCGGATTGCCGAAGGTGTCCCACATCACCGGCACGCCGCTCTGTGCCTGGGACGCATTCCCGGCATTATTGATGTCCGTAATCAGGAAGCGCTCGATGCCCTCGCGCAGCTTGTAGATCTTGTCACCGCCGGCGGTGCCCTGTGCCTTGACAATGTCCACTGACGGGGGCCATGAGCCCTCGTCCATAGCGATATCGGACGTGAAATCCTTCTGCTTCATCATGCCCACACCGCTCAGGATGGTAACGGACGCCTGCGGTGCCCGGGCGGCCATGCCGCCCCAAATCCCGTAGTATTCTGCGATCTTGGTGGCCACATAACCCTTGTACGCATAGGAGCGGCCCAGTTGTGCGCAAAGGAAGTACTCTTCTGACACTTTGTCGCCGACATCGCGGGCATCCTTCAACCAAGAGTCGAAATTGCCCGAGTTGGGAAGCCGACCGGCCACGTACTGTCCGCCGCCGTCAACGCCCGCATCGGAAGGACACTTGGCCACATTCAGATCGGTCAGGTATTCAGGATACACGGCCGACGCCTGCGGCGCGCTAAACACCGTCATGCCGTTCATGAACATGTTGCCGAACGGGGCGCACGGCGGAAAACCCTGGCCACTCGACTCGTTGGCGTACATTTTGAAAATTACACCGAACTGCTTCAGGTTGTTTTGGCAGGACGAACGTCGCGCCGCCTCCCGCGCCCGCGCCAGTGCGGGCAGCAAAATTGCGGCCAGAATTCCGATGATGGCGATGACCACCAGCAGTTCAATCAGCGTGAAGCCTTTCTTGTGCGCCAGATCCATGTCGAAACCCTCCAGTATTACGAATTCTAGAATAATAATACTGGAGGGGGTGCGCGGCATGCAACCTCGACGCTACCTGACCGGAAAGAATGAGTTCTGCAACCTTTTCCAATCGGCGTAAAACATCCCACCCACCCCCATCAACCCACCCTGTCCAGGATCAGTCGACCGAGCCAAACAGCCATTGGACGACCCTTGTTACGACTCAACACCTCCAGCGACGGATAGTCTCACTATCCCAGATCTGTTTCGGAGGGCTCGAAGGGCCAGCCACCCGGGTCGATTCCGAGCATTTGTGGTCATTCGTCGTCCATTACGACAGAGACTTGAGTAGCACTAACCAAGGCCCAATTGAAGTTCTCGGGTGGACCTACTACTTGCATTCCTCTTGAAACATTAGTATACTCAGCAGGATTATAATGAATCGTAACTGTGTTAGGAATGCAGGCTATTAACAGCGAGATTTAATAAGCGAGGTGGCATCAATGAACATAGGCACAAAAGGACCCAATCGAAGACGGGTTTTGTTTCCCCTGTTTGCTGTGTCGCTTATGATTTTGGCCCTCCAGACCGCCTGGGCCACTGACGGGCACCAGCTCATCGGTATCGGCGCGTTGCAGGAAGCCAATGGCGGCGCTGGCGTGGCCAGCCCCAAAGACAGCACCTGGGTGCTGCTGAATCCTGCCGGTATGGTGGACTTGGACCGCCGCTTTGACTTCAGTTTTGAGT
>CAIUWO010001047.1 GCA_903902895.1 Candidatus Hydrogenedentota bacterium | reverse complement strand
GTGGTTGCGGCCAAGGGCGCGCCGGAGGCCGTCGCCGCACTGTGCCATTTTACCGAGAGCCAACGGTCTGCGCTGGCGGAGGAGACTGACACGCTTGCCCGGGAGG
Source organism: Candidatus Hydrogenedentota bacterium (assembly GCA_903902895.1). Classification (GTDB taxonomy): domain Bacteria; phylum Hydrogenedentota; class Hydrogenedentia; order Hydrogenedentales; family CAITNO01; genus CAITNO01. The sequence goes on along the minus strand of CAIUWO010001047.1, from coordinate 3,067 downwards.
GGTTGCGCGTGCTGGCAGTTGCCAGGGCTGCAGCGGATTCTCCGGTCATGCCCGAAGACCAGCATGCGTTTGATTTTCAGTTCATCGGCTTGGTCGGCCTTGCCGATCCCCTACGCCTGCCGGTTCCCGAAGCGGTGCGCGAGTGCTATTCCGCCGGAATCCGCGTGGTCATGATAACCGGCGACTATCCGGCCACCGCGCAGAACATCGCCAGACAGATTGGACTGGTGCCGAACGACCGGTTCATCACGGGCCCCGAACTGGACGCCATGAGCGATGATGATTTGTCCGAGCGCGTCAAGACGGTCAACATCTTCGCCCGCGTGGTGCCCGAGCAGAAGCTGCGCATCGTGACCGCAATGAAATCGAACGGGGCGGTGGTCGCCATGACCGGCGACGGCGTGAACGACGCCCCGGCGCTGAAGGCCGCCGACATAGGCATCGCCATGGGCGGCCGCGGCACCGACGTTGCGCGCGAGGCGGCCGCGCTGGTACTGCTGGACGACGACTTTTCCAGCATCGTTCACGCGGTGCGGCTCGGCCGCCGCATATTCGACAACCTGAAGAAGGCTATTGCCTACATCCTTGCCGTGCACGTGCCCATCGCCGGCCTGTCATTGATTCCCGTGCTCTTCAAGTGGCCCTTGATTCTGCTGCCGGTGCACGTGGTGTTTCTTGAAATGATCATCGACCCCGCCTGCTCGATCATATTTGAGGTTGAACCGGAGGAGAAGGACGTGATGAAACGGCAGCCGCGGGACTCCACGGAACCGCTGCTGAGCCGAAGCAGGCTCATTCTGAGCCTGATGCAGGGCCTCGGGGTTCTGGCCATTGTGCTTGCCGTGTTCGCCGTGTCCAGCCAGCGCGGCCAGAGCGAAGACGAGGCCCGCACACTGACCTTCGCCACACTGGTCATAGCCAACGTGGGGCTGATACTGGTCAACCGTTCCTGGTCCCGAAGCATCATCGAAACCCTGCGCACACCGAACGCGGCGGTGTGGTGGGTCATCGGCGGCGCGATCTCCTTCCTGACGCTTGTCATATACGTGCCGGTCCTCCAAACAGCATTCCACTTTGCCCCGCTCCATGGAACGGATATAGCCATCGCGCTGGCGGCCGGCTTGATCAGCATCCTTTGGTTCGAGGGCGTGAAGGTCTTTCGGCGCCAATCCGGCGTTTAAGGTGAGGTCCCCGGGAAAATGGCGGCACGCCGGTCCACGGGGGAGTGGCATCGGTGGACCGCCTGTGGCGGCAACCCGGCCCCGGCAGGAGAAAGGAGAAGATAGCCAGGGCCGGCGTTCCGGTGCCGTTGACGACCACCATTCGGAAGGGCGGCTCACAAGCAAACTGCAACTTGTCCCGACGGCGCCCACGGCGCTTTAATCACTGCCGCTCGATCAGCACGGGGGTGTTGTTGGCGAGTTGCAAAGGTCCTTCAATGTCCCGGCGGGCGATGAGGTCGCGCCACTTTCCCTTGGGCAATTCTAAGACCACGGGGTTTTTCGAGTAGTTCACGACATTGACGATGTCGCGTCCGTCCAGGACCGCACAGCGCCACTCCACCCCGTAGGGGATTTCTTTGTCCGAAGCGCGTGGAACAAACGGAGCTTTGACGCCCTCCTTGGCCAGCGCACCCATCATCACATTGCGCAGCTCAACCCCCTTGACACTTGGCAGTGTCGTAATGTTTTCCACTGGCGCAATGCCACGCCCATATTCGTCGCGTGTGAGATTGTCCTCTCCATACGCCAGTACGCGACCGCCTTCTCTGGAATAGGTGCGCATGGCGTCGACCGACGCGCGGGTCGCCGCCTGGGCTTGCGGAACTACCAGGACCGTATAGTCCTTGAGTTTGCCCGCCGCCACTTGCTCGTCGGTAACGAAAGCGATGGGAATGCCGCAGAAATTGAGCGCCTCGTACACGCGGGCGCGTGTCATGAAATAACGCTTGTCCTGCAGGGTGGCGGCGTGCGAGAAGAGAATGGCCACTTCCGGGGCCGCATTCTGGATCGCGGCCATTTCCCGGGAAAGCCGCATCAGATCGAGCGCGCACCGGCTCATGGCGGCGGTGCAGGCCGCCCGGTGCAGGATTAACCCCTCGGCGTCCGACTTCGGATCATAGGTGCGCTGCCAAATCCAGGTGGCGCTCGCCCCCTGGCCGTGCACCGCGCCCTGCCAGATGGCCGTGTAGACATGTTCGGCGGGCACAAAGAACTTGGTGCGGTCCAGAATGATATGGTTCTCGCTGTTGAAGACGGGAACGCGCTTCATGGAGCGCTGGAGGTCGTAATACTGATTTTGTGATGCCCACTCCGTGCCCCACAGTCGGGGCTTCTCGAATGGGACACAATAGCAGTCGTTCCCGTTGATTTGACTGAGTTCGGCAAACTGAAGCGGGTCGGTCCCCCAGAACACCGTATCGCGGTCGTCCATGAGGTTCATCACCTTCGCGTGGCACGGCAGGCCGGGACTCATGGAGTGAATGATGTCCGCCATCCATTTGTGCCATCCGGAAAAACGCTGCTGGTTGAAACGCACCGCGTCATAGAGACGCGCCACGGGGTTCTTGAAATTTGGCTCCAACTGGGGTATGTCGTCGAAGGAGCCGTAATTCGCGTCCCATACCGCGTTAAGCGTCGGAATATCCCCATGCACACCCCGCAGATAGTCGTGCCAGAGATTCAGCCGGGCCGGGTCTTTCCAGCCCTCCTGCAGCACAGGCTCATTGCTCAGGCAAATAGAGTGCAGTGCGGGATGGCCCTTGATGAGCGGGATAAGCGTGCGCAGGTGCCGCTCATAGATGTCGCGGGTCTGCGGTGCCTCCACGCTGTTCTTGAGAAAGGGTTGGGTGCCGGGGGCTCCCCCGGCCACCTTCAGTTCGGGCCACTTCGCAAAGGCCCAGTCCGGGAAATAATGCGGCGACGTGAGCAGATTGACACGCACCCCGTTATCCCGTGCGCGGTCCAGCGTCGAAAGAATTCTGGAGCGCACCTCGTCTTCCCTGTTGCCGCCTTCAAACACCGTCGCGTTGGGGCCAATTTCGACCTGGAGGATGTTGATGCCTATT
>CAIUWO010001046.1 GCA_903902895.1 Candidatus Hydrogenedentota bacterium | reverse complement strand
TCTTCCAGCCCGCGATCCACTCGGTGATGCCCTTCTTGACATACTCCGAATCGGTGTACAACTGAATCTTGCAGGGCCGTTTGAGGGCGGACAATGCCTCAATGGCGGCGGTCATCTCCATGCGGTTGTTGGTGGTGTCGGGCGCGCCCCCCGAGATTTCCTTCACATGACCGCCATAGAGCAGCACCGCGCCCCAGCCGCCGGTGCCTGGGTTGGGTTCGCAGCCGCCGTCGGTGTAAATGACAACCACAGCTTCCTGCGGCACTGGCGTGGCGGGCATGTCAGACTCCTCCGCCCGGCGCAGTTGAAGCCCTACCGGCCTGAAGGCTTTCGATCAGGGAGACCACGCGCTCCTGCCTGTTGTCCCGAGCGAGCACAATCGGCGTCTTCCCGGCGCTGTTGGGCACCTCCAGCGCGGCACCGCGCTGGACAAGCACCTGAAGCACACCGCCCTGGCCAAAAACGGCGGCGGTATGCGCCGGGGTGTCGCCAAAGGCGTCGCGCGCCTCAACGCGGACCCCGTGGTCCAGCAGCCATTCGGCCTCGGCCGCCCGGCCGAGCATGGCCGCCACGTGGAGGGGCGTCATGCCGGTAATGTCGGCGGCGTTGATATCGGCACCGTGCTCCGCCAACATTTCCATGGCAGGACGGTTTTCGCTGCTCACGGCGGCGTGCAGTGCGGTTTTTTCCTTGCGGTCGCGTGCGGTGACCGAGGCGGCTGCATTCTTTTCCAGCACACGCCGGAGTTCATCGTTCTTTCCGCGGGCCACGAGGTCATGGGGACTGGGAGCGCAGCCCGGCAGCACTGCCAGAAGCAGGAGCAGTGCGGGGCTGCACAACCGGGATATGCGGCATGCGGGGCTGTTTATCATGTCCACCCTGACCTTGAACCATGCACCATGCACCGGCCATCCCGGTTTTGGCGCGGAAGAACGCGCGGGGAGTCTAGCATAGCGCGGCAGTTCCATGCATGACGGGAGCCCTACGGATTTGCCTTGCCCAAAGCCTCGCGCACAGCGGCCCCAATCTGGTCATCCAGAAGATTGTCGGCGATGACCTTTCCGTCAGGACCGATCAAGAGAATATGGGGCAGCGCGGTGACGCCGTACTGTTCTGCCACGGGGTCGCTGAACCCTTCCAGGAGCACCCCCTGCGGCCAGGATTCCTGGTGACTGGTGACGAAATCGCCGATAAGCTTTTTGTCCTCCCCCAAACAAAGCCCGAGCAGCACGAAATCGCTGCGCTGGCCGAATTCCTGCCATATGTTCTTCAGGTGGGGCAGTTGTGCCTCGCAGGGTTTACACCAGACCGCCCAAAAATCGATCAGCACATAGCGGCCACGCAGGTCCCCCAGGGAAAGCGTGCCGCCCTCCAACTTGTCCACAAGCAGTCCCGGCGGAGCATTTTCGGGCTCCGGCGGTGGGGCCTCCCCTTCCGGATGCAGTTGGACGGTACCCAGATCCACCGGCGCATCGTTGCCGGGGGTGACCGGCGGCACAACAAATTTCACCTCGTCGGACTTGAAATAATACTTAAGGGGGCCGCCTTTGCAGGCGTCGCGGTCATAGATCGGTTCCACCCAAAGCACATAGGTGCCGGGAACGAGTTCCTCTTCCAACCGGCCATCTTTGTCAGCCTGAATCCATACGGAACGGTTGGTTATTCCCGAATCCTGCCTCCCGACCCCCCCGCATTCCAGCGCAATACTGGGACCAGAGTCGCTCTTTTCCACCCAGGGTTTCGCCTGGTCCGGAATCGCGATGCGCAGGACAACCTTTCTGCCGGGAATTGCTTGGGTTTGGACGGCCTGTCCAGCAATTGCGGTGACCGATCCGACCGGAATGCCTTCACCGCCCCTATTCTGCTCACTGTCAATGCGGGACACCCGGTACTCGCCGGGATAGATTTTTTCGAAAACGCTGTTTCCATCTTTGTCGGTCCTGCCGGCATAGGACAGTTGAACGACAGACCTTTCTTTCGCGGCCCCGGCAAGGCGCACTTCAAGCTCCGGTCGGGCGGACACCCTGCAGGCAACGCTTCCCCAGGGTTTCAAATGGATATTGGTCACGGACTCGAAATCGAGACCGCTCACCAGGGCCATGCCCGAATCCGCAGTGACCAGCAGCATGCCCGATTCCCAATCCCGTTCGGTGATCTCAAAAAGGCCCTGTCCATTCCCCCGTATAGGAGCCCCCCCACTCACCGGGCTATTGTCAGTAACGCCGAAATAGGGACCATCGAGCCAGTAGACCGCCGGATTCGGCGCGGGACGCCCCCTGTCATCAAAGACATGCCCCTTGCGCATGCGCGCCGGGCGCAGCAAGAGTTTCAGTTCAAGCTTGCTTCCCTCGTTCATATTTATCCAGCGCGTAAACCCCTGCCGGTAACCGGAGGCGTTCAGTCGATAGCGGGTGAACGGCATATAATTGTGATAGCTTTCCCGCCATTCCCCGTCCTTGGCCTGGCCCAAATAGTTCCAAGACTGGTAGGGAGCGCCTGAAGTCCCCTTTCCCTGCGACATCACCTCGAAGTCCTGAATGGGCCTGCCGGTGGGTGCGTCCGCTGCCTTGAGGACCACATAGCCCTCGGCGGGCACCACTACTTTGACCACATCCCTGCCTTGCTTCACTTTGATGCCGCGGGCGCTTCCCCAGTCGTTCACGTACACGGAATAGTCGGCGTTGGAAGGAGCGGCGGCAAGAACCACCCTCCCCGCGCCGTCAGTTCGCAATGAACGGGGGGATGAGTATAACCGCGCGTCCTTACTGACCGCCCAAATGAACAGCCACGCATTCGCGAGCGGGGCTCCGTCCGGGTCCACTAAAACAAACTGGATGGGACGCTCCGTTTTCAGGGTAATGACCGTCTCTGGCATGTCCGGGGCGACGGTTACAGAGAGCATCTGGTTGGCGTGGCCCGGCGCACTCGCCACCAGCGCGGCAGCTCGGGCGGGACAGTGTTCCAGGCGAAACTTTCCCTCAGCGTCCGTCTTGGCGCAGATGGCAGAGGGCGAGCGCTCCGAGTCGTTGTCCATGCTGACTTGTGCGTCCTCCACGGGGTTGCCCTGGGAATCGATTACGCGTCCTGCCACGGGTATGCCATGGAGCAGTTTCAAGTGTGCGTCCTGCCCAATATTGACGCTCTGCATGTAGCGGCGGGCATCGACCTTGCAGGAGGGCACATAGTCGGGATGCGTTATCAGCAGGGAAAGGTGGTCGGCACCCGGGGGCACACTGGTCGTGGACCAGTGCCCGCCTGTGTCCGTCAATATTTTCCCCAAGAGAACATAACCTCCGTCCTTCCGATTTGCACCAACCTCCACGCAGGCCCCTTCAACAGGCAGACCTTCTTCGTTGATGACCGTTCCGCCCGCGTGACTTCCCTTTTCCAACCGGACGGGCACGCTTATCTCGGACGGTTTGGACTTAATGGCTATCGAAACGTCTTGCGCGGCGCGATCCTGTGCGGCCATGGAACCGGCTACCCGCGTGGTCCCGGCGGGGACTTCGAGGGCATTCGCCCCAGTCAACGTCACCGACCCCTCCACCGGTTTTAGACCGGGCACGGTGCGCCAATAGGTAAATATGGCACCACTAATCGGTTCATTCGACTCGGCGCTCCGCACGTCAAATACGATGGTGCGTGCCGGTTCGGGCGCTTCCAGACCCGGACGGGGTATGGGGGTCTTGGTTTCCTCCGCCGGGGTGACCTCTTCGATGGGCGTGAAGAGTTCCTTCATAGTGTTGAACATATAGTCCATCACGCCGGCATGCGCACCGCTTTGCAGGGGGGAGAACAAGAGGAAACCGACGCCTAGAATTGCCGCAAGTGCTGCGAAAGCGGCGAATCGGACAAATCCACCTTTCATGTTTCCCTCCAGTCCGTATTAGGTCCGCTTCATGGCCGGCACCGCACCGGGCGATGCAAACCCGGGCTAGCAGAGCCGTTCCAGTGCGCTCTATCATACGTGCGCCGGCGACATGGGTCCACTAGGTTTCGAACGAAACCGTTTTTTCACTTGACAGCACCGCCGCCAATACATTACAATCTTTATAATGTTAGTGGAATATGCGCTCGGGTGTGGATGTTTCACTAACACCGGCGAGTTTGTTCGGGATGATTCGGGCTAAAGACCGTGTTAGTGCCTGACAGTGCCGAATCGCCGGGGCACGAACCATGGAATGCGTTGCAGGGAGCGTTGCTCCCAAACCAGGGAGATTCTTCCGATGAGCGTGTACACAGACAACAGTTTCTCCATCGGCGGCACGCCGCTCGTTCAGTTGAACAAACTGACGCAGGGCATCAAGGCCGCCCGGGTGCTGGCGAAGGTGGAGGGCCGCAACCCGGCGTATTCAGTGAAGTGCCGCATTGGGGCAAACATGATTTGGGACGCTGAAAAGCGGGGCACCCTGAAGCCGGGCGGAACAATCATCGAGCCGACCTCCGGCAACACCGGCATTGCGCTGGCCTTTGTCGCGGCGACGCGCGGATACAAACTGATACTGACCATGCCTGAGACAATGAGTCTGGAACGCCGCCAGATGCTCAAGGCGTTCGGTGCGGATCTGGTGCTTACGCCGGGGGCGCTGGGCATGCCGGGCGCCATCGCGGAGGCGGAGAAGATCGCGGCGGAGAACAAAGAGTATTTGCTGCCACAGCAGTTCAAGAATCCGGCAAACCCGGAGATCCACTTCAAGACGACCGGGCCGGAGATTTGGGATGACACAGAAGGCCAGGTGGACGTCTTTGTCGCCGGAGTGGGCACCGGAGGAACCATTACGGGCGTTTCCCGCTATTTAAGGACCAAGGGACGCCCGTTCACCAGTGTGGCCGTGGAACCGGCGGCATCGCCGGTGCTCAGCGGCGGCGCGCCCGGCAAGCACAAAATCCAGGGCATCGGCGCCGGCTTCAAACCCGACATTCTTGACCTCTCCGTGGTGGACCGCATCGAGACCGTCACCGACGATGAGGCGTTTGACACCGCGCGGCGGCTGGCCAAGGAAGAAGGGATAATTAGCGGTATCAGTTGCGGTGCGGCCGCCGCCGTTGCGGTGCGCCTGGCGCATCTGGACGAGTTTGCAGGCAAAACAATTGTGGTAGTGCTTCCCGATTCCGGAGAGCGCTATCTTTCGACCCCCCTGTTTCAGAGCTGACCCAACAACATTACAAACAACCCCGGGAAAGGGCATTATTGTGAGCGACACGACGAAACTCGGACTTGGAACACTTTCACTGCATGCGGGTCAGGTTCCCGACCCCACGACAGGCGCGCGGGCCGTGCCGATTTACCAGACGACCTCGTATGTCTTCAATGACCACACCCATGCCGCCAACCTGTTTGCGCTCAATGAGTTCGGCAACATTTACACGCGGATCATGAACCCCACCACAGATGTCCTGGAAAAGCGTGTGGCGGCGCTGGAGGGCGGTGTTCTGGGTCTCGGCGTGGCATCCGGTTCGGCGGCAATAACCCTGGCTGTGCTGAACATCACCAAGTCGGGACAGAACATTGTGTCTTCCCAGACCCTCTACGGCGGAACCTACAACCTTTTTGCGCACACGTTCAAGGACTTGGGCATCGAGGCGCGTTTCGTTGATGCGAGCGACCCGCAAAACTTTGCCAAGGCGATTGACGACAAGACCCGCCTGCTGTTTATTGAAAGCATCGGCAATCCGGCCAATGACGTGCTGGACTTTGAGGCCATTGCCAAAGTGGCACACGATCACGGCATTCCGCTGATCGTTGACAACACGGTCACCTCGCCCCTGCTGTTCCGTCCCATTGAGCACGGCGCGGACATTGTTGTCCATTCGGCGACCAAAGTGCTGGGCGGCCACGGGAACTCCATCGGGGGTGTCATCGTGGACAGCGGCAAGTTCGACTGGAACAACGGAAAGTTCCCCGAACTGACCGAGCCGAACGAGAGTTACCATGGGATGAAGTTCTATGAGCATTTTTCCGGTATCGGCAACATCAGCTATATCCTGAAAGTGCGCGTGACGCTTTTGCGCGACATGGGCCCGGCCCTGTCGCCGTTCAACGCCTTCCTCATTCTCCTCGGCATCGAGACGCTTCACCTGCGCGTCCCGCGCCACAGTGAGAATGCCCTGGCCGTGGCCAGGTTCCTTGAGAAACACCCGGCGGTTGAATGGGTAAATTATCCCGGCCTTCCGAGCCACCGCAGTTACGCGAGCGCCCAGAAGTACCTGCCGAAGGGGCAGGGAGCCATTCTCGGCTTCGGCATCAAGGGCGGGCCCGACGCGGCGGTGAAGTTCATCAATGCGACAACGCTTGCCTCACACCTGGCGAACGTGCTTGACGCGAAGACGCTGGTAATCCACCCTGCCACCACGACACACTCGCAGTTGTCCCCGGAGGAGCAGCGCGCGGCGGGCGTGTCCCCCGAATTCGTCCGGGTTTCGGTGGGAATCGAGGACATCGCCGACATTTTGGCGGACTTTGAGCAGGCTTTGGCGGCGTCCCAGCTATAGTGCTATGATAAAGGGCGCACGTTGTCCGGAGCGGCAACGTGCGCCGCTGTTTTTTTGGCTGCATACCCCGATATGGTGTTAGATGATTAAGAACTGTAAAGAAAGCGACAACAGCGCCTCCGTGGGTGTCGTTGAAACACAATACTTCACTTTTGGCCAACCGCCGAACATGCTGGTAATGGAGAGCGGTGAGCGGCTCGGGCCCATTACGGTAGCGTACGAAACCTACGGCACGCTGAATGCGGACCACGCGAACGCCGTGCTCGTTTGCCACGCACTGTCAGGCGACGCCCACGCGGCGGGAAAACATTCGCCTGACGACGCAAAGCCGGGATGGTGGGACGTGATGATCGGCCCCAGCAAGGGCATCGACACGGACAGATACTTTGTGATCTGCTCGAATCTGCTCGGCGGTTGCAAGGGAACCACCGGGCCAAGCTCAATCAACCCCGAAACGGGCCATCCCTACGGCCTCGATTTTCCCGTCATTACAGTCGGTGACATGGTCCGGGTTCAGCACGAACTGGTGGCCCATCTCGGCATTAAACGGCTTCTCTGCGTCCTTGGCGGCTCACTTGGCGGCATGCAGGCCCTTGACTGGGCAACCCGCTATCCCGAGGAGGTGGCCAGCGCCATATTCATTGCAACCAGCCCCCTCACCGGCGCGCAGCAGATTGCGTTCAACGCGGTGGGCCGAAGCGCGGTTCAGGCCGACCCCGACTTTCTGGGCGGAGAATATCCGGCGAGTGCGGGGCCGCGAAAGGGCCTGGCGATTGCGCGCATGATGGCGCACATCACTTATCTGTCGGACGTCTCCATGAGTCGAAAATTCGGCCGCACACTTCGCAACGCGGACCATCTCGGGTTCAGTTTCGACAGTGAGTTCAATGTTGAGACCTATCTTGACTACCAGGGCGAGCGCTTTGTCGAGCGTTTTGACGCGAACAGTTACCTCTATGTGACAAAAGCACTGGACTATTTTGACATCGGCGCGGGCTTCCCCTCCCTTGACGCGTCACTGGACCGGATGACGGGCAGGGCGCTGGTGGTGTCTTTCACGTCCGACTGGCTTTTCCCCCCCTACGAGTCCGAAAAAATCGCCTATGCGCTGGCGCGGGGTGGCCGGGATGTCTCGTTCTGCAACGTGCACAGCGACTACGGCCACGATGCCTTTCTGCTGGAGGTGGACACCCTTTCCCGAATGGTGTCGGGCGCGCTGGCGGCCGCGGCAACGCCGGGAAGATGCTGCTGCACCTGCAATTCCCCCTGCGCCGACACGCCGGAGGTGCTGCCCACGACAGCCGTGAACAGCATATTTCACGCGCAGCGCCGCGTGGACCATGAGATGATCGTTGACCTGGTGGATGAGGGCAGCCGGGTGCTCGACATCGGCTGCGGCCGCGGGGAACTGCTGTGCCAGCTCATGCAGAAGAAGAATGTGCGGGCCGTCGGCATGGAGGTGGACGAGGCCGCGGTGGTTCGCTGCGTGGAAAGCGGGATTTCGGTGATACATGCCGACATTGAAAAGGGCCTTCACACCCTCCCCGACCAGTCTTTCGATTATGTGCTTCTAAGCATGACGCTGCAGGTTCTTCAGAAGACGGACCTCGCCCTCCAGGAGATGCTGCGTGTAGGCAAGAAATGCATTGTGAGTTTTCCCAACTTCGGCCACTGGCGGCCCCGCTTTTTCACCTTCTTCACCGGCAAGACGCCGGTCACGAAGCATCTGCCCTATCAGTGGTATGACACGCCGAACCGGCACGTGGTAACCATTTGGGACTTTCGCGCGTTCTGTAAGCAACTCGGCATCCGGATCGACCGCGAGATTCTGCTCAGTGGTGACGGCACGGTTTCTTTTCTTCCGAATTTGCGGGCCGACGAGGCGTTGTACGTGCTCAGCGCCAAAGAGTAAACCGCGAATACCGACGGGCACGAACCGAAACGGACGGCGGCATTGCCGCCCGGCCAGGAGGTTTTGAAGTGCGTATTGGAATCTGTACTTTGTGTTTTCTGGTCTTGCTTGGTGCGAACTGCGTCACCGCGCAGGGCGCGCCCCAGGGCGAGGCCAGACACATCTCGGTGGTAAACCTGCCCCTGAAGGGCGCGCCTGACGGCCTGTCCACGACGGTAACCATGCTCAAATACGGCGACCCTGTCACCGTGCTGAGCGCGGTGTTTGCTGATTCCTCGGCACCAGTGCAAAATGTGGGCGGCAAGAGCGCCAAATCCAAGAAACCCAAGCCGGCTTCGACCGTGCACGCCCCGCGATGGCTGCGGGTCTCCACCGTCAAAGGCGAAGGCTATGTCCCCGAGGCTTCAACGGTAAGCGCGAGCCAGTTCGCGGCCCAGAGCTCCGGCGGGCAGCAGGTCGGCGATACGACCGGTGCCGGAAAGGGGTTCAGCGAGAGCGAAGACCCTGACTTG
>CAIUWO010001045.1 GCA_903902895.1 Candidatus Hydrogenedentota bacterium | reverse complement strand
GGGACCTTCCAAAAAGGTGCGGCCCAGAGAATATATTGACTTATGATGATATTTGTACTATAATATAAGCATGCTTAATGGCGGTTTTGCCAAGGAGGCGCGCGGCCATGGCCAAGTATAAAGAGGACCACCGGGAAACATACCAGCTCATTGCGGGCTCGCTGGACACAATGCTGCCGCAGGACTCGGTGGCGCGTGCGATTCGGGCGGGACTGGAGCAGCTTGACTTCGAGGAGCATGACAAGCGGTATGCCAACGACGAGACCGGCCGCCTGGCGCTCGACCCGCGCAGCCTGACGGCGGTGTGGATGCTGGCGATGCTGCGCGGCATTGACTCGTCGCTGCGGCTGGCGCGGCTTTGCGGCCAGGACATTGAGTTCCGCTGGCTTTTGGGGGACGTCGGCGTGGAAAAGAGCACGCTGTGCGGCTTCCGCAAGAACCACCTGGACGCGATGGTCTCGCTGAGCACCCAGGTGCTGCCGGCCCTTGGGCGCAACGGGCTTCTTCCGGGGGAAAACATGGGCGTGGACGGCACGGTTGTGCGCGCGGCGTCGTCCCGGCACTCGGTGCGGCGGCGCAAGGGCCTGGAACGGGAAAAGAACAGGCTGGAGGGGCTGCTGCGGGACAGGCTGTCCGGGGTGGATGGCGGGCCGGACTCGGCAGAGGCAAAAGCGTTGGAGAAACGCCACAAGCGCCTGGCCAAGGCGCTCGAAGACATGTCGGCGCGCGGCCTAGACAAACCGGAGGACCGGCTGACGGTGACGGAGCCGGACGCGCCGGTCATGCGGCAGAAGGACGGCTCGTTCGCGCCGGGCGTTAACGCCCAAGCCGTGACGGATCTGGATTCGGGCGCGATTATCCACGCGCAGGTGGTGGACGGGGGCGGCGACGGCGGCCAGCTTGAGCCGCAGATAGGGCAGGCCCGCAAGGTGCTCGAAGACCTGGGGCTGGAGTCGCGCGGGGAGGGGCGTCAGGGCGCCGCCGCGGACGGCGCCTACCACGATACGCTTCAGTTGGACGCGCTGGAGAAACACGGGGTGGACTGCCATGTTCCCGACAACCGCAACGCGGGCCGCAGCGCGCCGGGCGTGGCGCCCGAATACGCGGCGCAGCATTTCGCCCACGACGGGCAGACCGACACCATGACCTGCCCGGCGGGGCAGCCCATGCGCCCGCGAAAACTCAACGCCAACGCAACGGCAAAGACCTGCCAGGCCCCGGCCAAGGCATGCCAGGACTGTCCGGACAAGCCCAAATGCTGCCCCAACAGCAAAGAGGGGCGCAGCGTGAACCGCACCCTGTACCCCGAACTGCTCAAGACCGTGGCCGACCGCCTTGAAACCGACGGGGGTCGGCGCATGATGCGGGCCCGCTCGGTGGTCTGCGAAGGGGCCTTCGCCCGGATGAGCAGCCTGCTGCACTGGAAGAGGTGCCGCATGTGGGACAGGGCCGGGGCGCGGGCCGAACTGCTGTGGCGCCAGCTCACACACAACCTGATGCTGCTGACAGGAACCTGGAAACCCCTGGTCCTGACGGACGGAACACAATAGGAGCCGAAAAAAGAAGACCAAAGAGCCGCACCGGGCACCGCAAACCGGCGCCG
>CAIUWO010001044.1 GCA_903902895.1 Candidatus Hydrogenedentota bacterium | reverse complement strand
TCAAAATCATAGTATGCCCGCCATCCGCCGTTGACATACTCGCTGTTGTACAGGCGCCAGGGCGCAGGTCCGAGCCACATGTTCCAGTCCACGACATCGGGAGGGGGCGTCGGTTCCCCCGGGAGCCAGGCGGTCTTGATCTCGGGAACGTACACGCTGGCGTGGAGCGTGTGAATCGTGCCGAGTTTTCCGGTCTGCGCAAACTCGACAGCCTTTTGGAAGTTGGCGATGCTGCGCCGCTGCGTCCCGGCCTGAAACACCCGGCCGGTGCGCCTGATGGCCTCGGCAAGGTCCTGGCAGTTGGCGATGGTCAGGCCGCAGGGTTTTTCGCTGTAAATATCCTTTCCCGCCTCCGCCGCCAGTATCGACGCGGGGGAATGCCAGCGGTCGCCCGTGGCGATGAGCACCGCGTCGATGTCTTTCCGCGCAAGGAGCTCACGGAAGTCACGATAGACCGTGCAATCGCCGTTGCCGTGGTGCTGGTCCACAAATTGCTTGGCGGCGTCGCGGCGGCCTGCCTGGACATCGGCTACGGCCACGCACTGCACATCGGGATGACTGAGCATCTGGGGCAGCACATGCTTGCAACGGGGGCCGATCCCGATCACGCCCAGTGCCACCCGCCCGCTCGGTGCCGCCACAGTGTCGTTTCCCAACGCGCTGGCGGGAATGATCCATGGAGCGGAAATGGCAGCGGATGACAAGGCCGCGCCGCGGATGAACTGGCGGCGCGTGGCGCGAGTGTCGTTTTTCATCGAAGCATCCTCCTTTGTTCATGAGTGCGGCGGGCGTTGGTTTACGGCGTGCCTTTTCCCGTGGCCATCCCTTTGGAGATTACCACGCCCTCTTCACTGGAAAACCCGGCATCGGGTAGTGTTTTGTGTTCAGGCAGAACACCTGCCCTCCTGTTTGGAGCGCCGTTTCCGCCAGTATCGCGTCGTTAATATCCAACCCGTGGCTTGGATGCCACTGCCGGTAGAGGGCGGCGGCGCCGTCCACGATGCCCTGATTGACCGGGGCAGTTTTGAACTGGGACAGAAAGAGCATGGTCTGATCCTCTTCCCGGGGCCGCATAAAGAAGACGACCTCGGCCCGCTGCATGGCGCCCACCCACAGTTCGTGACCGCCCTCGGCCCTGAGCCCCCTCAGAAAGTCCGTGGCACGACGGTTTCCCCGCAGGTGCCAGATGAGCACGTCCGCGTCAATATAGGCCCTCACCGCGCGCGCCTTTCCATGGAATCGCGGAACGCATTCCGGGCGGATGTGACGATCTGGGCGGCGGGCTCTTTGCGGCGCCATGCCCCGCAGGTCTGTTCAAGCACGTCAAGCTCCCCCTCCCGGCCCAGTTGGGCGGCGTACATCTCAATGGCGCATTCCAGGACGCGCTTCTTGGAGGTGTTCAAACGCCGCGCCAGGACCCCTATCTGGTCTGCCGCCGATTCGTCTATCCTGGCTGAGATGATTTTGTCCATGCGTGGTCTCCATTCTTACGTAAGTATTCTAACGTAAGCATAGAAGATTGTCAACAGAAGGGCGTTGCCCCAGGCTTTGTCCTTATGCGCCTTCGGCGCGTGGAAGACACCCGCTTTGGACGCGATTGTGCCGTAACGTTTTGAGCGCTGAAGGCGCGCAATGTGTCAGCCCGGGGCATCGCCCCGGGAAAATGGGTTACAGGCAAAGACAAGCACTGAAAGTGCGAAACCATCGAGCCTGCGCCGCAAGTTAGTGCCATTCGGGGGCAAACTATGGATTGGATGGCCATTTGCCCGGCAATGACTTATTTGTGTGGTGTGAAGACGTTCCGCTATTTTAGCGCGCACAGTTCAAGCGTCTCATCGACCGCCGTCTTGACCGTGAACCTATCGCCGGAGAGGGTCTCCCCCACCATGCCATTTCTGATTACCTGCACATTCCTGTCCGGCCATGGATTGACGACGGCACAGTCCCGTCCCTTTTCGCTGCGGAGAGTGACGCCGGAGATGATGCCGCCTTTGATTTCCGCCGAGACGAGGAAGGCGCCGACGGCGCGGAGCGTGCCAAAGCGCGCGTCCAAATCCATGGGCCAGCAGGGGAAGAGCCTGATCACGCCGTCGTGGCTTTGCAGGAGCATCTCGTTGACGGCGAGGAAGCCGCTGCAGTTCTCGATGCCGCCGCCGCCGTATTGAAGGAGCAGGTTGGGCGCGGACTGTTTGTCGCATTCGTGGCGCAGGCCTTTGAGGATGCGTTGGGGGTCGTAGCCGACCCTGGCGCAGGCGGTATACCAGGACGAAAAGCCGTTGTTGTCGGTCCAACGGTGCATGGCGTCGATCATGTTGCGACTGAGTCCGAGCAGCCTGGGGTCACTGTCCAGGCCGATGGCGCCGGACGGGAAGATGTGCTGGATGCCGAGCGTGTTGCCGTCGCACCAATCCATGCCCTTCTCGGAGTAGCGGAACACCATCTTGCCGTCGCGCTCCTGCGTGGGGAAGGCGCTGAGCTTGTCGAGGATGTCCTGCCATGTTGCGCGCCTGGCGGCATCCACGCCGAGCGCCTCACTCATGGGAATCATGTTTGTGAACAGAGCACGCACCAGGCCGAGGGAAAGGATCGGATTGAAGTCGGGACCGGAACCTTCATGAATGGAGTCGTTGTAAATGACGTAGCGGC
>CAIUWO010001043.1 GCA_903902895.1 Candidatus Hydrogenedentota bacterium | reverse complement strand
TGAGCGCTACGCCGAAAGCATGGCCGTCGTGGATAAGGTGCTTGCAGGAATGACGGTGCTGGGCGCGCATGACCTGCTGCTGTCGGCGCACCGCGTTCCGGAGAACAGCTTTACGATGGACCAGACGCGGCAGTCGTTCCAGGAGACGCTCAAAGACATTTGCACACGCGCCGCGGCACTTAACATAACCGTCTATCTGCGCTTCAGCACCAAGCTGCACGGCAGCCTGGAGGAATATACGCGCTACGTCGCGGACTCGGGTGCAGCAAACCTGTTTCTTGCGCCGAGCATCGCCATGCTGACGCATCAGAAGCGCGGACCGGAGACGGTGTCGCCGGAGACGCAGAAGGTGGTCGGCCTTTGGCTGGCCGGCGCCCCGGCTTATGACGCGGCGCAAGAGCCGTGGACCTACAACGCGCCGGTGCGAACGCTCCCCGACGCGGCGCGGGCCGCGCAATACACCAGCCTGACGCCGGACAAGCCGGTGCTGTTCGATGTTGTGTATGAATCGTTGGATGACGAATACTTGGACTGGAGATTTCTCGAAGGAAGACATTAGGAAGCCAAGGATGGTCGTCATTGCGAGGAGGCCAACGGCCGACGAAGCAATCTCTTGTAACCGTAACCCTGGGGACAAGTCCTCGCGAGCATGAGATTGCTTCGCTGCGCTCGCAATGACGGAAGGCAATGGCGGAGTAGACGGACCGCCGCGCTTTATGCGAGACTTTACTTTTTACTGCGTTAGAATGGGTCAATCAACCCCGAAAATAGCGGAGCACATCACACCATGACATCACTACTGGCCCTTGGCATGCTCATCCTGGGCGCAACAGGCGACACCGGCCCGACCGTTCCACTGCACGCGCTTAAGACGTGGACCATCGTCGTCGCGCCGGACGCGACCGCGAGCGAACAGTATGCCGTGGAGGAATTCCGCACGCTGTTCAAGCAGGCGGCGCGCGTGGAGTTGTCCGTTTCCAATGACATTTCGGCCAAGACCAATGTCTTCCGTATCGGACCGGGAGCCTCGGCACAGGCACCGGACCAGTTTGGCGAGGAAGAACTGCTCCTGCAGATCCAAAGCGACAGCGTCACCATCACCGGCGGCCGCCCCCGCGGCACGCTGTACGGGGTGTATGAATTCTTCGAACGTTATTTGGACTGTGAGTTCCTCACGTATGACCACACATGGCTCCCCGAAGCCGCCGCATTGAAGACGCTCCCCGTGGAGGAGTACCGATACAAGAACCCCTTCTCCTTCCGCTGGAGCTACTACAAGGAAAACTCGGACCACCCCGAATTCGCCACGCGGCAGCGGATCAACACCGTCGCCACCGACGAAAAGCTGGGCGGCAAGACGCCGCAGAACCTGATCAACCACTCCTTCTACAAGTGGATTAACCCCGAGAAGTTCGCCAAGACCCACCCCGAGTATTTCGCGCTCATCGACGGCGCGCGGCAGGTGACCGGCAGTGCCGGCGGCGGGCCGCAGCCGTGCCCGAGCGACCCCGACGTGATCGACCTCGTCACGCAGGGCGTGCTGGAGGAATTGGCGCAGAACCCCGGCATCCGCAACGTGTCGGTCAGCCAGAACGACAACGGAGCCTACTGCCAGTGCCCGCGCTGCGAGGAAATCAACAGGCGCGAGGATTCGCCCATGGGCGCCAACCTCACGCTCGTCAACGCCGTGGCCGAGCGGGTGGAGAAGACCCATCCCGAAGTCATGATCGGCACGCTGGCCTACTGGTACACGCGCAAGCCGCCCAAAACGATCAAGCCCCGCGCCAACGTGCAAATCCAGCTGTGCAGCATCGAGTGCTGTTCGCTGCACCCGCTCAACGACCGCGACTGCCCCGGCAACCGCGCCTTCTGCGCCGACCTGGACGGATGGAAGGCCATCAGCGACAACATCTGGATCTGGAACTACAACACCAATTTCTCCTACTACGACCTGCCCTTCCCGAACCTGAAGAGCATCGGCCCCAACGTGAAGTACTTCCTCGACAGCCACGCCAAGGGCGTGTTCATGCAGGCCAACGGCAACGGCAATTCGGGCGAGTTTTGCGACCTGCGCAACTACGTCATTTCGAAATGCTTGTGGAAACCGGGCTCTGACAGTTGGGCGCTGGCGGAGAAATTCTGCAAACTGCACTACGGCAACGCTGCGGACGAGATTCTGACGTGGCTGCGCCGTGAATACGATGCGGCGCAACAGGGCGGCTTCCACCCCGACTGCGGCCCCACGGCCGAACGGCTCGGGCTGACGCCCGAAGTGGTGCAGGAAGCATTGGCCTGCTTCGCGCGGGCCATGGACAAGGCCGACAACGACGCGGTCCGAGACCGTGTGGAAAAGGCGTCAATAAGCGCCTACAAGGCTGCGCTGCTCACCGCGCCGGTCTCGTGGCAATTCGTCGATGGCAAGCTGAACCGTGCGCAGACCGATGAGGGAAAGGCGATCCTCGACAAGTACACCGCCCTTTGCGCCAAGCACCACATGACCATGCACAGCGAGGGCGTGTCGCTGGAGAAATTCCTGGAGACCTTCCGCGAGCAGGCCTCCTTGCCCGCTGCGCAGATTGAGAATGCGGTGTGGCAAATCACTGTGACGCCGGAGCACAACGGCGCCGCGGTGGGC
>CAIUWO010001042.1 GCA_903902895.1 Candidatus Hydrogenedentota bacterium | reverse complement strand
GCTGGGCGGCACCCTACTGGCCAGCCTGGCGCTCGCGCTGGCGTGGCGGGCGTTCCGGCGCTCCTCGGAACTCGAGATTCAACAGGTCCGCGCCGGGGAGATTTCCACCCGCCTGCGGGAACTGAACGTTACCGCCGCGGGGCTGGTCCATGAGACCAAGAACCCGCTGAACCTGATCCGGGGCATGTCCCAGATGATTGGGCGCGGACAGGGCATTCCCGACGAGGTTCGCGAGACTGCCGCCAAGATAACCGAGGAGGCCGACCGCGTGGCGGGTCGTCTCAACCAGTTCCTCGCCTACGCCCGGCCCGTGCAGCCCCATCCCAAGAGGATAGAACTCAAGGCGCTGGTGCAGTCCATGTTCGACGTGCTCTCGGTGGACCGCGAGGAGAAGGGCGTTGTACTGGAAGTGACCGGTCCGCAACTCTTTGTCTCTGCCGACGAGGACATGTTGCGCCAGACCCTGTTCAACCTGCTGATCAACGCGGTACAGGCCGTTCCCGACGGCGGCCGCGTCGAGGTGCGGTTGACGGCGGAGTCGGACAAGACGGCACGCATGGACGTCCGCGACAACGGCCCCGGCGTCCCCGAAAGGGACCGTGAAGCGGTGTTTCGCCCGTACGTCACCAACTCGGAACACGGTACGGGACTCGGGCTCGCCGTGGTGCGCCAGATAGCACTGGCCCACCATTGGGAAGTGACGTGTGATCCCAGTGACATCGGTGCCGTTTTTGCGGTGCGCGGCATTGCCCTGGACCGAAATACTGAGAGACAGGAAACATGATCACGCCTGTTGGAAAAGACATACTGGTTGTCGATGACGATCCGGGACAGCGCAGCCTGCTGGAGTCCTTCCTTTCCGGACAGGGCTTTTCGGTCCTTACCGCCGTGTCCGCGCAGGATGCCCTGAACCGTCTTGCCGCGGCCCGTCCGGACATGCTCATTTCGGACGTGCGCATGCCCGGCATGACCGGACTGGAACTTCTGGAGCATGTTGTTGTCCAGTATCCCGGCCTGCCCATGCTGCTCGTCACCGCCTACGCCGATATCCGCGACGCCGTGGGCGCCATGCGCGGCGGCGCCGTGGACTATCTGGAAAAGCCTATAGACCTCGACGAACTGCTCGCCACCGTGCGCCGCGCCCTGGTCCTTACGGACAGCGGACCGGCACCGTCCCCCGAGGAGTTCGCGCTACCCAACGACGTGGTCGCGCGCAGCGCGCCCATGCTTGAAGTGCTCCGCGAGGCGGCCCTTGCGGCGCCCTCCGAGACGCGGCTGCTTATCACCGGCGAAAGCGGCACCGGCAAGGAAGTCGTTGCCGACCTTATCCACCGCTGGAGTGCGCGTGCCGCCGGTCCCTTCGTGAAGGTGAACTGTGCCGCCATCCCCGAGAACCTGCTCGAAAGCGAACTCTTCGGCCACGAGAAAGGCGCGTTCACCGGCGCGGTGGGAAGGCGCATCGGACGTTTCGAAGAGGCGGACCGGGGCACGCTCCTGCTCGACGAAATCGGCGAGATGTCCCCGGCATTGCAGTCGAAACTGCTGCGCGTCACGCAGGACGGCGGGTTCAACCGCGTCGGTTCCAACACGGAAATCCATACGAATGTCCGCATCATCGCGGCCACCAACCGCGACCTGGAGCGCGAGGTGGAGGAGGGGCGTTTTCGTGAGGACCTCTTCTACCGGCTCAACGTCATGGAAATCCACGTGCCGCCGCTGCGCGGGCGTAAGGCCGACATTGCCCCGCTCGCCCAGCAGTTTGCCGCCGAATTCAGCAAGGGAAAGCCGCGTTTCTCCCCGGGCACCATCGCCTGCATGGAACGCCACGACTGGCCCGGAAACGTGCGCGAACTGCGCAACGTCATTGAGCGGGCCGTGTTGCTGGCCCAAGGCGACGTCATCCTCACCGAGCACCTGCCCAAGCGCATGCAATTGGTTCAGGCAGGCACCGAGACGACGTCGGCCGAGCCCGCCACGGGAACCGTCATGGACGAT
>CAIUWO010001041.1 GCA_903902895.1 Candidatus Hydrogenedentota bacterium | reverse complement strand
CGAGTTCTTTCACAGCCTCCTGATGGCCTGTTTCCATGAGGTGCCGATTTCGCTGTGGGACATTCAGGAGGAAGACCCCGCCACATTCCGTTACATCACCGACGATGGCCGCGAGACCCCGGTCGGGCGTCTGGCCCATCTGCCCCTCGCCGAACTTCTGACCCCGGACGGCGCGTGCAATGCGGAGCGCCTGTCCGCCCACGCCGAATGCGGGCCGTGCCCCTACCGCCAGCCCTGCGGCGGTTATTTCAAATGGCCCGACCCGGACTATTCATGCAAAGGGGTAAAAGAGGTCTTCGGACGGATAGAGGCGGCGGCCCGGGACCTGAAGGGGGACATCGAGGCGCACGCCCAGGCAATGAGGGGCGGCGACGGTGAATAGGCGCGATTTCGCGCTCATATTTCTGCCCACCCTGGTGTGTGACGCGCGCTGCGATTACTGCTTTGAGGACAAGAGCACACCTCCAATATCGCTGGAGGATTTCACCACCGTCTTCGGCCGCGTGCTGGATTTCATGGACGCGCGCCGGATGGGCACGCTTCATCTGTACTGGCAGGGCGGTGAGGTCCTCACCCTGGAACCGGCGTGGGTCGAGGAGGCCCACGGGATCATACGCGCGCTGTCCGGGGACCGCGGCCGCACGACGCTCAATCACCTGCAGTCAAACCTGCTGGCCTATGACCCAAAATGGCTGCCCCTCATCGCCGGAATGTTCAACAACAGCGTCGGCACCTCCATGGATTTTCCCAACCGGCACAGGCGCATGCCCGGGGGCACCCCCGAGGCGTACACCGAACGGTGGACGCGCAACGTGCGGGAACTGCGTCAGGCCGGGGTTAACATCGGGGTTATCTCCGTGCCCAACGCCGAGACCCTGGAAATGGGGGCGCAGGCGCTGTACACGTTTCTCGTGGACGAGACCGGCGTCGGCAATTTTCAGATAAACTCGCCTTTTCCCGGCGGCCAAGTTAACGATGTGAAGCGAAACCTTCCCCTGGATGCCCGTGCTTTGGGGCATTTTCTCGTTGATCTGATGGACCTGTGGCTCCTGCGGGGCCGCAACCGCGGTGTCAAGGTCGGACCCTGCACCGAGGTGTTAAACTACTTTCTCGACGGGGGAGGCCGGCTCCCCTGCTTCTGGCAGGACAACTGTGCAAACGGTTTCATTTGCATCGATCCAAAAGGCAACGTGGCGCAGTGCGATTGCTGGGTGGCCAGCTATCCGGAAATGCGCTTCGGCAACATCCTGGAAACGCCGCTGGCCAAACTGCTGGACAAGAGCCCCGCACGGCGGGAATTTCTCGACCGGCCGGGCGACCTCATGGCCGATACCGACTGCATTGACTGCGAACATCTTGCCATTTGCCACGGCGGATGCCCCGTTCGCGCCTTTTCAACATACGGGCGCCTCGCCGAAAAAGATCCCTACTGTGAAACCTACAAAATGCTCTTTTCCCATGCGAAACAGCAGGCGGCGCGCATCGCGGGCGGCCGAAAATGAATGCCGGCCTCGGTTGGGATGAGCGGGTGCCGCCGCTCCCGGGAAGCTGCGGGCCGGGGGAACTCGGGCGGTTTCGATTCCAGAGGACCGGCCATGCCCTGTTTCCGCCGTTTGGATAAGGTGTTCTGTAGTATTCTGTGGTCATGACCTTGCTCCCGTTCGCGGGGGCAAACGCGAATTAGCCGTGAAACCAAAGAGCCTTGCCGTCCCGAATGAGCCTGCGGGCAGGGGCGGTGAATACCAGTGCGAGGGTGGGCCAATGCAATCGAATGGCGCGGCGCCTGTTCCGGCGGGGAAAAGCCCCGAACCGTTTTCTCCCCGGAACCCGGCACATTATCATGACGCCCGGCTTCCATGGCTTGGGCGCGCCAAGATGACACAAAGCGTGACCCTCACCATTTCTATTGCGGGCGCCTTTGTATTGGCGGGCCATATCATTGACCAGATATGGCACCCGCCCTTTGTGTCGAACGTTTGCACACTGTTGGCCGTAATGTTCCTGAACATTCCCGCCGTGCTCCTGGTCAGGTCGGTGCCGGAAAGAATGTTCGTGCGCAACGCCCTGATTCTCGCCGGCGTTTGCGTGGCAACGACCGTTGTCTTGGACATGACAAAAGACATGCGCGCATTGGACAATTGGATGGTCGTGGGCAACACCTCCATGGTGCGCGGAGAACTGAGATGGTTTTCCCTGGTGGGCGGTATTTTCCTTCTGTTCGGGGCGCTGTACTACGCCATTGGGGGCCTGATGGATTCCCGGACAACTCTTCAGGTCAAGCACCAGGGGCTTCTGGAGGAGATGCGGCAGCGCAGACTGGCCGAAGAGGAGGCGCAGGCGGCGCGTGACTACGCGGAAAACCTAATCCAGACGGCCAATGTCATTGTCATCGGGCTGGACAATGACCGGAAGCTTACAGTCTTCAACGAGACCGCCGAACGCATCACCGGCTATACCCGCGGGGAACTTCCGGAGCGCGGCTGGTTCGACATTATGATGCCGCCGGACCGCTATCCCGGCTCAAAAGAAAGGCTTTTGGGCGGTCTCGAGCACGGCATCCCAAAACATCTGGAAGGGCCGATCCTGACCAAGTCCGGTGAAGACCGCCAAATCGCATGGAGCAACAGTGAAGTCATGGAGGGGGGGCGGGTTACGGGCACCATTTCCTTTGGGCTCGACATTACAGACCGCAAACGCGAGGAGGTGGAACTGCTGCGTTCAAGCAAACTGGCAACCCTGGGCGTTGTGGCCGCCGGTCTGGCGCATGAAATCGGCAACCCGCTCGCGTCCCTGTCCACCCGGCTCAGTCTGATGCAGGAAAAGGACGACCCCGCGTTCTGGCGGGAGAGCATAGAGGTGCTGCAGCGGCAGATCTCGAGAATCTCGCGCATCGTCTACGGGGTGGCCCGTTTTTCGCGCCCGCCCCGCCCGGAGCCGACAGTGTGCGGTGTCAACACCCTGGTGTCCGACGCGCTGGAGGTCGTGCGATTCCATGAGGGCGCCAAGCACTGCCACATTGGCATGGAACTTGCAACTGTTTCACCGGCGGTGACAGCGACACCCGACCAGTTGACCCAGGTGTTCCTCAATCTCGGGCTAAACGCGCTGGAGGCCATGCCCGACGGCGGGACGCTCACGGTGACCACCCGTTTGGCCGGGCAAACGGTCGAGGTCGCGTTTTGCGACACCGGAACAGGTTTAACCGATGAGGCCAGCACCAAAATGTTCGACGCGTTCTACAGTTCAAAGGCGGAAGGAATGGGACTGGGCCTCAACCTTGCCAAATCAATCATCTCCAGCCACAAGGGCAGGATTGAATTCGAAAACAACCCGGGCGGCGGGACCTGCTTTCGCGTCCTGCTCCCCGTGGCGGACGCGTCGTCCTCGGCGCCCGCCTTTCCAACCGGAGAAACGGCGTGACAACAAAAGTCCTGCTGATAGACGATGAAGAGCTGTTCCGCGAGGACCTGGCCGGACTGCTGCGCAGGCGCGGCATGGAATGCCGAACGGCCGGTTCCGGGGAGCTTGGTCTGTCTGTTCTGGAGGAATGGGAGCCCGACATCGTCCTGTGCGACATCATGATGCCCGGCATGAACGGCATCGACGCGCTTGATGCCATGATGCTTGTAAGGCCCGAGTTGCGCGTGATCATGCTGACCGCCTACGCCGACCTGCACACGGCAATCACCGCCTTCCGGAAAGGCGCCTGCGATTATGTGATGAAGCCGATTGTTTTTGAGGACGTCATCGGCAAGATCCGGCGTCTGGCCGAACTCAAGGAGCTGACGCGCGAGGTCCAGGTGCTTCGCCGGCAGGTGTCGCGTGCCATGGATTCGTCCTCCATCATCGGCCGGAGTGAGCCGATAAAGACCGCCATGCGCCATGTGGAGGAGGTTGCCGCCACCCGCAGCACCGTGCTGATTACGGGCGAATCCGGCACGGGCAAGGAGCTTGCGGCGCGCGCAATCCACAGCCTGGGCGAGAACAAGAGCAGCCCCTTTGTCGCGATCAACTGCGCCGGCATTCCCGAGGCGCTGCTCGAAAGTGAGCTGTTCGGCCATGTGCGCGGCGCGTTCACCGGCGCGGTGGCGGACCGTTCCGGCTACTTTGAACTGGCCGGCAACGGCACCATTCTGCTCGACGAGATCGGTGAAATGCCGCTGATGCTCCAGGCAAAGCTGCTCCGCGTGCTTGAGCAGAAAGAGTTCATGCCGGTCGGCGGGTCGAAGATGAAGTCCCTGGGCGCGCGCATCATTGCCGCCACCAACAAGGACCTGCGCGGGCTTGCCGAAACGGGCCGGTTTCGAACGGACCTGTACTTCCGAATCGCCGTGTTTGAACTGTCCATGCCCCCCCTGCGCGACCGCCGTTCTGACCTTCCGGCGCTGGTGGAGCATCTCGTGCTCAAGCTGAACGGCGAGTTGAAACGGCAGTGCCTGGGCCTTACCCAGGATGCCTTGCGCTGCCTGTCGGCCTACGCCTGGCCCGGAAACGTGCGCGAACTGCGCAATGTCCTCGAGCGCGCCATGATCTTGAGCCGTGGCGGGTACATTACCCCGGCGGAACTGCCCGAGAACATGTCCGGCAGTTTGGACCCCGCGGGCCCGCCCTCATCCACTCCCGACGACCTCCGGACCGCGGTTAAGTCTTTTGAACGGGACTTCCTGTCGCGTGTGATCGCCGAGTGCGGGGGCAACAAGGAAGAGGCCGCCCGGCGCATGAATATCAACCCGTCCACGCTCTATCGGAAAATGGCGGACTTGGATATTCATGCCCGCGAGTCTGATATCGCCGTTTCCTGACGTGGCAGGCCGACCCGCCCGGGTCTCTTGCAAGATCGCAAGAGGCATGCCCCGGACCGTCTTGCAGATTTGCGGGAAGACGGGCACCCAAGTCTGTGGCTGGGTCTTTCCGCGCTCTGATTACGCCTCCAGACAGTCCCTCGCCGGGGAATGCGGAAGAGGCCATTCTCCCGAATGGCCCTGCAAATCCATTCTTTAAAGGCTTGCGTGGCGCTCCCCGCACTCTCAGTTTGCCTCCCCGGACCAGCCACACCCAGCGGTCTGGCATCACTCTTGCTAATTGTGATGCGTTGGAAGAGACCGTTTCCCAACATAACAGAAAGGAGCCATCATGAAACGCAAGGGATTTACACTTATCGAACTGCTGGTGGTCATTGCCATCATCGGCATTCTGGCGGCCATCCTGCTGCCGGCACTGGCCCGGGCCCGCGAATCGGCGCGGCGCTCCAGCTGCCAGAACAACCTCAAACAGTTCGGCCTGGTCTGCAAGATGTATGCGAACGAGGCCGGCGGCGGTCTTTTCCCGCCGGAGAAACTGTTCGGGTGCGACCCCAATCCGAGTGAGGAACCGGACCCGGACTTTACGGTTGACGGCCTGGCGATTTATCCCGAATACCTGAACGACCCCAAGATTATGCTCTGCCCCTCCGCGACGCAGGGGGTGGACGTTGAAAAGGCCTATGACGGGGCCGACAACCTTGCGAGCGTCATTATCAGCAACGAGTACGACCCCGCCACGCCGGGGCTGGGCGTCGCGGCGACCCCCAGCGTGCCCAACAAGGAGTTCTACCCCTGCGAGATGGACAGTTCCAGCGTGAGCTATATCTATGTGGGCTGGATGGCCGACATGCCCGGCGTGACCGACAAGTCAGACGCGTCCGTGAACCTTTCGGGAATCCCGCTGGACGACTCCGGCTCAAGCCAGGCCCAGATGACGCTGGCGGTCAGCAGCTATGCGCCAATCCTGGCGGGCATGCTGGGAATATCGGAAGCCAGAGAGAACAAGAACACCCGCAACAACGATGTGACGGTTCCTGGGGGCTCGGTTCCCACAGTTCCGTATGACGTGAAGATGTACCGCCTCAAAGAGGGCATTGAGCGCTTCCT
>CAIUWO010001040.1 GCA_903902895.1 Candidatus Hydrogenedentota bacterium | reverse complement strand
TGACGAGTGCAGCACTTTCACGCCGTCCCGCCCCCCAAATGAACTTCCTGTGCATCCCAGGAATTCTTCCTTTTGGGAACCGGACGCGCATTGGTGGCTCTACAAGGCGGTCAACACTGTCACCTACTGCACCAAGGACCACCACCTCTGGCTCTGCTGTGACACGGACAACCACCGGGTCTTCTTCTACCGCAACCGCAATTGACCCCGGTTCAACATCCCGTTTCCTGCTTGAGCCGTTCCGCCAGCCACAGTTTGATGATCGACTGCCGGGTGACGCCGACACGGGTTGCTTCCTTGTCCAGTGACTGCACCATCCAGGCGGGAAAGTCCACGTTCACACGGGTGGCTTTCTGGTTGACGCGCCGCACCTGCGACAGGTCGAGTGCGCCAATAATGTTCTCGCCCCGGTCGAATTTGTTGTCCAGTTCTTTAGCTTTCATACAGCGCCTGTTCCTCTTTTCGTGCGCGCCGGACGGAGATGATGCGTGTCCGGTCTTCTCTGTGGGTCACGATGGCCGCCCAGTGCTTGTCGTCAATCCTGCCAATCACGATGCTGCGCGGCTCGTCTTCGGTTCTCGCGGTAATCTCCAAAAGCTGTTCGTCGTCCCACAGCCGTTGCGCTTCCACGAAATCAATGCCGTGCTTCTTGAGCTTCGCCCGGTTCTTTCGTTCGTCATATTCAAAACCCATGGTATAGAAAGTATGCCATAACAGGTTGCGTTGTGAAATCGCACCTGATGCCGAAGCCAGGGCAATCGCATTAAAGCGGGTCCGGAACACCGCTAGGGAAATGTGCATAACTTTTGGCGTGGAACTGCTTTAAGTCCCCCTTTGAAGGGGGATTTAGGGGCTTGTCCGCCTTCGGCGGGGATGTCAGCCTTGGGTGGGGGCGTTAACATCCCCCTGTCCCGCCAGTGGCGGGACCGTCCCCCTTCAAAGGGGGACTAACAGCAGAGCACTCCCTATAACCATATGTTAAACGTTCCGTGCTTTCGTGGCTTTTGGACACCGCAATGCCTAGAAGCTTCCGTCACCCGTGTTTTCGTCAGGTCGGTATTTTAATGCGATTGCCCTGATGCCGAAGCGCAGCTTCGCGGACAGGGACATTGCGCAGTGCAACTGGCAACGAGGGAATTTCACCTTTTGGACATATGCCTGAAACGAAGGTCCCGGCAGGGACCAATGTGAGTAGCCGGGGGTGACCTAAGGGAACCCCCGGTAAGCGACTTTTCGGGTCGCCTGCTTATCCCGCGCGGGAACACCTACAGCGCCAGCTCCCACACAAACTGGTCAGCGCCGCCGCCCGTGGACTCGTCCACGGCGCTGGTAAGCGTAAGCTTGCCGTTGTCCAGACGGTAAACAAGGGGCTTTCCAGTTATCGGGTCCATGGGAACGGCAGCCATAAACGCCGGGGCCAGCGCGGAAAGGTCCGCAGGGTAACTGCCCGTATCGCGGCGGCATTTCTTCAGCGCGATCGCGACTTGGGACAGCGTCACCATGGCTTCGGCGCGATGGTACTGCATGCTGCTCCGCATGATGTTGGGCATGACCGTTTCCGTCAGGGGCGTTGTCCAGTCAAGTCTGGCAAGCGTTCCATACATTGACTGGGCGCTTATCTCGTCTTCGGCGAGTGAGGTGCCAACGCTCGACCGCATCCTATCGTACAGGCGCAGTGCCACGGCCTGATCATACTGCCGCCAGGGCCGGCACACCGGCATCGCATAGAGATACTGCACCGCCCACCACCAACCGAGGTGCAGGTCAAACGAGTAAGGCTCGCTCCAACTCTTCCCGACAGAGTCGAAAATGTCCATGCAACTCAGCCGTTCCATGTCGACCGCTTCTACCATTCCCCTGTGACTTGCCGCACAGGCCGTGAGAAACCTCCCGGTAGCCGCATCGGAAACGTCGTCGGCCCGAAGAATTTCCAGGGCGAGCGATGCGGTCTGGTGTCGCAATGCGACTGAAATCATTTCCGTTATGAGGAACCGGGGAGCACTGTCGAGATGGTTGTGGAAATTCATGCTGGCAGTACAGCCGTCCATCGCGTCGTCGGGTCGGCCCTCCTTCAGGGCGATGACCGCGTCCCATAGGAGAAGAAAGCAGGCCATTCTCAATGCCAGAAGGTTGGGAAGTTTGTAGGCAGTGACATGAAGGCCTTGGGATGCGTATTTTAGGGCAATTCTCGGGTCCTCTTTTGGCAACCGCGAAATGGCTGCAATTCGGGCCAGAAGTTCTTGGTCCTTGGCCAGGATCTGTCGCACTTCGGCATCCAGTCCCGGGGACCAGTCGGCCATTGCGGCGGCCCAGCCGCTCCGGGTACTTCTCTTTGCCTGATCATATCCACCATCATAGCCGAGCGACTCGGAAATCCGCCCTTTGGCGCCCTTCGACAGGGCCCTGTCCAGGCTCCAGTGCAGGAAATCATCTGGTTCCAGTGTGAACAGGAATTTCGTCGCCCGTCTGTCCACTCCCTCAGGAATGCCTGCGGTGCGCGCATTAATGTCCTCCTTCGAGACCGGCGCCCCT
Source organism: Candidatus Hydrogenedentota bacterium (assembly GCA_903902895.1). Lineage (GTDB taxonomy): Bacteria > Hydrogenedentota > Hydrogenedentia > Hydrogenedentales > CAITNO01 > CAITNO01. Next base: position 90 of record CAIUWO010001040.1, on the reverse strand, counting down.
TCGGCCCGGATCTTTTCCACCTCTGCGTTCAGCAGTCGTTCCGTATACCAATCGGCCGTCCAGAAGGTCGCGGGGATGATGATCACAAGC
>CAIUWO010001039.1 GCA_903902895.1 Candidatus Hydrogenedentota bacterium | reverse complement strand
TACGACGCCGCCGTCGAGCGGTGCCTGCGCATCCTGAAGGAGCACTTTCCCGAGGTCGAGATCCCCGAGCCTTCCTGAGCGCCAGCGGATAAGGAGGGAGCGCCGGAACCCAGCAACGGGTTCCGGCCTATTCTTCCAATCTCGGCGACCCCGAGGCTGCGTAATCACCCCACCTTTTGCCGCAGGTCCAAGAGGAGATCTGAGTCCACAGAGCTCTTTTACCCTGTCTCCCCTGGGCCTTTGCTGCACTCCGGCGGAGAGGTCCAATTTCGGGCTTTTTCTGCGCTCAAGTTACTCAGTTGTCCGGGCGTGGGCCACGGCTCAATATTTTGGTCTTACGGATGCTCCTGCTTTTCTTCCTTCGACACTCCTGGCCAACGGTAAAGGCTGTCGTTACTCTTGATATAGACTGCTGTCCCGTCATCGGTGGGCACCGCGTGCGGCCAGCGAGTTGGGCATATCGCGGACCAGGACCATTCAGTTCTTGAATTTGATGCGGATTCCAGCAGCTTTGCGCGGAATGCTCAAAGACAATCCCGACGTGACGGAAAACCGGCTTCGGGCGGTCGTCCAGATGGACCAAGCGGGTATGAGGGTGGCGGTTGGGCGGCTGCTGGGAGTGGGGACGGCGGCGAAGGCCGGTTAGGCTATAGGAACGACATGCCGTGCTCTACAAGAAGAGGTTTGTCCAATATTTCGTGCTCATCCGTTTATAATGGTGTCAATCCAAGTACAATACCTGGAGATGCCTAGGATGTTAGAGAAACTGCTGACTGACCGCCATATTGCCCAGCGCGTGCTGCGGGGGCGCACGCAGGATTTTCGGATTCTGATCGACCGCTACGGCGGAATGCTGTATGCCTTTGCCTATGCCCATTTGGGAAACGCCTCTGACGCTGAAGACGCGGCACAAGAGGCTTTCCTGCGGCTTTACCAATGGCTGGATCGGCTATCGTCCGAGTCGACGATGGGGCCGTGGCTCGTTAAGGTCACGCGCAATTTAGTGACGGACTTCATGCGCCGCCGAGCTAGCGAACGCATGGCCATTGACCACTACAATCAGGCACGGCAAACGGAGCCGTGTGATTTTGCCCAGCAGGAACTTCATGCTGCGCTATGGAGCCAAATCGCCAATCTGGAGGCGGAACATCGGGAAATCCTCATCCTTTCCTACTTCCGCGGCCAGCGGGCAAAGGACATTGCTGCCCTCCTCGATATCTCGCCGGAAGCCGCCGCTAAACGGCTCCAGCGTGCCCGCGAGGAGCTAGGCCGCCGCCTCATATCCTCCGTTGGCGCCGAAGTCATCAGCAGGAAACCCGATCATGCTCGCTCTGCCCGCATCATGTCGGCGATTGCCATTACTCCCGTGCCATGGAAAGCGGGTATCTCAATATCGGTTGCCGGAGCGGCGGTCGTAGGAAGTACGGCGACGAAACTTATCGCAGCCATCGCCACAGCGGGGGCAGTATCCGCACTAACCTGTTTCTTCCTGTTCGGAGGTCCCGCTCGCTTCTTTCAGCATACCCAGGATATTACTGGTCCCAGCCAATTCACTGTCCATGATTTGCCGGCGCCGCCGCCCTCCCAACTGGCACCCCCCTCTTCGGCAAAACAACCGGAAAATAGCCAGCCACCTGCCACTCTTGTCCAAAAGGAACAAGATTCGGCCGCGATCGTGCCTGAACCGGACTTCTATTCGATGCTCAATGGCATCGTGGTCGACGCGACGGGCAAACCGGTGTCGAATGCCGAAGTCGGCATTGACAATGCGGCCGGGATAGAATCCGCAACGCATCGAGGTCAACTAACCGACCTCGACGCACCTGCTCGCAAGCTTCACCTGGCTACTGCGGCAGATCAGGGCGGCTATTTTCATTTTGACAATATACCCACCGGACTTAAGGCCGGTATTGCTGACGACGTTATCTGGGCAAAGGCGGGAAACCTTTACGGAGAACACTCCATTCGTCTAAACGGACCTGCCCGAGAACGCTACATTGAACTTGTCTTGAAACCCGCCTTTTCAATTGCAGGAATGGTCATTGACGACAAAGGGGCGCCCGTAGGGGGCGCTGACGTTCTAGCAAGGCAAGATTCCCAAGATGAAGGCTATTCTTCTGTCTCATGGTTTCGTCGCTATGCCACTACCGACGACGCAGGAAGATTCGTTCTGCAGCATCTGCCTGGGGGTTCGCTCACCCTATATGTGAGTGCAAAAGGTTATCTGCCGGAAAAAACAAAAGCTTCTACAACCGGAACCGCCGACATCGTAATAAGAGTCAGCACGGGGTGCACTATCTCCGGGAGCGCCATCGCGTCTGATAGGTCACCGGCTACAGGATTTCGCGTCAATGCGCGCAGCATAGAGGGAAACAAGGATCCGGACGGCAAATGGTCTCCCTTTTCTGAATCGCAGGCTGACGTGAATGAGAACGGGACCTTCCTTGTCTCCGGGTTGAAGCCAGGCGATTATGATCTTACGCTCCTCCGCGAACCCAAAGTGCCTATAAGATATGCACTTCGCGAACCGGTGCGCGTTTCCGTGCAGAAAAACCGCCCCGCAACCGGCGTGGAACTTCGCCTGACAAACGGCGCGCAGATTTCGGGGCGCGTCATGAACGATCGCGGCATGGGCCTGTCCGACGCCGTTGTTTCGGTTGCTACAATGGAAGCTGCTGCCTCGACAAAATCCGACGCTGACGGCGCGTATGTGCTAAACGGTGTTCCGGACGGCGAGGTAAAAATAGTCGCCAAGAAGGATGCGTACGAACAAGCCGAGAAGACAATACCAAAGCTTGACGCAGGCACCTCGATGAAGGGCATCGACCTGCAACTCACACAACTTCCTGTTGTGACCGGTATGGTCGTAGATTCCTCGCATCGGCCGGTCCCTGGCGCCTCGGTTATCGGTCGAGCGACAGAAGGCAAGGCCGAATTCGCAACGGTCAGCGATACCGAGGGAAAATTCGCCCTTCCGGTCAGCCGTGACCTGCCGGCCATCTACCTTCAGGCTCTTGCCGACATCGGCATCAGTTCCCGGCTTGGCCCGGTTGAACCATTTGCGCAAGAATATGAATTGCTTCTGCATAGTACAGGATACCTCGAAGGAGAAGTAATCACGGCCGCGGGCGCCCCCATGGCGCACATGCTAGTCGATGCATTACCTTCGGATTCCTCAGCCAACCAGTTACTGGAATCCATTCATCCGGTTCTGCGTTCCTCCGATGCGCCCACACATATACGAATGACCACAGACAGCCGGGGGTGCTTTGTGTCAGGGCCTATGCTGCCGGGTGCATACGAACTGGAGATTCTGCAAGATTGGGCCACTGGCGGCCCCCTGGCCGTAGCACACACCGTTGTACAGGAGGGACGAACCGTACATGCGCACCTTGTCGTGGATACCAGCGACTATGGGGCCATCGAAGGCGTCGTAACCGGCAATGGCAGACCATTACAAGGGGTATTCGTCCAGGCGAACAATTTCAACTATTGCGGGCAAGTAACAACCGATATTGACGGCCGCTATTACCTTCATACGATACCCCCGGGACAGGTTCCGGTCGAATTCATCACACTGGACCTCGACAACACAGGCAGGATGGATACACGCACTGAGACGGTCGACGTCACGGCGGGTGAGACTTCAACGCTCAATCTTGAACTGAACACCTCGGGCACGATGCTTGAGGGTCATGCGCTCATTAACGGTGAGCGGCCCATAGGAAACTACATTAGTATCCACATCGTGGCGCTCGACGCAGAAGGTGAAAGGGAGATACTTGCCCTGTTCGCCGACTCCGAAGGGCGCTTCTTTACCGATCAACTGCCGGAAGGACACTATCGGCTGACGGCAGATGTTCCGGATAAGGATGTACGTCAAACTACCGAAATCGATATCAAAGCTGGCGAAACCGCCCAGTGCGACTTTGATCTCCAGTTCTCACCGGTTGTGGGAACCATAACAGGGCTTCGCCCGGGCGAACGCGCCGGTGTAGCTTTGCTCTCCGGCTCACTGGATCCTTCCCAACTTCCGCCCTTGGACGAGGACTTCTTCAATAACAACGTCCTCTCTTCCAGGGAAC
>CAIUWO010001038.1 GCA_903902895.1 Candidatus Hydrogenedentota bacterium | reverse complement strand
GTATCCAGCCCGATGATGCCGATGCGGAGGTCGGCGGCAGAGGCCGGGACCATAATGAAATTGACAAGAGCAACCATGGTTGCCAATGCGAAGGCTGTTTTCATGTGCGGCAATCCTTTCTCATTTGTTTTGGCCTGGAACGCGCATCCCTTGTGCAGGCCGAAATGACGATGCGGTTATGTTACCGTGTGCGCTTCACAAAAACCACCTGCATACTCAATCGGCACCATTTCCCGAGTGTCTACCGAAAACACGGGCGTTCTTGGCCCATTCCGGGTGCCCCGGCTTGCGCGGTTCTTGCGGTGGGTCGCATTCGCCGGGCGGCAAGACGCGCACAAGCACTTCGTCGCCCACTTCAAGGGACAGCCCCGGCGGGTCAATATCAAAGAAGAGAATTCCCATGGCCAACCGGTCCTCTGTGGGCATTCCCATGGCTCGCCGTTTGTCGACATGTTCAGGGTCATAGGTGTGTGCTTCTATTGATACCAGCACTGTTGAGTGACGTACACATCCCGCGGTGCAGAAATATTCTCCCTTACGGTAGATTTCGAAGCGAAGGTCACCTTCAACGTGCGCATCCACACTTGCTTCAGGCGAGAGAATCTCACAGGGACAGCCTCGGAAATGATTCGGACCATTCCATTTGGTCGCGGTTGCCAAGTCGTCGAATGCCGCGATGGGTGGGTCGTAGCTCCCTGGGGGCAGGACACGCACTTTAAGCTCATCGCCCACATTGAGGGGTCTTTCCCCCCATACCATACGCCCATATTCGGAAGCATTGCGTTGGTTCATGCCGGTAACCGATATTGTTGCGGAACAACCGGCCTGAGGCACAAAAAGATTCATCCCCACTGTAAGCCAGCCATATCCGTCGAGTCCGGCAGTGCACAGGTTCTCTCCATTCAAAGTGATTCCAAAACGGACGTTATCCATATCTCATGCTTCCCATACGCCGCGTTTGCACGCTGCACGCTGTCAATCCTGGTCTATTCCTTTCGTCTTGCGGAAGACAGCCTCTTTGGCGCGTCGTAATCGCCCGGAGGCAACAGCCGGATGTGAATTTCATCTCCTTGGCTGAGCGCTTTCCGATTGGTCCAGGTCAGGTTGGTGCGACAGTCCTTTTTGCCATCGTCCAAGCCCCGAACAGTCATATTCAGGAAATCCTCAGCGCACTTGCCGTTGACATGAAAGTCCCTGGCATAGTTCGGGTGACGGGTCACCGCGACGATATGTGTCCCGATGAGACCTGCGCCGTCGAGGCCGGCCACGCAAAGGGGTGTTCCGTTGAGCAGGTAAGAAAACCGCACATTTCCCGGGGCATCTCCCCCCTGCGGCGAGTCATCCATTGGTAAACCATAACTTTCCGGCGTGTCTGCGCCGTCCCGTTCTTTAGCGCAGGAGGAGGCGTGGTCAGAAAATGAGGATATTGGCGGATCATGCTCCCCGTCGGGAAGCACACGGACCCGCACTTCATCTCCCTCCTTCAGAGACCTGTAAATCCAAATCAGATTCTTGTTCTCTGCCGAATCATTGCACTCTAGACCGCCCACATTGAGGTTGAGGTCGTAGCACAGGGGTTGTCCGGTCGTTTCGGCGCCGGGTGTGTCCGCATTCAGGAGCGTTGCCATTACCATAGTTACCATGAGCACGCCATAGCCATCGACGCCCGCCGTGCAAAGTCGTTCCCCGTTCAGGGTCACTTCAAAGCGGACCTTTTCCATTTCATTCACTCCCCGTGTGGCGAAAGCCACTTCTTGGTTCTTCAGACGTCAACAATCGTACCGAAAAGGTGCAGGAAATGCGAGCGCCCATTTCGAGCCGGGCCGGGGGCGGGCCGAGCGGCCAGGGTTCTTCTTTGTGGTCTGTGCGTTCTATGTGGTTCAAATGAAGAATAGAATTGCCGCAAAGAGCGCAAATAACACAAAGCGTGCAGAGAACAGACGCACGCTAGTCGTGTGTTCACATGGTATTATGCGAACATGCTTGCGAATGCGAGCCAGAAATCCCATGGAGAGGACCGGAGGTAAACGAATGCGGGTATTGCGCACATTGCCGGTGATGGTGGCCGTTGTTGCCGTGGTTGCGATGCTGATCGCCCGTAACAGCGGGGGCGGGGCGTGGGTCATGCCGCTGATCTTTATCGCTTCAACGGGTTATCTTGCCATTGCGCTGACGCGGGGGGCGCTCGGCGGTTGGTACGGCCGGTTTATCCTGCTGGGGTTGGTGGGATGCTGGTGCGGGGACATGCTCGGGCCGCGCAATTTCATGGCGGGACTGGCGGCGTTCCTGCTGGCCCATTTCGGATTCATCGGGGCGTTTTTCGCCAACGGTATCGCATGGAAACGGGCGTTGTGGGGCTTGCCCGTTCTCGCTTTGGTCATGGTGTCCTTGTTGGCCTGGCTGTTGCCGCATGTCCCCACGGCGGAACTCGGGCCGGTGACTGCATACATCACTGTCATCAGCCTGATGGCGTTCTTCGCCTGCGGCACCTCGCACAACAGCGTGGGCCGGTGGGCGCTGCTCGGAGCGCTGCTTTTCTACGTTTCCGACATCTTTGTCGCGCGCTGGCGTTACGTTGACCCCAGTCCGATCAACGGCAATATTTGCTATCCGGTCTACTACGCGGCATGCATTGTTCTGGCGCTGAGCGTGGCCATCTCGAAGGGCAACTCAGGCAAGGCACCGGCTTGAGTTGGAGACCTCACTGCGTCATTGCGAGGAG
>CAIUWO010001037.1 GCA_903902895.1 Candidatus Hydrogenedentota bacterium | reverse complement strand
GTCGCCCATGGCCTGGCGCGCCACAAAGATTTGCGGACTGCCGTCGCCGCTGTACTGCTGCCGTTCGCGGCCCATGCCGTCCGCGAAGGTTTCGATGGCGCTGTTGTTCAGCGTGTTGACGGTGGCGTCGAAGAGCCGCTGAAGCGGGGCTTCGTCGCATATGATATGCGCCGCATTGGGCCAGGGATAGAGGCGCCGCCGCATGCCCACGGCGCTGACAGTGACGGGCCGGCTGGCGTTGCGGATGTGCAGTTGTATCCAGCGGCAGCTTTCATAGTCGAATGACTCGAAACGGTTTACCCCCTCGCGGCAGATGAAACGGGTCCATGCGTAGAAGTGCGTGTCGAGCCAGAGCGGGCCCTTGACCGGGTCATGCGACTCTTGGACCATCAGTTCGATTATGGTGCCCTCCGGCGCGTCTATCGTGAACTGGGGCCAGCCAACGACCTGCTCTTCTAGTTCAAAGGTGGCGAACATGCCCTGGCGCGGGTCCGGTGTGGCGGGCAGTTCCCAGCCGTCGCCCTGCGCCGTGGCCACATCGGCTCGGGCGATGGTGAAGCTCTTGGCCATGCGCTGCTCAAACCAGTCTTCGGGGTCGCGCAGCCACGTGACCCGTCCTGCGTCGGCCAGGCGTTTTACGGGAAAGGTCAGCTCGCGCACCGGCGGAATCTGCCGGGCGCGCAGGGAACCCTTCGCGGGGTCCACGCGGTCGACCATGTCATTGCTGTCCTTGGGGCCGCACGAGGGCGGTTTGTCCGGCGCGCACTCCGTGCGGGCGGCCGGCATCCACGCGGCGTCGGGCGTGAACTCGGGCGTGTCCCATCCCTGCGGGTGTAGCTGCGCGTCAAACTCCTCCTGCAGCGCGCGCAGGTACCAGCGCTTGTGCTGGCCCGGGCGGTGCGCGCGGTCGAGCAGCACCTGCCAGGATTTGTCGGAGACGAGGGTTTCCTTGTGTCCGTCCTTGAATTCCAGCACGGCATGAAAAATGAAGCCGGGCTTGCCCGCGGCCCAGGTGCCGTCGCCGAGTCCGTAGAACAGGACCTCGGCGCCCACCACATTCTTGCCGGGTTTGAACAGCGCGGTCAGGTCGCAGGGGTCCACATCGAGCTGGCGCGGGTCGCAGGGGGCCGGGCCCCACTGCACGCGCTGTCCGTTCACGCTGAGGCGGTAGCGGCTGTCCGCGGTGATCCAGCCAAGAGCGCGGACAGGCGCCTCCTTCAGGTCGAGTTCCTTGCGGAACAGCGCGAAGGTGTTGGACAAGGTGCGGTCACTGGGCATCCAGATCCATTGCGCGGGCGCCATGGTCATCGGGGTGGGCTGGGCCGCGGCGGTGGCGTCGTCCGCGCGGAGTTGGTTCAGGGCGCCCACGTTCAATACGGTCTCTGCGGCTGCATGCGACACCAGCGCAATCAGCAAGAGGCCTCCGAACGACACGACAGCTTTCGCGAATCGTCCCACGTTCATTTGATTGCTCCCCGCCTGCAAGTGTGACGCAGGCGCGTTCCGGTTCAGCTTATCACGAACGCCGGATTACGATAGCACAACAGGCGAATCAGGGGGTGGCGTCCTTGTAGTTCTTCGCGAAGAGGGCGAAGAAGCTGTAAGGATCGAGGACCTCGATGGGGATGTCGGAGTGTTCTTTGCGGAAGACGTCGAGTGAATCCATCACGGCGGTGGGGCCAACCCACACGATACGGAAGAAGTGGAAGGCCGGGTTCTTGATACCGTGCTCTTTCATTGCCGTGTACATAGCATCGGCGGTCTGCTTGGGGCTGGCGTAGTTGCAGGTGTGGTTGAGCAGTTCGGTGACGGGCATGCCCTTCCACACGTGCGGTTTGGGCGGACCGCCGATGTTGGTGTGCATGTCCATCACTATGGTGGCAAAGCCGCCGGGCGCGAACTGGGCAAAGGCGTCCTTGACGGCGGGCGTGGGCTCGGCCCAGTCGAGCACCATGGGGGCCATGGTCATGTCGGTGGCGTCGAAGAACTTCTTGTTGTGCTTGACGAAGAGCGGAAGCTGGTCCGGCTTGATGCGGTTGGGGTTGAAGTAGCCGGCGGCGCTTGCGTCGCTGGTGAAATGGTCGTTCGGGGTTGCGGTCTGATAGAGGTGCGTGACGATGTCCGGGTAGGTTTCGATTAAATTAGGGTTGATGCCCCAGGCCAGCGGCAGTTTGCCGCGGTTCGGATCATCCCAGTGTTTGGGCAGGAAATCGTAGAGGGGCGTTGCGGAGTCGTAGTCGGCCATGAGGAAGCAGACGTAGGTCTTGTTCTCCACGGCACCCACCGGCGCGGGCCGAGTCTGTTTGAGCGGCTTGAAGGGGGCCTGGCTGTGGAAGGACTGGTTATAGCAGTCGCTGGAGACGGTGTTCTGGTAGCAGTTGTAGGGGGAGATAAGATGCACCGTCTCCCATTCGGTCGGCACGGGCTCGTGCGTGCTGGCGAAACCGGCGATGTTGCTGTACTTCCAGAAGGCAAAGAAGCCGGTCATTTCGGTCATGCATTTCCCGGCCGACTGCTTGAGCACCTCGTCCAGGGTCATGTGGTAGGTCGCGAGGTCCGTGCCCATCGGCTGATCGGGATCGTCCTTGGGTTTCTCGTCGTCCCAGGGGGACAAATCGAACACAAAGGAGCGGTTCTTGACCGCCCAGTCGCGCGTCACCACGTAGGAGATACCGCCCGCTGCCCGCGAGGTGGCGGCGTCCTCGAACAGGCACAGCAGGTGCGCCGAGCACAGGCCCTTGGCGAGGTACTCGCGCACGGCCCAGCGGTACGCGTCGTTCTTCTTGCTGCCCGACTCGGCCCCGGTGAAACGCCCGCGCAGGTCTTCGATTAGTGGGAGCTTCCACTTTGCGAGCACCTGTTCGGCCAGTTCGGGGCTCAGCACGACGCAGTCCTTCACGCCCGCGATGGTTGTGGCGACGTTGATCGTGGCGGGGACGGCGGGGTCCCAGATGACCGCGCCTTTCAGCCTATCGCCCGCCAGCGCCGCCAGCGCGTCGAGGCCGGCAAGGGGTTTGCGCTCCCTGCCCGAGAGCCAGCCACCGTCCTTGGAGAAGGTGTCCAGCCAATAGCCGGGTGTGGGCGCATGCGCGGGCCGCAGGTAAACGCGCGGTGCTTCGCGGTTGATGATGCCCTGCAGGCACGCCGCGGCCATGGCCTCGTCGTAGGCTACGGGTGTCCCTTGGGCGGCGGGTTCGTAGAGCCATAGCGGGTCTCTGGCGGGGGCGGGGTTGTCGGCCGTAGTCGCGGTCGCGGCTAGGGAAAGGATGGTGCAGCATATGAAGTGAAGAGCGGATTTCATATTCATGCCTTTCGCCCGAATCGCTCTCGTTCCCAAGTTATACTTGGGAACGCGCTTGTTCGCGAAGTTACACTTCGCGCCGCCGGGGCATGGCCCCGGCGGAGAAAAGCGGCGGCATGGCCGCCGCACTCAAAAATGTGGGACAGGCGCCCCTGCCTGTCGTTTCTTGCCACTTGCCGAATACGGACAGCCGAGGGCGGCTGTCCTACATCTTGGAGGCCCGTCAATTGTCCTGCCCGGCGGTTTTTGACGCTTGGATCTTCTCGCCGATTTCGTGCAGGGTCTTGACGTCCACCGCGCGGAGTTTGCCCGCATAGTCGGGGCCGACGTCCAGCGAGAAAATGTTCCCGTATTTCACCGCGCCCTTGTAGTCGTCATAAATGGGCTGGGCCGGGGCGCCCAACCCGTCGTGGATGGGCAGCGAGTAGAACCACATGGCGCCGCCTTCGTGTTTTGGCAGGATTGGGTAGGTGAATTCGGCCAGCAGGTAGCCCTTGTAGCCCTTTTCGGCCTTCTTGTTGTACTCGGAAGCTTTCGCGTCGCCAATCGGTCCGGGGCGGCCCACTTCACGGATGGCCAGTTCGCCGGCGGGATCGCCGTGGTTGAAGCCCACGAAACAGTTGGGCTGGAATTCACGCACCCATGCGTCGGTTTCCCTGTGGCCCAGCCCACCCGTGCCCTGGGCGTGGTCCATCCAGAAGAACTCGATGGGTCCGTACTGCGTCACCAGTTCCTTCAACTGCGCCTTTTTCATTTCCGGATTGTTGCTGGAACTCCACACCGCGCTTCCCCACTTGGGGCTGCCCGGTATAAGCCCGTCCTGCGGACCATTCTCGATCCAGGTCCAGTCGCCCTCGGAGAAGTATAGGGCGAGTTTGAGCCCGTATTTGTCGCAGGACTTGCGCAGTGCCGCGAGGACATCCATCTTGAGCGGGCTGTTGGTCGCCTTGAACTCGGTCGTCTTGGTGTCCCACAGGCAAAACCCGTCATGGTGCTTGGTGAGAAACAGGATATAGCCCATGCCGGCGTCCTTCGCGGCCTGGCACCACTGGTCCGTGTCGCAGCCGGTGGCCGCGAAGGCGTCGGGGGAGGTCTTGCCGCGCGTCCACTCGTAGCCGGAGAAGGTGCTGAGCGACCAGCAGACAAACATGCCGAAACGGAGGTTGCCGATTTCTTTGGCCCGGGCCTGACGGTCCGGCGCGTCCGCGGCGAAGGCGGACCCTGCGGCTGCAATGCACAAGACGATGACTAATGGGCGTTTCATTCCGGTCTCCTGAGTGGTTGTGCCGAAGCGGTGCCATTCTACCCCAGACGGGCGCAAGTTGCCGAATCCGAGCGGAATCGCCGGTGAAACTTGGTGATGCCCCCGCCCGGTCAAAGGTGCGTGCTTTACCCGCAACCATAACGTCGAAAGGTTAGATCCATGAAGAAGCTCACGATTTTCGGTGTCATGCCCCTCTTCGCCCTGGTGCTGCTGACCGGGTGCATGGCGGGCAAAAAGGGGCCGACGGACGAAGAACAGGTCATGCAGAAGACCACGGCGTTTGCGGCCGACATCCTTGCCGTAAAAGCCGACACCATCCTCAATTATGTCTCCGAGGATTTCACAAACGACCGTGTCGCGAGCAAGCAGGAACTTGCCGAGCAGATTCAAAAGGCCAAGGACAAGGGCAAACTGGACGATATGGCCGAGACAATCAAGGAACACGACGGCAAGATCGACCTGGCGCAGGCCAAAGTAACCATGGACAAGAAGAACGGCACCGCAACGGTGTATCCCATAGACGCCACTGCCGACGTGGGCGCCGTTTCGGTTGAACTCAGCTTCAAGAAGGACTCTGACAAGGTCTGGCGCATCGTCGGGATCAACATCGAAGGCATCTGACGCGCCCCAGAAGGGGAATTTTCCGCAAGACGCTAAAACGGAACAATGAACTCAACCCCCACGTCGGGAGCGCCGTCCGCGTCCATAGCCGCCCTGACAATGACCGGGTAGCCACTCTTGACGGTGGTGAGATTCTGCGGGTATGGGGTTTGGAACTGCCGGAAGGTCTGGTTTGCGCTGTCGTAGAAGGTGACTGAAATCTGGTACACGTCTTCCGGGAACAGCCCGGGAAGCATGGTTTCGTCGTTCGGAAGCAGCGCTATGGTGGAACCGGAAGCGTCCTGCGGCATGCGATTGACCAGTTCTTCCGGACTGGGGGTTTCCCCCCTGTGCGGCTCAGGGTACACCAGCACCTCTGTGATGGAGTAGGCACCCTCGTTCACGAGTTGAATTTCAAAGGGGCCATGGTTGCAGCCAATCGGGATGAACTGAGCCACCACCACAACCAGCATCCAAACAAGCGCGCGCGCAGTCCCGACAGCCATTTTTGCTCCTTTTCAGGGCCCTGTACGCAAGCCCGGTGTATGGATACAAGTTTAACATGAATGCCGGGTGCATGCGGCATGCGGTTTTGACAGCACAGCGCCTGCCCCTCCCCCACTCTTGACCATGGTGGCCGGCCGGTTTGCGGCGAAAGGGGTTGAGCCCCCATAATGGGGCACACTTTCTAGGGAACGACCATGGGCCTGCCGGACATCCTTGCCTCAGACATATTTGAGTCGCGCACCACGGGGCGGATGCGGTTCATTGTGCGTCGTGAGGGGGCCGATGGTATTGCCCAAGCGCTGGGCACGGCCGAAAACTGCACGGTGATGCCGCGCGCGGAGCGGGGTGCGCTGCGCAGTTTTGCATGGAGGCCGGACCGCCAGGGACTGGTGCGGGTTTGTCACCGGGGGGGGGCTGTCGCTTGCCTGCTTGGCGAGAAGTACCTGCTCTGGAACCGACCGGGACAGGAGTTTGCGGCCCATTGGCTGGTGGAACAGCGGGGGCTGCCGGTGCCGCGGGTGCTGGGCATCCTATGGGAGCGGCGTGGCCCCTGGGTGAGCGGAGCGCTGGCGACAGAACTGCTTCCGGGGCCGGACCTGCTGGCTTGGCTGCGTGCGCATGACGGCGGGGAATGCAGTTCTGAGCGCACCCGGATGCTGCAAAGCGTTGGGGGCCTTGTGCGCGACATGCATCAGCGAGGTGTCTGGCATGCCGACCTTCAGGTGAAAAATATTGTGATTGCAGACGGTCTTCCCCACCTGATTGACTTAGACCGGGCTGTGGTCGGGCGTGTGCCGGGCAGGGTTCAGTGCTGCCGAAATCTGCTCAGATTTCGTCGTTCCCTGCAGAAGAACGCCGTGCCGGAGGCATGTTATAGTGCGTTTATGGATGGGTATGGCGGTTTGAGCGGCGTGTCTGTCCCGGTTTGGCTGGACATGGCGTACCGGTTGCGGGGCAAATTTTCGGAAAGCATGCGGGGCAAGCGGACATGAGCATTACCAGTACTGACAATATACCGATGGACCCGATGTGCCCGCTGAATTTTCGGGTCAACCGGCAACCGGGTCGGACTTCGTATATCCGTAACGATGTGACCGATGAACAGTTGGAGACGCTGCTGACCCATCCCGGGGAGGTGCTGAAGACCTCGGACAAGGCTGAAGTGCGCCGCGTGGGACACTGGGTGGTCAAGGAAAGCCGTGCGGGCATGGCGATCAAGGCCGTGCGCCACACCCTGCTGCGCGACCGTTACCGCCGCCCCTGGCTGGCCGCCCACCATTTGCGGGCCCACCGGGTGCGGGTGCCCGAGCCGCTTGCCTTTGTGGAAAAGGAGCGACTGGGCCTGACCAGCGGGACGGTTTTCGTCTTTCAGTACCTTGCCGGACAGACCAATGTGGAGGAGTTCCTGCTGTCGTTGCTCAAGCAGGGGGCGGGCGCGGATGCCATTGGCGGCTTTCTGGGGCGTTTGGCCGAGGGCATAAACAGCATCGAGGCGGCTGGCGCCCATCACGCCGACCTGTCGGGCAAGAACATATTTACCCGCGAAGGCGACCGCTTCTTCTTTATTGACCTGGATGCCGTGTCGCTCGACACCCCCATCGACGAGGAAGCGCGGCTCAAGAACCACGTGCAACTGTACGATTCCTTCTGCGACGCCCTGAATGATTCGCTCATGGTGCCTTTCATCGAGAAGATGCTCCCCGGCGGCCTGGACCTGCGGGTATGGATGCCGCGGGTGCGCAAGGCGCAGCAGGAGCGCCGTGTGGCCATTGAGGCCAAATGGGATAAACAGGGCATCCACCCGCGCCGTATTCGAGACGAACTGCCGGGGGCGTAAGCAATCCCCCTTCCTCCCTGTTCTTGAGGTATCCATCAGAGCGAAAAACGTTGTTTTTGTTGAACATAGTGCGAAAAATACTTTATGCGCCCCCGTCCGATCTGCTATAGTTTGGCGCTCAGACCGATGCCCGACAGGTGATTTCGTGCGGCCGGGCGAAGTGTATATTCTGTGAAACCTAAGCGTAATGTTTGGCAGTCCAACAGGTATAGTGTTTTTTGACGAGAGTCCGTATTGCATAGGTTGATATTGGTTGAGAGGGTCTGTACGCAGTGCTGTTGACACGGTGGAGCGGTTGCACCGGCACAGTTTAGTAGAACGTACTTCAATAACAGTGGGTGTTCATGCGTCCCTAACGGCCTCGGAGAGGTCGCCACAGAGCGGGGCACCCTTTGGGAGTGTTTATGTTGAATCGAGTTCTGGCGTTGGCACTGTGTTGCGGGGCGTTGCTGGTGGCCGGGTGCAACAAGCCGGTGGAAGGGGCGGCGGCCGAGGACAAGCAGTCCGCGGCCGGCACCACGCCGGGCGGGGAGGCGAAAAAGTCAGCATCGGAGCGTATTCTCATCCCCGTGGAAGTGGCGCATCCCCAGCGCGCCGACATCTCCTCGTACTTCGAGACCACCACCCGCATTGTGGCGGAGAACCGTGTTGAAGTGCTGTCCAAAGGCGCGGGCATTTGCCTTTCGGTGACCGCCGAAGAGGGTGACCGCGTTAATAAGGGCGCCGTTCTGGCGGAACTGGACAAAACGGAAATGGACGCGCAGATGCGCCAGACGCTGATCCAGGTGGAGCAGCGCAAGACGGCGTTTCAGATTGCGGAGCGCAGTCTTGCGGAGGGGATCGGCGCGCCAGTGGAGCGCGACAACACCAAATTCGCCTACGACCAGTCGAAGGCGCTGCTCGAAATGAACAACGCGCAGTTGAGAAACCAGACGATCACGGCACCCATAGGCGGCGTGGTGACCAGGCGCACCATCCAGGCGGGCATTCTGGTGGCCCCGGCCATGCCGCTGTTCTCGCTGGTGGACACGGATTCATACGTTCTTCCCATCCAGGTGCCGGAAAAGGAGCTGTCGCGCCTGTCGGTGGGGCAGGAGGCGCGGGTGCGCGTGGACGCGATGGAGGGGCAGGAGTTCACCGCCAAGGTGCGCCGCATCAACCCGAGCGTTGACCCGCTGAGCGGCACGGTCAAGGTGGTGCTGGACTTCACGCTTGAGGACAAGGCGAAACTGCGGGATGCGGCGTTTGCCCGCGTGCGGCTGGTCATGGAAACCCACAAGAACGCGCTTGTGGTCCCCAAGGACGCGGTGCTGGAGGAGAACGCCCGCATGTATCTGATGACGGTGCTGCCCGAGGGGCAGGCCAACGCCCAGGACCCGTCCGCGGCACCGGAGACCACCGCCAAGCCTGGGGAATCGGTGTTCGTGGCCCAGCGCATTGAAGTGAAAACAGGTCTGGAGGACAGCAACAGCATCGAAGTTCTTTCGGGCGTGGACGACAACTCACAGGTGGTGGTGCTTGGCCAGCACACGCTCAAGCAGAACTCCTATGTGACAATCACCAGCGCCGAGAAGGAGCTTAAGGCCCGCGAGGGCGTTTCTTTCGACGAGGCGATCGCCGCCGCAAAGAAGAAGTCTGAAGAGGAGGCCAAGAAGCAGAAGGAGATGGAAGAGGCTGCTGCCAAGTAGGCCGCCCCCCCACGACAGAGGTATCACACTGGAAGGCGCGCCCAGGCGCGCGATTTAACCCGGCGGATCGCTCGCATGACCAACACCCCCGAAGACAGCAGTAACGCCAAGTATCGCCTCGCCATCCGGCGTCCGGTGACGATGATCATGTTGTTCCTGACCATCATCGTATTCGGCTGGCGGTCCTATGAAAAACTTCCCATCAACCTGATGCCGAACATTTCCTACCCGTCGCTGACCGTGCGCACGGAGTACGAGGGGGCGGCGCCGGAAGACGTGGAGAAGCTGGTCACCCGGCCGTTGGAGGAGATGCTTTCCATCGTCAGCGGGTTGGTGGAGATCAGCAGCGTTTCCGCCCCGGGCCGGTCTGAAATCACCCTTGAGTTCACCTGGGGCACGGAAATGAACACGGCCCAGCAGGAGGTGCGGGACCGGTTGGACCTGTTTGAGGCGCCCAAGGAGGTCAGCAAGAAGCCGGTTATTCTGCGGTATGACCCCACGCGCGACCCGGTCATCCGCGTTGCAATCACGGCGAGCGGCGCCCAGGGCACCTCGGAGGACGAGATCAAGCGGCTGACCACCATTCGCTACGACGCGGAGAAGCACCTCAAGAGCGACCTGGAAGCGGAGGCCGGCATCGCCCAGGTGGCGGTCAAGGGCGGCCAGGAAGAGGAAATCCAGGTGCTGGTCGACGCCGAGAAGCTCAAGGGGCTGGGCCTCTCGCTTCAGTACATCGTGGAGAATCTGGCCCAGCAGAACATCAATCTTTCGGGTGGCCAGCTTCGCGAGGGCAAGACGGAATACCTGGTCCGCACGATGAACGAGTACACGAGCATCGAGCAGATCGCCGCGACCCTGATTACCACCCCCAATGGCACGCAGAAGCGTCTTTCCGACCTTGCGGACGTTTTCATGGGGGCCAGGGAACGGGAGACCATCGTTCGGATAAACGGCCGCGAGGCCGTGGCTTTGGACATCTACAAGGAGGGTGACGCGAACACGGTTGCGGTCTGCAACCGGGTGCGCGACCTGCTTGCCATAGAACGCCCGCTGTCGTTCGCCGAAAAGATGCAGGCCAAACTGTCGGACTACATGGCCTCGATGGAACGGCGCACGAAGGCGGCCATGAGCGGCAAGTCGGCCCAGAGCACCCCCCCAAAACCGGTCAAGCGCAATTTGGTCGACCGGCTTCCCCCGGACGTTAACCTGACCGTCATCACCGACCAGTCCCGGTTTATCGAGGCCTCCACCAAGGAGGTTCGCGACTCTGTCATTCAGGGCGGAATTCTGGCGCTGCTGGTCCTCTTTGTCTTCCTTCAGGAAATGAAGACCACACTGATCATCGGCATTGCCATCCCCCTTTCCGTGGTCGCCACGTTTATCCCCATGTTCCTGCAGCACATCACGCTCAACGTGATGTCGCTGGGCGGCCTGGCGCTCGGCGTGGGCATGCTTGTGGACGATTCCATCGTGGTGCTTGAGAGCATCTTCCGGTGCCGCGAGGAGGGGGACGGCGTTGTGGATGCGGCCGAGCGCGGCACGCGGGAAGTGGCGGCGCCGGTGATTTCCTCCACAATCACCACGGTCTGCGTGTTCATCCCCATTACCTTTGTCGAGGGCATCGCGGGGCAGCTCTTCCGTGACCTTGCGCTCACCGTCAGCTATTCGCTGATGGCCTCGCTGCTGACCGCCATGTACCTTGTGCCTCTGCTGGCGTCCAGGTCCGGCCTGGGGTTCAGTGCCCGAGGGCAGGTGGTCTGGACGCTGCGGGCATACCGGGAGGCCCGGGACGTGCAGCGGCGGTCCCGCCCGGGCGCGATACTCATGATTCCCGTGCTGGGGCTGCGCTATGCGGGGGGGGGCGTGCGGGATGTGTTTGTCGATGCCTTTGGGCCGGCGTTCCTGAGCATGGGCCGGCTTGGCCAGGGCTTTGGTTTTGTGCGGCTGTTCAAGGCGCTGTTCTCCTTCTGCTGCCTGCCGCTGCTGCTGGTGATGGCGCTGTGCCAGTTGCTGCTGCGCGTTCTGTATGTCATTTTCTCGACGCTTTTGCATGTGTTCTGCGTGGTCGTTCTGGCCGTTGCGCTGGTGGTGCGCCTGGTGTTCAAGTTCAGCATGGGCTGGTTCATGTTCCTCTTCGAAAAGACATTCAATCTTTTCCGCGACAGCTACGGCGTCTTTCTGGCGGCGAGCCTTCGCTTCAGCGCGGTTTTCCTGCTGCTTGTGGTGCTGCTGGCCGTTCATTCGGGCTATGTGGCCACCAAACTGGGCCAGGAACTTATTCCGCCGATGAAGCAGGGTGAATTTGGCATGCGCATGGAGGCGCGGTCCGGCACGCGCCTGACAGACACGGAGCGTCGCGCGCGCACCTTTGAGAAGATTATCCGCGAGCACCCCGAGGTGGCCGCGGTGACGGTCGAGATCGGGCAGGAGAAAAAGACGGGCACGAACAAGGGCGGGGAAAATGTGGCCCAGTTCACGGTGCAGTTGAAGGACCCCGAGCGCACCGCCCCGATTCAGGACGGCATTATCCGGGAACTGCGGGACAAGGTGCTCCATGAGCGCACGGATGAAGTCATCAACTTCACCCTGCCCAGCATGTTCAGCTTCAAGACCGCCATTGAGCTGATGATAGTCGGCGAGGACCTGGGTGAGCTGAAACGGGTTGGCAACGAGGCGGTTGATGTCATCCGCAAGGTTGCGGGCGTGAAAGACGCGGAACTGAGCATCAAGACCGGTTATCCCGAGCTCATCATCGAGCTAGACCGTGAGTCTCTTGCGGAAAAGAAGATATCCCCCGGGCAGGTGGCGCTGCGTCTGCGCACGGAGGTGCAGGGTGACGTGGCCACGCGCTTCAGCCGCGGCGGCGAGAAGGTGGACATCCGCGTGCGCACGGACCAGGCGATGCTCAGCAGCGTGGATGACCTGCGCAAACTGTCGGTGACGGACGGCCTGGTGCCGATTCCCCTGTCCGATGTGGCGAAGATCACCGTTCAGGAGGGGCCGAGCGAGATTCGGCGGGTTGACCAGAAACAGGTTGCCGTGATCACGACCAACGTTGAGGGCAGAGACCTTGCCGCGGTGGCCGCCGACATTGACGAGGCGGTAAAGGCGGTCAACAAGCCCGACGACTTCTATTTCCAGCAGGGCGGGCAGAACCGGGAGTTGAGCACGGCCTATTCAAGCCTGCGGTTCGCGCTGATTCTGGCGATTTTCCTTGTGTATGTGGTGATGGCCTGCCAGTTTGAGTCGATCATCCATCCCGCACTGGTGATGTTCAGCATTCCGCTGGCCTTTATCGGGGTGATTTACACGCTCTATTACACGGGGACCAGCATCAGTGTGATGGTCTTTCTCGGGGGCATCATTCTGGCCGGCATCGTGGTGAAGAACGCCATCGTGCTGGTGGACTATATAAACCTGCTGCGCGACCGCGGCATGGTCAAGGCTGAGGCCATCGTGCTGGCCGGCAAGGTGCGCCTGCGGCCAATCATCATGACGACGCTGACGACGGTGCTCGGCCTCCTGCCGATGCTGGTGGCCACGGGTGAGGGTTCCGAGATGCGCAAGCCCATGGCACTTACCGTGATTGCAGGCCTGTCGCTTTCCACCCTGCTGACACTGGTCGTGATTCCCATGGTTTATTACATGTTTGGCGGAAAAGACAAGACACGATGAGGCAGTCGCTGCCAGAACTGGCGCTCAAGAAGCCGATTACGGTGCTGATGCTCACGGTCAGCCTGCTGATCCTGGGCGTCATCGCGTGGAACCGCATCCCGCTGAACTTCCTGCCCAAGGTGGACCGCCCCTTCATTGGGGTGATGATCGCCTATCCGGGCGCCTCCCCCGCGCAGGTCGAGCAGCAGATAACCATTCCGGTGGAGGGCGAACTGCGCACCATTCCGGGACTGCGCCGCATACGCTCCACCTCCAGCAGCAACGGCTGCAACGTGGGGCTCCTGTTCAGCCTGGACACGGACATTTCGGTGGCCACGGCCGAGGTTCGGGATCGGCTCGAACGCCTCAAGCTAATCCTGCCCAAAGAGGCGGACAAGATGCTGATCGAGCGCTTCAGTTCCGGCTCGATTCCGGTGATGGCCTTTGGCCTGTTCAAGGAGGGTGACCAGGACGAGTTCGCCAACCTGATCCGCACGGTGGCCGAGCCGCGGATCAGCCGCCTCGACGGCGTTGCCAAGGTGGAGGTGCTCTCCCCCATCCAGCCCAAGGAGGTGCTCATCGAGTTTGAGCAGGACACCCTGCGCGCGATGAGCCTCAACCTTGCGCTCGTGATACAGAACCTGCGCGAGAGCAGCATCAACCTTTCCAT
Source organism: Candidatus Hydrogenedentota bacterium (assembly GCA_903902895.1). GTDB lineage: Bacteria > Hydrogenedentota > Hydrogenedentia > Hydrogenedentales > CAITNO01 > CAITNO01. Next base: position 6,853 of record CAIUWO010001037.1, on the reverse strand, counting down.
AGGCAACCTGGTCGACGGCGAGCGCAAGTTCTATGCGCGGCTCGTGGGCGAATACCGGCGACTGGAGGACATCGCCAGCATGGTGGTGACGCCGAACGGCCTGCGGCTGGGCCAAATTGCGAAGGTGAGTTACCGGTCCCGGGAGGAGCAGCAGCGCGTTGCGCTGGACGGCAAGGGCGGGGTCGTGCTTTTGGTGGTGAAGGAGTCTGAGGCGAACGCGGTGGCCACGTGCCGGAACGTGCACGTGGAACTGGAGAAACTGCTCAAGGAACCCGCCTTCAGCAGGGTGGACCGCCTGGTCTTCTTCGATCAGGCAGACCTTATCAACCGCGCGCTGAAGAATCTGTTTCTGGAGGGCTACTACGGCGCCCTGCTGTCGATCGCCGTGCTGATTTTCTTCCTGCACAAGGCCATGCCCACCTTCATCGTGTCCCTTGCCATTCCAAGCTGCCTGCTGGTGGCGGTAGTGTTCATGTACCTGTCGGGGATGACGCTCAACATTGTGACCATGGTTTCCATGATCATTGCCGTGGGCATGCTGGTGGACGACGCGATTGTGGTGGTCGAGAACATCATACGACACCGCCAGGAAGGCGAGCCCATGCGCAGCGCGGCGGTGAACGGGGCGATGGAAGTGGGTCTCGCGGTGGTCGCCTCGACGCTGACCACGGTCGTTGTCTTTGTTCCCATGTACTTCATGGACGCGGGCCGGATGTTTGTCTTCATGGAACAGCTCGCCTGGCCGCTTATCGTGTCGCTAATGGCGAGCCTGATTGTGGCGCTGACGCTGGTGCCGCTGGCCATGTCCCGGACAAAGGTATCGGGGGGGCACAATATATTCCAAACGCTTTCCGAGCACTGGCGTCGAAAGGCGGAGGATGCGGCGGGTTCGGGCGTTGCCGGCCGGGAGGCGGCAAAGGGCGGCTCCCTCCGCAGGGCGGTGTCATGGCTCGGCGGCCTGCGCCCGATTCAGTCCTTTATCGACGGCTATTCGGTGGTGCTGCATCTGGCACTGCGGCGCCGGCTGATATTTCTGGCCGGTCTCGCTTTCATGATCTGGCTCACCTATGAGATTCCTATGCAGGGCACGGGCATGCGCGAGATGCCCAAGCTGGACATGCGTGAAGTGCGCGTTGACGTGGCGCTGGACCAGAACTTCGATCTGGCGAGCGCCACGAAGCTGTTCAGGCAGGTGGAGGAAACGATAAACGGGCTGCGCGAACCGTTGGGTGTCAAGAAGGTGCTGTCCATGAACAGCCCCACCGATGGATTTTTCGATGTGTACCTCTTTACCGAGGACGACGATCCGAAGTGGTTTACGCCGCCGTACACGACCGAGCAGGTCATGCAGATCCTGTCGGAAAAGATTCCGACGCGCACGCCGGGCGCGGAGTTCCGCCTGTCCATGGGCGACATCGGCGACAACGACAACCGGTCTGACATCACGCTCTTTGTCCGCGGCGACGAACGCGGCACGCTTGAGGACTACGCCGAGCGGCTGAAGAAGATCCTTCAGGACACGAACCCGTTTGTCGCGGACGTGGTCGCCGATGTCGAAAAGAGCAAGCAGGAGATGCAGATCAAGATTGACCAGCCGCTGGCGCAGCAGGCGGGGGTCAGCCCGCTGATTCTTGCGCAGACGGTGGACGCGGCGCTTCGCGGCGCCCGCATGCCCTACATGAAGCAGGGCCGGCGCGAGATTCCCGTATGGGCCCAGTTTCGCGAGGAGGACCGCAAGTCGCAGGCCAATCTTGACAACGTCATGGTTCCAGGTATGACGGGGAAACTGGTTCCACTCCAGGACCTGACCGATTACTCCAAGGTGCGCAGCGCGACCGCCATCAAGCGCGTCAACGGCAAGAACGTCATCATGCTTTCGGCCAAACTGAACACGAAAAACCTTTCGCTGTTCAAGGAGGAGGCCAAGCGGTCCGTCGCGCTTCTGGACCTTCCGCCGGGGTACAACGTGGATTTCGGAGACGAGTTGGAGGACTTGGAGAGCAACATATTCAACTTCACGTCGTCGCTGATGATGGCGATCATACTCGTGTACATAGTCATGGCCGCGCTGTTCGAGTCGCTGCTCCTGCCCATGTCGATCATGACGAGTGTTCCGCTGGCCCTGGGCGGGGCTGTCTGGATGATCTATTTCATGGACAACCAGTTCGACCAGATCACGCTGATCGGCTGCATCATCATGGTTGGTGTTATCGTCAAGAACGGCATCGTGGTTGTGGACTACACCAGCCAGTTATATTCCAAGTCGGGGGACCGGACTGACGCCGTGCTGCGCGCGGGCCGGGACCGGTTCCGTCCGGTGATTATGACGGCGCTGACGACCATTTTGGGGCTGGTGCCCCTGGCGTTGGCCAAGACGGGCGGCGCCTCCACGTTCTCCGGGCTGGGCCAGGCATGGATCGGCGGGCTCACGGTGGGCACGGTGCTTACGCTGTTTGTCGTGCCCGTGTTCTTTACGATTTTCGACGACATACACCTGTGGGCGAGGAGCTTCTTTGGCAATCTTCTTGGCCGCCGGGTGGAGTCCCAGGAAGCGCCAGTGGCGGTCTTGGACGACATATGACGCTGACCGGGAGGTTTCATGACGTTTGTTAACGATCACTGGGTCAACCAACTGGACCCGAAGCTGATCCACCTGTGGGGGGAGATTGGCGTCAGCTACTATGGACTGGCCTATGTGATCGGGTTCGTGTGCGGCGTGTTCATGATCCGCATGTTCCGGCGCACGGGGCGATCCCCCCTGAACAGCGAGCAGGAGGAAATCGCCCTCTATGCCATGGTGCTTGGCGTGCTGCTCGGTGCGCGCCTGGGATTCATTCTGCTTTACGCGCTTCCCGAAACCCTGGCCCGTCCCTGGTTCATCCTGGAGGTGTGGAAGGGCGGCATGTCGAGCCACGGCGGGTTTATCGGCGTGGTGATTGCCTGCTGGTATGTGGCCCGCAAGTGCAAGATGACGCTGGTGCAGTTCGGCGACATGATGACCCCCATGATTCCGGTGGGCTTCCTGCTGGGCCGCATCGCGAATTTCATCAACGGCGAGCTTTGGGGCAACGTCAGCAATGTCGCCTGGGCGGTGATCTTCCCGCGCAGCGCGCCGGGCATGCCGCTTGAGATGATCGCGCCGCGCCACCCCTCGCAGTTGTACGAGGCGGGCACGGAGGGTCTCATTCTGCTGCTGTACATGCAGTGGCGTTTCTGGAGGACGGGCGCGCAGAAGTATCCGGGACGGCTGTGCGGCGAGTTTCTGCTGATCTATTCGGTGTCGCGCATCGTGTGCGAGCAGTTCCGCGAACCGGACGCGGCCCTGATAATGGGCATGAGCCGGGGCATTTTCTACACGTTTTTCCTAATCGCCGGGGGCGTCTATCTTCTGGTGCAGTCTTACCGCCGGCCGGCCATCGCATTCCCCTACACTACCAACCCCGTTTCCGCGCCGGTGGAGAAAAAGAAGCCGGCCAAGAGGCGCTGACCCTCTGCAAGGGTCTCAAAGTCGGCGGGCAATTATTGGGTCTTGCGGGGTTTCGTGGTGCCGGTCTGTATTTCGCGGTTGATGTCCGCGATGTGCTGGTTGGCGTTTATGCCCTCTCTCAACTGTCCCGCCAGGTTGGAAATTTGCTGGTAATACCCAATGGAGGCCTGCAAGTCGCCGTTCGCATGCTGAATCTCGGCCAGCCTCATCAGCGCCTCGATGCTGTTGGGATTGGCCTCCAGGGCCGCCTCATACTCGCTTTGCGCCATGTCCGTCTGCCCCAGTGTCATGTAGGTGTTTCCCATTTGAACGGCGGCCTTGGCATCGTTTGGCGCTATCTGCAGCGCCGCCTGATACTCGGCCAGCGCCTGGTCCGATTGTCCCTGGCGCTGGTAGTAGTCGCCGAGCTGCTGGTGCACCTGGACCGTGCTCGGCGCGCCGGAGGCCGCCCGGCGCAGGGCGTCGCCCTCCTGTTTGGGCATGTTCAGTTGTTTGTAAACCTTGGCGGCCAGCCCCGCCGACTGCGGGCTGCCACCGCTCATGGACTCATACTGGGTGAGATACTTTAACGCCTGCCCCTCCATGCCGTTGCGCGCGTAGGCCTGCGCGGCCATGTAGCGCGCCTGACTGTCCGCGGGCCGCGCGCCCATCCATTGCTGGTAGGTTTGCAGTTCGGCCTTGCTGTTTCCCATCTGGCGCTGCACTGCGGCCAGATTGCGCCATGCATCCGGGTTGTCCGGGTCTTCCTTGACGCTCTGCTGAAGGAGGCTCAGTGCCTGGTCGAATTTGCCGTCTTTGGCCAGTTGCGCGCCGCGGCGCACAAGGTCCGCAGCGAGGCGCGCGGCATCGGTGCCGGCCGTTCCTGTCGCTTCTGGGGAATTGTCCGGGAATTGCGCGTCCGCTTCGTTCTGTGCGGAGCCCTTGGATGCCAGCGTGGCGGTATGGCTGGCCTCCCTGACCCAGGAGCCTGAGTCCATGTCCATGGAATCATCGGCTCGCGGCGCGGCCGCGGGCCGGGCCGCCAGTTTGGCCGTTTCCGACTTGGCTGCGTCCAGTTCGGCGCGCAGGGTCCGGGTTTCATTCTTCATGCCGCCCAGACGGACCATTTGCGCAATGGTAACCACGGAAAGCACTGCAACCAGCACGCTGAGCGTAATTGATAAACGGTTCATTGTGGCACTTTGTCCCTTAGTTTTCATCCAGCGGTTCACCGCCGGTGCATTAATTGGGGCGACCATTCGTTTTCACCCCGGAAAGGGCCCCATTAGCCTGCCTGATACGCCCCTGCCAAAGGTAAATACGAATGCACCACGTTATGTAACAACGTCCCAGCCTGAAAAAGTCATGACACGTTTCAATAACTTGCAGGGTTGCTCTTTGGTTGACAGGCGAGGCGTCCGTTGAAACTGGAAGGGGATGGATTTCGTAAGTCATTGCTGCGATTGGGCGAAATCGGTTTTCGCGCGAAAGGCATGTGTACACACGGAAGCGGCAGGCGGGGGTGGGTTTCGAATTTCAATGCATGGATACGGCGTCGTCGCGCACACCGCCTTCCCGCCTGCCCGGGGGCGCGGCGAAGGACGCTCTGTGCGGGTGCGCCGGCACACGCTGTTGGCAAACAGGGCAATGGCCCCTTGGGTGGGTTCAGACCGCGTGGCGCTACTGTGCCGGTTTGCTGGCCCAAATCTCCAGACCGTCATAGGGATTGGCCAGCCCCAGGAACAACTGGCCGTTGGCGGATTTCATGGTGCGCACGCCGTAGTTGTTGTGGTTGCCCAAACCGTCGGCGTTCACGCAGTACCAGGTTTTGCCGTCCTGCGTCTTGTACAGGTCGGCGCCGTAATTGGACTTCCATGCGGCCAGTTCGGCGGCGGTGAGGAGGAGCACTTTCTCCTCCGGTTCGGCCGCTTTCAGCTCCAGCCCCATCATGCCGAAGAAATACTTCGGATGGGTCAGCATGTAGTTCAATCCGGGCATGATGTCGTAGGTGCCCACATAGAACCAGCCGTCATGCTCGCACATGCTCCACATGTACGCGTTGGACCGTTCGCCGAAACCGCTCTTTTCGCCGCCAATGGACTTGGGCCCCGTCACGGCCTCCCAGTGGTCCCCGGTGTCGATGCGCACCAGGTCCGCTGCCTTGAGACCGCCGAGGACGAAGCGCATGATGAAACTGGCCTGCGCGCCCACGTAGAGGTGGTCCTGCCAGACGTACATGGTCATGAAAGCCTCGTTGAGCCAGCGGGGGCCGCCGTTGTCAATCACCTTCACCGGGGCCGCGGCGGGGTCGGGGCCTTCGAGTTTCCACACCTCCGCGCCCTGGCGCGGGTTGTGCGTGCCCGCGTAGAGCCAGCCGTTGAAGGACTGGAGAATGAAGATGCCGACGTTGTATTTGTTGCCAAAACCGTTGTCCATGACGGTCCAGACGGTTTCACCGTCCGTGGCCATAATCACCGCGCTTGGGGCGTCCGCTTCCGCCTTCGCGGCGCTTCCCTCCCCCGCCGCCTTGTCCACCATGGCGTAGTCGTTGTAAAACGACATGTACAGCAGCCCCTTGTGGAGGGTCATGCCGCGTATGGAACCGGGCTGGTCGGACACCCAAAACTGCTCCCAGGTGCCCGGCTCGCCGGTCTGCGAACGCCACAGCGAGGTGGTGTCGCCGCGCCCGCCGGCATAAAGGTAGAGTTTTCCGTCCGACTGGTTGCGGTAGCTTTTCATCGACCGGAAGCCGTGGGGACGGCTGTGATCGTCCATGTTCACATTGCGCGTGTCCAGCACGCGTTCCCATGTCGTGGGGGAAACATCGGGCCGGTAGCGGCGGATTTCGGGATAGACCGGCTGGCGACCGGGCTGGAAGCCCTTCCACTGCTGCACCCGGTTCCAGGTGCCCACATATATGTATCCGTCATCGGCGGCGCCGTCCGCAACAAAATGCTCCATGGACCAGGGATAGTCGTTCTGGTCCTGGGCCTGGTCCACCGGGTCAAAACCGTTTGCGGATATTTTTTCAAAGTCGCCCTCGTTGAGCCCCCCCGGCCCCTGTTCGGGCTGGCGAAGACAGCCGGACGCGAAAACCAGCGCCACGGCGCATACAGCCATAATGGACAAAGACGTAATGCTGAACTTCATGGTCTGCCTCCTTGGTTGACAGGAATAATAATGGGAAATGACCGGGAAAGCAAAGAAGCGGAATCTGTCCATGGTCGCGGGACAAGCAGGAGCCACCCATGGCACTCTTGTGCAATCATGCGCGGAGGGCCGCATCGGGAAACGCACCGAGCAGTTATCGGTCGAAGTGCCCGTACGGTGAGCCGCCGACACCGAAGGACCGCGGCCCGGGCTCAAGGCTGGGGTGCCCCTTCAGGG
>CAIUWO010001036.1 GCA_903902895.1 Candidatus Hydrogenedentota bacterium | reverse complement strand
GTGACCTGGTAGAGCCAGGAGGGGAAGGTGGTGTTCATGAGCAGGCTGTAGGCCACATCCTCGCGGCCCGCCAGCGTGAGCGCGGGCAGCAGCCTGGGCGTGCCGATGAAACCGGTGGCGAGGTGCCCGTCAAAGCGCTTGATCTGCTCCACAAAACGGTCCGCCGCCGCCTTCTTCAATTCCTCGGGGATCAGGTCAAAGGCGAAGGCCAGCGCGTAGCCCGTCTGGCTGCTCTCAAGAATCTTGCCGTCCGGGCCGACAAAGTTCTTGATGAACGCGTCGCGGACCTTGGTGTGCAGGTCGGCGTATTTGGCCTGCTCGGCCGTGCGGCCGATGACCCCGGCCATCTCGGACATGAGCCCCGCCAGATAGGCGTAGTAGGCCGTGCAGATGACTTCATCCTTGGCGCCGCCGCCCAGGTTGAGCCAGTCGCCGAAGCCCAGTTGGTTGCGGATGTAGTCCTTGCTGGTCTTTTCCAAGAAGTCCATGCCCTTGACCATGTGGTCGAAGTGCTGTTCCAGCACGCGCGTGTCGCCGTAGAAGCGGTACATCAGCTAGGGGCAGATGATGGCCGCGTCGCCCCAGGCCACCGCGCCGCCGCCCTGGTTCACATTGGGCGCGACATGGGCGAAGGAGCCGTCGTCCAACTGCGCGTCCTGCACCAGGTCCACCAGCCATTTCGTGTGGAACGCGCCGATGTCCGCCGTGTACAGCGCGGTCGGCATGAAGAACTGGGCGTCGCCCGTCCAGCCGAGCCGCTCGTCGCGCTGGGGGCAGTCCGTCGGCGCTTCGAAGTAGTTGCCCTTCTGGCCCCAGACGATGTTCTGGGCCAGCTTGGTGAGCAGCGGGTTGGACGCCTCAAACTCGGCCGTGCGCGGGATGTTTGAGTGGATGACCACGCCCCGCACCGCGTCCGTCGCGGGCGCCGTGTCGACGCCGGTAATCTCGATGTAGCGGAATCCGTGGAAGGTGAAACCCGGTTCCAGCGTCACCGTGCCGTCCTGCGCCAGCGTGTAGTAGTCCGTGGCGCGTGCCGAACGCAGCGCGACGGTGTAGAGCGTGCCGTCCTGCTGCAGCATTTCGGCGAAACGCACCACGACCTTCTGTCCGGCCCTGCCGTCGAGCGCGATCTTTGACCAGCCCACGATGTTCTGGCCAAGGTCATAGACAAACACGCCCGGTTTGGGCTCGGTCATTTTGCGGGCGATGATGGTCTCGAAGCGGCGCACCGGATCGCCCGGGTAGGCCTGCACGGGAATCTTCACGGCGGCGCGCGGCGTGAGCGCCGCGGGCGCCCAGTCGTTGTCGTTGAATCCCGGCGCGTCCCAGCCCGGTATGGCCTTGGTCAGGTCGTGCGACTCGCCCATGAGGAGGTCGGCCTCGCGCAGCTCGCCGTAGCCCGCCTTCCAGGTGCCGTCGGTCACCACGCGCCCCGTGGTGCCGTCCTCGTACTCAATCTCGATCTGGGCCATGCAGCGCGGGTTCTGCCCGTAGTAAGCCGGCCCGTAGTTGCCGACGTGGCCGGCGTACCAACCATCGGCCAGGATGATACCCGCGGCGTTCGGCTCGCCCGCCCGAAGCAGCCCGGTCACATCGTAGCTGTTGTAATAGACCCGTTTCCGGTAGTCCGTCCAGCCTGGCGTGAACAGATAATCGCCCACGCGCCGGCCGTTCAGGCGCAGCTCGTACAGGCCCAGGGCCGACACATAGGCCGTGGCGCGGCGCACCTTCTTTTCCACGGCGAAAGCGCGCCGCAGGTAGGGGGCGGGGGGGAGGTAGGTATGCTTGCAGGTCGCCTTGCCCCACGGCTGGGCGCCGTACTCCGCCACCTCTTTTGCGGCGGCCCAGCCCGAATCGTCGAAACTCTCGTCATTCCAGTTGCGGCCGGGCTCCTCGTTGGCGACCTTCCAGTTGTCGTCGGTCACCGACGCGGCCACATTGCCGTTGGCAAAAACCACCTCCAGCCGCGCGACCAGGCCCGCCGCGCCGACCTTGTTCTCCCCGGCGACGGTGATGACGTTTCGTCCCGGCTTGAGCAGGTCGCCCACGGAAAACTCGTACAGTTGCCGGTGATCCTGGACCTCGTCTTTGCCCTTGCCCACGCGCTTGCCGTTGATGGTGACGCGCGCCTTGTTGTCACAGGTGATATAGAGCGTCGCCTCGCGGATGCCGGAAACCTCGCTCAGTTCCACCACCTTGCGGAACCAGCGCCTGCCGGCCGGGGCGTCCTTTGCGGGATCGCCCTCGGGATACCAAATCCACAGGGCGCCCAGCAGCGGTTCCCGCGGCTCTTCCACGCCCGGTTCGGGCGCGTCATAGCCGATCCAGTCGGCGGACCAGTCTTCCGGCTTGAGCAGGCCCATGGAGAACATGGCCGGTTCGGTCCATGCCGAGGGCCGGCCTTCCTGATCCCAGACGCGCAGTTTCCAGAAGCAGAGCGTGCGCGATACAAGCGGCTTGCCCGCATAGCTCACCAGCACCGTGTTGTCCGATTTCACCCGGCCCGAATCCCACAGCGTGCCCTTGTTCTTCTGGATGGCCTGCATCGAATCCGAAACGACAAGCTGATAGGCCGTCTGCGCCAGACCGCGTGCCTGGCCCTCGCCCACCACGATCCAGGTGAAGCGCGGTGCGGGCGTGTCGATGCCCATGGGGTCGGCCCGGTATTCGCAGCGCAGTTCGGCCGGGCGAATCGCGCCCGTCTTCTCAGCCGCCCGAACCGGCGCGGCGGCGAGCGCCAGTGCCAGCACCAACAGGGACAAATATCTGGTCATGGATGGGATTCCTGTGCGTTGAGTTCGCGGCCCGCCGTCCCGCCGCCCCGGCGGGAGGCACATCGCAGCCCGGGCCATTGTACCGGGCGGCCGCGCATCGGGCAAGCCGCCG
>CAIUWO010001035.1 GCA_903902895.1 Candidatus Hydrogenedentota bacterium | reverse complement strand
TGCCTCCGTTTCGGGCCACATCGCCGCCGCGCTGAAAAGGTTGGCGCAGGCCGCGCCAACCCGCGCCGTCTCCGGCGGTGTTCCCCCGCATTTCGCCGCGGCGTTCTTCAGGACCGGCACGGCCCAGACAAACTCGCGTTTAACACGGGTTGGCGCGTCGGGACCGCCCAGGCTAAGCGCCTTTCCCGCATACGCCTCGGCAATCTGGACCATTACCCCGGCACTGGGGCACGGTTCCGCGCAGACGGCGTCCACCAGGGGCGGCACGGCGGTTCCTGCAATCTCGGCGACCAGTTGCGCCCGCTCGGAACAGATCAATTCGGCCAACCGCAACTGACCCTCGGCAGTTTCGGCCAACAGCCCCCAGGCGCCGGGCTCGCCGGGCACGGCATGGATAACGTCACGCGCCACGGCCAGCACCAGGCCGGGATCATTGCTGCACAACCGGGCCATCCACCACGCCGCGCACAGAAAGGCGGAATTGGCCGCGCTGTCCTTCTTGAGCGCGCCATAGGCCCGGGAAACGGCATCCAGCAGCAAGGGGCCTTCCTGCGCGGACTCATAGAAAGTCTCCACCAGACGCCAGGTCTCGATGGCGTCCGGCGAGTGGTCAAGCGCTTTGCCAATGTGCAGAGCCGCCTCGTCGCGCTGTTCTGCGCGCAGTGCCATGCGGGCCAGCGTGCGATGGACCGGAGCCGTGTCAACAACACCGGCCTGAAGCGCGGCGTGGGCCTCAGCAACGGCACGCTGCCCCTGCGGCGCGTCGTCAAGCCCCGTCTGTCGCGCCAGTTCAGCGCGCAGGTCGGCAATGCGCCACAGTGCGTCATGCGGCGCCGCCAGCGGCGGACAAAGCTCCCGGGCTCGTTCCGCCGCGCATTCAGCGCGCTGGAGAAGAAATGCCGTACCCGGCCAATCACCCATTCCTGCCCGTTGCCCGGCCTGCCCGTGCAACGCCATGGCAAGCTTTGCGAGCATGTCCGGATTGGCCGGGTATTGCGATACCGCCTCCGAAAAGGCCGTTTCGGCCGCTCCAAAATAGCCGGCCACAAGGCAGACACGACCCAGGGATTCCGGAAATCGCGGGTCCGTGGGAAAGGCCTGACAATCCCGCACAAGCTGCTGCAAGATTGCGTTTTGCAGCGGGGGCCGGTCTGGGTCGCCGGCGGGCAGGGCACCCAACTGCTCCAGCATGCCCTGGCTGCGCAATGCGGCCCTGTCCGCGCCGAAATGTCCAATGGCGCCCGCCAGAACCGCCACCGACAGCACAAGCACAAGCACCGCCCCCGCCCCCGCAAACGCTGAGAAGCCACTACGGAATTCGCGGTGGGGGAGAGGGCCCCCGGCAACACCGTCAAGGACGCCCAGCAGCAGAAAGAAGAGGCCCGCCGACACGGGCACGTGCAGATTGAACCCGAAAAGGCCGTCCACGCCCATCGCAAACGCGCAAAGCGCCACCGTCAAACCCAGCCGTCTTAAATCGGACGTTGGCCCGTTGCCGGCAAGGCGCAACCCGGCCAGCAGCGCCCACGAAAAAAGCAGCACATGCAGAAACAACCCCGCAAGTCCGCCTTCAGCGCCGGCCTCAAGGGGTTCGCAGTGCACATGGTCATTCTTGAGCCCGCGCAGGGCGTACCACCGCTGCTCGAAGGGGGTCCACCAGGCGGCGTTCAGCCGCTCGTAGTTGCCGGGGCCCACGCCGGTCAGCGGATGCTCCAGGATCATGCGCGCCGCGCCGTGGGCGCTGTTGTAGCGCAACACGAGGGAACTGTCCGAAACAGGCAGCCAGGTGGCGTGCGTGGCCCGGTACGCCGAAAGCAGGGCGCCCGCCGCGACCAGTC
>CAIUWO010001034.1 GCA_903902895.1 Candidatus Hydrogenedentota bacterium | reverse complement strand
CCAGCCAGCCAGCCAAGACAGTCAGTAGCAGCGTTCCGAGAATGCCCAGAAATATCTTTTTCCGGCGTGTCACTGTGTGTTCCCAATCTGGTCTCTCAACCCGTGGATTCTTCGCATGAGGATACTGGATTACTTCCCCATTCCCAAACCATGCGCTCTGCCGGTGCCAAAAGAAAGGCGCCGCAGGCCGTTTCCGAACTTCCTGCGGCGCGCGTATATGGCGGGTGTTACTTCCCCTTTTCCTTTTCTTCCCAGCCGTACTTGGCGCGGGGGATTGGCTTGCCGGTGCGCTGAAGTTCGCGCAGTTCACGGTAGCTGATGCGCTGGATTCCCTGCTCGTCCATCCATTTCACCGTGTTCAGGTCGGCGAAAAAGTCGGTGTCGGCGATGCGGCGCTTCGCCGAGCCGGTGGTGGCGCTCATTTCATCGCCCTCCACAGCGGCATGGATGTACAACTCGCTCACCTTGCCCGCGGGAATCTTGGCCATGAGGTCTTTGAAGTAGGACTCGGTGGCCTCCAGGCTTGGCGGTCCGTCCATGTAAAGCATCTCGGGATGGAGCACGCCCATCTCGTCTGCCTTGTCGATAAGATAGCCGCCACCGGCCATGTCCATGATGTCATGGCCGGCCATGCGGCAGGGCAGGTTGAACTCTTTGGCGAGTTTCAGATAGAGCTCGTGATAGATCGGATTGTACTGCATGGTGCCCATGTGGGAATCGATGTGCGTGATGTCCACGCGGCTCGCAATGGCACGGATGATCTGCGTGCGAATTTCCTTTTCCACATCCTCAATGGTCGCACTGCCGTAAACCAGAATCACATCGTCCCAGAGATAGCCCTCGGGCGAGCACAGGCTCGGCACGCCGCCGACGCCGAGGCAGGGACCCCACTTGTAGCCGCCCCACTCGCTGGTGAGCGTGGTGTGCACGCCGATGCTGGCCTGCGGGTGCGCCTTGGCCCAATTGAGCGCCTCGACGTTCCAGCCGCAGGGCATCATGACCGTGGCGGAAGTCAATCCGCCGCTCTTGAGCGCCTTGCAGGTGCCCTCGTTCGTGGAATGGTTCATGCCGAAGTCGTCCCCGTTGACGATCAGCAATTTGGCGTCCTTGGCAAAACCCAGCCGCTCGACCAGCGAGGGCTTGGCGGCATTGTCCTGCGCGGCGCAGACGGGGACCACAAGAGCCAGGCAGAACAGCCCGGCCGCAACGGCAACGACGAATCTTTTCATGGATACGACTCCTTTTGGAACGGTTAAATGGTTCATGTTGGACCGGGCGGTCCGCGCCGGGGTTTCTCCTGGAATACTATTGCGGTGGCCGCCGCCGGTAAAGGACCATCAAGAGCAGCAATACGGCCAGTCCGGCCAGCGACACGACCATGCCGATGCGAAATGACGCCGGATAATACTTAAAGACGACCTCACGCGCGCCCTGACCCACTTCCACACCGCGAAAAACGCCGTCCACGGCGAGCACGGCCGTGGGATTTCCGTCCACGGTGGCCTGCCAGCCCGGGTACCACATGTCCGCCAGCACCAGCACGCCGGGCCGCGTCGATTCCGCAATATGAACGACCACGCGGTTGGATTCGTGCGGCTCGGCAATGGAGGCCGACACAACGGGACCATCGTCCTTGTCGGGCAGTGCGCCGCCCTCAATTTGGGGCGGACCGTCCAGCCGCAAGGCAAGCGGCTCAAAATGGTCCACCTTGCGGCCAGCGTAGATCATCCGCGCCCGCGGCCGCACATCTAGGTCTTTGAGCAGTATGGCGCCCGAGGGGAACACCTCCAGGATGTTCAGCGCCGGACGCAGCGAGGCAAACTGTCCCTGAATATCCTGCCGGGTGAGCAACAGCACCCCGGCCGCCCCCAGCCGCATAAGGGAGGGGTCGGCGGCGGCCCGGCCGATGAAGCGCTCGTAGCGCCGCAGTGTGACCCCGGAAGGGTTGTAAACCTGGGCGATGCCATGGGCGGCCAGTGGCCAGCGTTTAAGCGCCTCACTTCCAGCCACACGGTCATGGGCATCGCGCAGACGCGAGATGAACGAGGTCTCGGGAAACGCGGTGTCGGCAGGGGTCCATGCCCGGGCCGGGCCATAGGCCCACAGTCCCGACACCATGACAATGACAGCCAAGCCATAGCCCATGGTCCGCCGCTTGGGCCGCAACAGCGTCACCAGCAGCAACACGGCGAACAAGAGCGCCAAACCAGCCTCAACCCGCACGCTCTGGAGCAGTGTTCCCGGCGCCGCGGCACCGCGCAGGGCCATGCCCGCGGCCAACAGCCCGCCGCCCCACAACACCGAGACCCAGAGGACGAAGCGGCGCAGGGCAGCCTTGCACCCGTCAATGTCGAGTTGCAACCACTCCTCCGCTGACGCAGCGGCAAGAAATCCCAAAGCAAGCGGCCAAAACAGGTAGAAATGCTCCGTCCCCGGCCATGGCCACTCGCGCGTCTGCTCAAGCAGGTCCCCGAGGAAAAGGGGGACCGCACCGAATGCCAATGCCGTTAGCAGCAACCCCTCCAGACGGCGGCGGCGGTTTTTGCTCGCCAAGCGGCGCACGGACAACCACAGGGCGATAATCAACAGGAACAGACCACCCACATGCATGCAAAGCGCCGCGCGCGAAGCGCCTCCCGCCGGGGCGGTCCGCAGCACGGGGTATACCAATTGGGCCAATTCTGTCCAGACAGGAACGGTTCCCGCCTTCTCCAAAGCCGCCGGATGCTGGGCCTTGTATTCAATATACGGAAAGAGTTGAACGGAGATAAGGACCAGGCAACCGGCAATTGCCCCGAAAAGCGCAACGTATGCGCCAAACAGGTGGGTGAGCCTTCGGTCACGGAGCCTGTACACAGGCAGAACGAGCGCCAGAAACGCCATACCCGCCAGCATGGCCTCGGGCGAACCGCCCAGCCCGGCAAGCGCCATGACAAGCGCCAGCATGGGCCAGACGCGAAAGTCGCCCAGCAAGAGACGATAAGCCCATCCGAGCAACAGGGGAAACCAAGGCAGGGCATCGGCCAACGGTTCCAGCGGCTGGGCAAAAAGCGGCGCGCTGAACTGGAACACGACGCCGACCAGCAACGCCAGCGCAGGCGCGTAATTGAAGCGCCGCGCCACAACGTAGGCGCATACCCCCCCCACCAGCAGTTTGAGAAAGACACTCGCAACGAGTGCGGCGCCCAGGGGCATCAGATAGAAGGGAATGGAAAACGGCGACAAGGCACGCGTTCGCCACAATGCCAAAAAGGGCGTCCCAAAGCCCTCCAGAGGATTCCAAAGCGGCAGTTCGCGTGTTTCGGCAACCTGCCCAAGGAAGGAATACCACGGGTAATAGCGCAGCACCAGGCTGCTTTCCGCCGCACCGTCGGGAATGACCGCGCCCGCCGGGCGCGCCTCCTGCCAGGGTGCCAGGGAAAGCAGGCCTTCAAGTGAAGCCGGTGCACCACCCTTGGACAGGGCGGAAAAAACAAGCAGCACCGGCGCCACGCAAAGCAGCGCCATGCAAATCATGCCTTCCAAGCGTTGTCGTCTGGGCACCAGCACGTATAATCACCCCGGGGTTGGCCGTTCCCTCTTAACATAGCGAGGTCAAAGTATAGCGAACAGACACCCCCCCGCGCATCCGCGCGCAACGGCAAGGTGACGGAGACTTACCGGGACCGTATAATAACGCCTGTTCGGCAAATGGCCGACACACCCTAAACCTTGCCGCAACGCAGGACGGATATCTTCTTGTGAAAGACAAACCGCTTCCCCGTTCCTTGGCTGTCGCCGGGGGCTGGGGCTATATTGGCCGACATTTTGTCGATGCCGCAGTCACTTTGGACATTCCGGTCTATGTGCGCGATCCGGGTCCGATTCCAACCGGGGTGGACCGGGACCAGGTGCAGGTGATTGGCGACGATGACACCTTCTATGGGCTACCGGCGGACTTTTATCATATTGCGCTGCACCCCACCGACCGCCGGGTCGCGCTGCGCAGGCTGGCTGCGCGCCTCCTCCACGGTGACCGGTTCATGGTGCTCAATGAGAAGCCCATGGCCGCGCCCGAGACTCCCGAAGAGTGTGCGGAACTGAAACAGCTTGTGAATGTTTCGGGCATGTGCATGTTCTTCGATTTTCCGGAACTCTTTGATCCGATGACCCTGCTTGTCCGGGCGTTTCTGCGCTCATTTACCGAGGTTCATATTGAAGAAATGCGCATGACCCGCTCAAAAGACCGGGAAGACCCCGCAAATCCGCGCAATTATAAGATTATGGTGCCCATACAGTACCAGGAAACGGTGCACTGCCTCGCGTGGGTGTTTAGCTGCCTTGCCGAGGTGCGCGGCGGATTGGACCACATATGGGATCAGGGGCTTTCGGTGGAGGGTGAATCGGCCCCCTACCATCCGCCCAACCCCGAGGCCTATGGCCAGACTGTGGATGGGCGTTTCGAAGGTTCCTTGAGTTTTGGAGACAGCAAGGTGCGCCTGGTCACAGACTTCACCACCGGCGCGCCCCGCACCAAACGCCGGACCGTGCGTGGCGTGGGGGACGGGAAGCCTTTTATCATCGAGGCAGAATATCTGGAAGGGCACAAGTTCCTCGCCATTAACGGCAAGGATATTGGATTTGCCCAGGACGCCAACGTCTATCAGGCCGTGATCCGGCAGGGCTGGCAGTGGTTTCTGCATCCCGGTTTGGATGATGCCGACCTCCACCCCACCCCGGCGTTTGCCCACATGACCTACCTGCTCTCGGCGATGCTTTGGGACGCCTGCCATCTCGGCGGACCGCGCCGGGTGGACAGCCTGAACTCGTTTCGGAGTTATCAGCCCGGGTTCAGGTTCCCAGAATGAGGGTACCGCCAGAATAGGTGGACAAAGGCGGGAAGGGTAACGATCGAGATATTGCAAACAGTTTCCGAATCGTGCTTTCATACTCCCCTGTCGATGTGCCCGGCGGCGGGCAGGCTCTTCCCGCCGGGTGTGTCATAAAGCAAGGCCGGGCATAAACGCCACGGGCCAGGGAGATTCTCTTCATGTCCACCGATGTCGGAAAAGCACACCTCGAGACAACTCGCCGTGATTTTATGCGCTACAGCAGCGCCGCGCTGGCGGCGGCCGCGTTTGCCGGAACGGCGGCGACAAAAGTCGCACGCGCGGCCGCGGCAAACGACGGCAAACTGCGGCTTGGGCTAATCGGCTGCGGCGGACGGGGGACGGGCGCGATGCGCAACGCCCTGCTTGCGGACAGCAACACGATACTCTACGCCATGGGCGACATGTTTTCGGACATGGTCGACGACAGTTTGGAGAAACTGAAGAAATCCGAGGCTGCGGACCGTGTGACCGTGGATGACAAACGGAAGTTTACGGGCTTTGACGCGTACCAGAAGGTCATTGAGTGCTGCGACATGGTTGTGCTGGCCACGCCGCCGGCCTTTCGCCCGGCGCACCTGCGCGCGGCGGTGGAGGCGGGCCGCTACATCTTCTGCGAGAAGCCGGTGGCCGTGGACGGCCCCGGCATCCGCCACGTAATCGAGTCGTGCGACCTTGCGGCGAAGAACGGGGTGGTTCTTGTCTCGGGCCTGTGCTACCGCTACGAGAACAAGAAACGCGAGACGATTAAGCGCATCCACGAGGGTGCGGTGGGCGACATTATCTCCATCGAGACCGTGTATAACACGAGCGGGCTGTGGCACAAGGGCCGCAAGGACAACTGGACGGAGATGGAGTATGAGCTGCGCAACTGGCTCTACTTCGACTGGCTTTCGGGCGACCACATCGTGGAACAGCACATCCACAGCCTGGACAAGATGATGTGGGTAATGAACGACACGCCGCCGCTCAAGGCCACGGCCAGTGGCGGGCGCACCGTCCGCACGGACGCCAAGTACGGCAACATTTATGACCATTTTAACACCGTGTTTGAATGGGAAAGCGGCGTGCGCGGATTCAGTTCGTGCCGCCAGTGGGAAAACGCCGTCACAGCCGTATACGACAACGTGTACGGCACGAAGGGCGTGGCCAAGGTGCAGGAGCACGCGATTTCCGGGCGTGACGGGTCCAGTTGGAAGTGGGAGTCGGCCGAGAAGGACGACATGTACCAGAATGAGCTGAACGCGCTTTTCAGCGCCATCCGCAAGGGCGAGGTGATTAACAACGGCGACTACATGGTGAAGAGCAACCTGGCGGCGATCATGGCCCGCATGTCGGCCTACAGCGGCCAAACGGTCACCTGGGACCAGGCGCTTAATTCAGAACTTAGCTACTTGCCGGAGAAGCTTGAGTTGGGCGACCTGGCTACCCGACCGGCGCCTGTGCCCGGCGCGGCCAAGTACTTCTAAACACAATCACCGGCACAGGAGAGCCCAGCATGAAGACAAACGATATGGACCGCAGGCGTTTTCTCAAGGTTGCCGGCGCGGCTACCGGCATGGCCGCCGTGGCGCCAATGTTCAGCGCGACGGCCGAGGGAACCCTGAAGGGCAAGGTCAAGACGGCCATCGGTTACAACATGATCAAGCCCGGCAACACCCCAATGGAGAAGCTGTCCCTGGTCAAGGAGGCCGGCATTTCCGGCGTTGAACTCAACGCGACGGAAAAGGTGGACTTGGACGAATTGTGCAAGGCTTCTGAAGCCACGGGGGTCAAGGTGCACGGCGTGCTGCACGGCTGGTCGATGGAGAAGATCCCCGAGAGTATCGACATCGCGAAGAAGGTCGGCGCGGACGGCGTTCTCATTGTGCCCGGAAAGGTCACCGAAGACTTCCCCTACGACGAGGCCTACACCAAGTCGCAGGCGACCTACCGCGAGATCATCCCCTATGCCGAAAAGCAGCAGGTTTACCTTCTCGTGGAGAACGTCTGGAACAATTTCCTGCTCAGCCCGCTTGAAATGGCGCGGTACATCGACGAGATGAACAGCCCCTGGTTCCAAGCCTACTTCGACATCGGCAACATGCTGCGCTACGGATGGTCGGAGCAGTGGATTCGCATCCTGGGCAAGCGCGTCAAGAAGGTGCACCTCAAGGACTACAGCATGAAGAAGCTGGAGAACGAGGGACTCTGGAAGGGCTTCGACGTGGAAATCGGCGAAGGCAGCAACAACTGGGCGGCGGTGCGCAAAGCGCTCCTCGACACAGACTTCCAGGGCTGGGCCACCGCTGAAGTCGGCGGGGGTGACAAGGCGCGCCTTGTTCAACTTGCCGGTGAGATGAACAAGGTTATGGGTCTGTAACAGTTACAATCGCGCTGAACACGGCGCCCTTTCCCGGACGGGAAGGGGCGCTTTCCTGTTTTCAGGCGTGCTCGGGCAGTGTGCGGCGCCATTCCGCCCATCGCGCCCGCATGGCGTCCATCTGCCCCATGTGGTCCGTATCCTGCGCCAAATTCCGCACCTGCTGCGGGTCGGTGCGCAGGTCGTACAATTCCTCGACCAGTGGGGATTGGTCTATCCAGCGGATGTAGGTCCAGTGTTCGTCCCGTATGCCCTCGCTTCGGGGAATAAGGGGGTGCTTAAACAGGTGTTCGAAGTACCAGTCGCTGCGCCATGCCGCGGTCCCACCGCGCAACCAGGGCAGGAGGCTTCTCCCCTGCGTCTCTCCCGGAATGCCAAGCCCTGCCCGGTCGAAGAGGGTCGGTGCGATGTCAATGTTGAGCGCCATGGGCTCAACGACCGCGCCTCGAAATGATGCGGGGGTGGCGGGGTCATAAACCATCAGGGGCACGCGAACACTCTCTTCATAGGCGTACCACTTGTCGGACAGGCCGCGCTCCCCGTAGAAGGCACCGTTGTCGCCCATGAACAGGATGACGGTGTTGTCCGCAACCCCTGCTTCATCCAGCACCGCGCGCAGACGCCCTACGGCCGCGTCCATGCCGGTGATCATGCGGCACACATCGCGCATCGACTCCTGATAGAACCGTGGGGTACAAAAGCGCGAGCCCCAACGGCGGCGGCCTTCGCTGTCCTTTAGAAAGTCCGGCAGCGCCTCGTAATACCGGTTGTCGGCGAGTTTGGGCACCGGGATGACCGCGTCGGCGTACATGGACTCGAACTCCGGCTCCGGGGGATAGGGACGGCGGGCGTAGTCTTCCGCATGCGGAACCGTGAAACTCACCGATGCGCAGAACGGCTGGTCCTTGGGGCAGTTCCGTATAAACTCCGCAGCCTGGTCGCCGATGATGCGCGTCACATGGCGCCGTTCCCCGTTCACCTCGCGGTAGAACGCCTCCTTGCCGGGAGGCAGTTCCGCCAGGCCGAGGAGTTCGCGCGGCGGATTGGCGCCCACGCCGTGCTTGCCGAAGAAGCCCGTGCGCCACCCGGCCGCCTTGAACCGCGCTGGATAGGACAACGCCAGGCAGTCGGGGGACAGATCGGTGGCAAAATCATGGACCCCGTGGGTGCGCGCGTGCAGGCCGGTCAGGATGCTTGCGCGGCTC
Source organism: Candidatus Hydrogenedentota bacterium (assembly GCA_903902895.1). Taxonomy (GTDB): domain Bacteria; phylum Hydrogenedentota; class Hydrogenedentia; order Hydrogenedentales; family CAITNO01; genus CAITNO01. The sequence goes on along the minus strand of CAIUWO010001034.1, from coordinate 5,727 downwards.
GTGCAGCAGATGGGGGTGGTGACAAAGGCATTTGCGAAGCGCGCCCCTTCGGCGGCCAGACGGTCTAAATTAGGCGTCTTTAGAACGGGATGGCCCGCACAGCCGAGCATGTCCCAGCGGTGGTCGTCGCTTACGATAACGAGAAAATTGGGCCGCCGCCCGGCGGCGGTCGCGCTCCTCGCGCCGACCCCGGCCCCCGCCGCGCCCGCCAGCGCGCCCAAGGCCGCGTGTGACAGGAATTGGCGGCGGTCAAGTTGGCTGATGCACTCATTGTGATTGGGCATATTATGACCTCGCTCTTGGTGACCGACCATGCATTATACGGTCGGGAAACAACCCATGCCATTGTCACGTGCCAGGAATGATGGCGGGGGGCCACCGCAAAGTTGGACAATCGCCATGATTTGTCTCCGGGGGGCCTATTCGGCGATACTCCTGCACTTTCCCCGATTAACACCATAACGAGAGGTTTGCAGTAATGACGATGCGCGCTTTGTTTACCGTCCTGGCGGTGCCTTTTCTGGCGACGATGTCTTATGCAACTGATTCCCCGCAATTTCGCGGCGCTGACCGGACAGGCATGTTCAATGAGACCGGCCTGCTGAAGGCCTGGCCGGAGAACGGCCCGCCGCTGCTGTGGAAGGCCGACGGGTTTGGCGTGGGCTATTCCTCGGCGCTGGTGGTCAAGGACCGCGTCTACGTGACCGGTACACTGGCGGAGCAGGACAGTTTCGTCTTCGTGCTTGATCTGGACGGCAAGATCATCGACAAGATTCCCTACGGCAAGGAAACAACGGCGGAATCCGCCCCGGGCGCGCGCTGCACCCCCACCATAGAGGGCGACCGGATGTACCTGCTCAACGGGCTCGGTCCGCTGCTCTGCATCGACCTGCCGACCAAAAAGATCGTCTGGCAGCTCAACATCCTAGAGCGCTTCAAGGCTCCCCAGACCGAATGGCATCTCGCCGAGGCGCTGCTGATTGACGGTGACCATGTCATTTGCACACCCGGCGGCCCCGACGCCGCCATGGTCGCACTCGACAAGAAGACCGGCGACATCGTCTGGGTCACCAAGGGCCTGACCGACATGACCTCCTACGTCCCGCCGCTGCTGGTCAACCACAACGGCCGCCGCATCATCTTCACCGAAACCTCCAAGTACCTCATCTGCGTCGACGCCACCACCGGCGAACTGCTCTGGAAACACGAACACCTCACCGAGTGGGACATCCATGCCGTCACCCCTATCTACAAGGACGGCCTGCTGTACTACGTGGCCGGCTACAAGTCGGGCGGCGGACTGCTCGAACTGTCCAAGGACGCCTCCTCGTACACCGTAAAATGGCTCGACACCCAGTTGGACTGCCAGCACCACGGCGTCGTCCTCGTTGACGGTGCCCTCTACGGCACCACCCACCACCGCGGCGGCGGACAGATGGTCTGCCTCGACTGGGCCACGGGCAAGGTGAACTGGACCAGCAAGGAAGTCTCCCAGGGGGTCGTCGAGTATGCCGACGGCATGCTCTACACCTACGAAGGGCCGAAGAAGGGCATTGCAAGCCTTATCAAGCCCAACCCGGCCCAATTCGAGCGCGTCAGCACTTTCAAGGTGACCGAGGGTGACCGCGAGCACTGGGCCCATCCGACCATTGCCAACGGCCGGCTTTACGTGCGCCACGGCAACACGCTGCTGTGCTACGACATCCGGCAGAAGTAGAGGGCAAAGACGCACCCGAGTTCGGCATTGCGAGCGAAGCGAAGCAATCTCGTGTTAGGGCGACACTGGACGGCAAGACAACGATTCAAGAGATTGCTTCATCGGGCTTGGCCCTCCTCGCAATGACGATTAGGCCAGATATCCGCCGTCGCAGACAATGACCGACCCGGTGGTGTAGCTTGAAGCGTCCGAAGCGAGGTAGACGGCCGCGCCGACCATCTCGCGGGGTTCGGCGTGGCGGCCCAAGGGCACCTGGCCGACGAACATGTCGTGGATTTCGGGTGTGTCTATGAGCACCTTGGCAAACTTCGTGTTGGTCAACCCGGGACAGATGGCGTTGCACCGGACGCCCGCGCCGCCCAGTTCGGAGGCAAAGGCTTTCGTCATGGAAATGACCGCCGCCTTGGTCATCGAGTAAACCCCCTGCATCAGCAGCGGTGAGATCCCCCCGATGGACGCCACGTTAATGATGGAACCACCGCCTTGGTCAACCATGATGCGGGCGGCGCGCTGGGCCATCATGAAATAGCCCTTCACATTCACCTCAAAGGTCTTGTCAAAGACCGATTCCGTCGCGTCAATCATTGGCCCGAAGTAGGGGTTTGTGGCCGCATTATTGACCAGCACGTCCACCCGTCCGTATTCGGCCAGCACCCGGTCGAATAGTTGCGCGATATCCTCCGGCTTGCCGGTGTGGCAGGCCACGGGCAGCGCCGCGCCACCCGCATCGGTGATTGCCCGCGCAACCGTGTCGAGGTCCGCCTGTTTGCGCGATGCCAGCACCACGGTGGCTCCGTTTTCGGCCAACCCACGGGCGATGGCTTCGCCAATGCCCCGACTGGCGCCCGTCACAATGGCCACCTTGCCCGTGAGACTGAAATCTGCAATAGCCATGGAGAGCTCCTTGTATTCTGATTTTGCGAATTATACCAAAAGCTTGCGCCCAACTGTGACGGCATATTAGCATCTTGGTAACACTTTAGCCGACTGGCGCGAAGGTTTTCTTCTTGCTCTTGCTCTTAATCCTGCTTTTGCTCCAGTTTGGGATCAAAGAGCCTTGTGTGACTTTCATCGTTCTCACTAATTTCGCGCAAGATTAAGAGCAGGAGCAAGAGCAAGAAAGAAGAACCAAGCAGCCTACGCCAATCGGCTAAACCGTAACGCATCTTGTATCGCAACGCGGATGTGCTTCGCAAAGAAACAGGAGACCCCATGGACTTTTCAATCCCCGCCGAACTTCAGGCAACGCTGGACAAGATCAGGCGCTTCATGGACGACGAGGTCATCCCGCTCGAGAAGGATTTTCTCCTGGGCGGTATGGAACCGGTGCAGACGCAATTGGACGCCCTCCGCCAGAAGGTCAAGACCGTGGGCCTGTGGCTGCCGCAGATTCCAAAAGAACACGGCGGCATGGGCCTCAACCTGATGGACTTCGGCCTTGTCGGCGCAGAACTGGGCCGTTCTCCGCTGGGCCACTACGTCTTTAACTGCCAGGCCCCGGACGCGGGCAACATGGAAATCCTCATGCAGTACGCCAACCCGGCGCAGCAGGCGCGCTTCATGACACCCCTTCTCAATGGTGATATCCGCAGTTGCTTCGGCATGACCGAACCCGAATTCCCCGGCTCTAACCCGTCGTGGATGGGAACCCGGGCGGTGCGGGACGGTAACGAATACGTCATCAACGGGCACAAGTGGTTTGCCACTGGTGCTGACGGCGCGACCTTCTGCGTGGTCATGGCAGTCACCGACCCCGACGGACCGCCGCACAAGCGGGCCAGCATGTTCCTGGTGCCCATGGACACGCCTGGGGCGGTGGTCGAGGCAAACACCCCCGTCATGGGCCACACGGGCTCCGGCTGGGCCAGCCACGGCGAACTGCGCTTCACCGACTGCCGTGTGCCCGCTGAAAACATGCTGGGACCGATGGGCGACGGGTTCCTGCTGGCGCAGGAACGGCTCGGCCCCGGCCGCATTCATCACTGCATGCGCTGGATCGGCGTCTCGGAGCGCAGTTTTGAGATCTTGCGCGACTATCTGCTGCGGCGCCAGGTGGCCCCCGGTGAGCCGCTGGCGATGCGACAGTTCGCGCAGGGCTGGATTGCGGAAAGTCGCGCGGAAATCGACGCGGCGCGGCTGATGGTGCTGCATGCGGCCTGGGCCATCGAAAAGAACGGGCTCAAGGCGGCGCGCGAAGAAGTGTCGCTCATCAAATTCCACACCGCCAACATGATGATGCATGTTGTAGACCGGGCCATCCAGGCACACGGCGGGCTGGGCGTCACGGACTACACGCCCCTGTCGTTCTTCTTCCGCTTCGAACGCGCCGGGCGCATCTATGACGGCCCGGACGAGGTCCACAAGCTGGTCGTGGCGAAACGCATCCTGAAAAAGCGCGCCGCCGAATTGATGCAACGCGGAGAACTGTAATGGCCCCCCTGCCCGACAGCGCCGGACCGGTCCGCCCCGGCGAGGAACTGGAGCTCCCGAAACTCGAAGCCTTTCTGCGCGCACAACTCGGCGCGCTCGACGGTCCCGTGTCCGTCGAACAGTTCCGCCACGGCCACTCCAACCTTACCTATCTCATCCATGCCGGACCGCGCGAATTGGTACTGCGGCGCCCCCCCTTCTCCAGCAAGGTAAAGTCGGCCCACGACATGGGCCGCGAACACGGCATCCTCTCGCGCCTCTGCACCCACTACCCCGCCGCGCCCCGACCGGTGGCGTGGTGTGATGACCCCGAGGTGTTGGGAGCACCTTTCTACCTGATGGAACGGGTTAGGGGTGTCATCCTGCGCGGCAAGGCACCGGAGGGACTGTTCGTCTCCCCCACGCTGGCGCATGACTGTTGCGAGGCGTTTGCAAAGGGTTTGGCTGATTTGCATGCGCTCGACTTCAACGCCATGGGCCTGGAAGAATTCCACCGGCCCGGCCACTATGTCGCACGTCAGGTCAACGGCTGGCGCGAGCGCTACCAGAATTCACGCACCGACGACATCCCCGACATCGAAAACGCGTTCCGCTGGCTCGCCGAACGCGTCCCCCCCGACACGGACACCGTCCTCATCCACAACGACTACAAGTTCGACAACCTCGTCCTTGACCCCGCCGACCTCACCCTCATCATCGGCGTGCTCGACTGGGAAATGTGCACCATCGGCGACCCGCTCATGGACCTCGGCACCTCCCTCAGCTATTGGTCCGACGCCGAAGACCGCGACGAACTCAAGTCCATGCAGTGCTTCCTCACCAGCATTCCCGGCGCCTACAACCGCCAGCAGGTCGCAGACCGCTACGCCGCCCTCACCGGCCGCGACACGTCCAACATCCTCTTCTACTACGTCTTCGGCCTGCTCAAGCTCGCGGTCATCATGCAGCAGATCTACTACCGCTTCAAGATGGGCACCACCAAAGACCAACGGTTTGGCGCGCTGATTCTGTTCATCTACTTGATGGGGCAGATGGCGGCGAAAGCGATAGAAACGGGAAAGATCTCCGCCTAGAGAAACGGCGGGGCCACATTCCGGCATCCAAAGTAGACGCGGCTTCCAGCCTCTTCCATCCCAGACCGTTGCAATTATTCACTAGATTAAGAACCGCAACGGACGCAGGAAGCTTAGATGTTTAACAGAGGCGCGCCACCCTCTCCAGAATCCAGCAACCGCCCCTCTCTGCGCATTGGTCGCAAGGGGACACAACCCAGACGGGTTCCGGCCTTTTCTTCCGCGCGCGGCAAGCTCCGCTCCGCCCTGTACAGGTTCTGCAGCATTTCCGGGAACCCTCGAATTGCCCTGTCTTGCGCGCGCCAGAGCGGGCGCTATGCGGGGCGCGCCCAGCCCAAAACTAAGGTTTATCGCAGGTGGCGCTAAGCTGACCTATCCCCAGTTTGGTGCCACCTGCAAGGTGACCAGATGCCGTAGCGCGTCCAGGGCGTATTCCAAGCGCACACCCTTGTTCCTGATGTAGAAGAACCCCATGCGCAGCAGGTTGATGACGCGCGTCCTGCGTGT
>CAIUWO010001033.1 GCA_903902895.1 Candidatus Hydrogenedentota bacterium | reverse complement strand
GGGCAGCGTGTAGGCGCTCATGATGCGCGCGCCGCTGGTGAGGGCCGCGGTGTTGGCCGCCTTGTCGGTTTCTTCGAGGTCGCCCCAGTCACCAGCGGCATGGCGACGGAGGTATTGAAGGGCATCGGCGCCGCAGGCGCGCAGGGCCTCAAGAGCGCCGGGCGTGCTGACGATGGGACCCAGGTCGAAGTGCACCGCGGGCGCGGTGGAGGTGTCATTGTCCATGGGATAATTTCCTCTCTGTCCGGCCTCCCGGACAGTCTTGTTGAGTGGTGTCTGGGGATGGGCTATGTTGGCGGGAAGTGCCAGCAGTCGCTGGAGCGCAGGGATTTTTGCCGTCTGTCACAGCGGATGGTCCGTGCGGCGAACGATCTCCGCATTGAGTGTCACGTACTCAGTCCGGTAGTCGCGGCCGCACCAGTCGATGAAGCGGGTCACCACATCGCCGATGGTCTCGGGCGTGTAGTCGAGGGTCATGCAGAGCCGGTGGTGCTTGCCGTCGTGCTGGCGGAACAGGCCGCCCGTGAAGCCGGAATCGCGGTAGTGCTCCAAAGTGAAGCGCGCCCGCCACGCGAAGATGGACGCCGGGCCCTGGAATGCGTCGCGGCCCGTGGCGAGACCGCGGAGGTGGCTTGCCCGCTCCAGGACCGCCGCCGGTGCCATGCCGCGCTGCGCCCATCCTATGTACTCGCAGGAGCCTATCCCGAAGGCCTTGCTCTTCGCATGGGTCACGACGTCCCAGGCGCAGGGGTGGGCGTCGGTCCAGGCGATTACATCAGCGAGCGCAGGGTCGGCCGTGTGCAGTTCCGGCCGGACATCGGAGGTCCAGACGTTGGTAGTGTGGGTGTGTTCTTCACTGTGCATGGTGCGTGCTCCTGCAGCCCGAAGCTGTCGGGCGGCGCGGTTGATGGCTCCTGGCGGCGGGAAGAAATGGTCCTCTCCAACGGGCTCTTCTGCAGAAGCCGCTCGGCCTGGACCATGTTTGTGGCAGAATCCAGGTCTTTGTGAGGGTTTGGCCAAATGCGGCAGATGGGCGGTGCATGGCCGGGCCTTTCTGTCAGACGTGGCAGTCCACGGCGACGGCCAGATGCCCGGGGTGTGCTGCAAGAAGGGCCTTCACCGTGTCGTGCCAGACATGTTCGTCCATGGGCCTGGCGACGATGGCCCACCAGCCCATGGCCCCCTGTTCGTGCCACTTGCCGTCGGGCGTGACCACGGCGAAGGGCAGGTAGTGCGGGTCGTCGATGGGGATGTCCCGCGTGGAGCGGCAGTTGTTCTCGGGGCTGTGGTGCGCGTCCCCGAAGTTGAACCCGCCCTCGCCGTCCTGGCACTGCTGCTCGCGCTCGGGACCGAATATCCAGCCGTCCCAGCGGCCGCCGATGTTCCAGTAGTCCCATTTGGCCAGAGGATTGGCGCTGGTCAAGCGCCCGCCGATCCCCCCACAGATCCCGCACCGGGGATTCGGCATGTCCCGCTGCGGGTGTTCGGCCAGGAGCGCGTTCCACCTGTCCGTCCTGGGGGCGGCCAGTTCCCTCCACCGGGCTTCCGTCCGCTCGCCTTCCGGCAAGGCCCAGAACTGCTGTCGCAGGGCCGCGATGTCGTACTCAGCGTTGACAAGACTGGTGACCTCCTCCCGGGCCTTCTCGCCCGCGCACGGGCAGGGCGTTGTGTACTCGGGCATGTCGAGGTCCTCGTCGTAGGGGGCCATCAGCCTGGCGACCCGGCCGTGGACCCTGTCCGTCGGGGTGCTCCCGGGCAGGAGCACCAGCGCGTTGAAGTGGCTCATGTGTGGTCCTTTCTGTCGTTTGTGGGCGGCGCGATGCCCGACGGTGCCCCCGGCAACGTGCCGGGGGCACCCGGCATCCCGGGCGGGGCAGGTGCGATGGAATGTGGTAATCGGAGTTGGCCCGCCCAAGCTCTGCGATACTCCGCCGGGCGGAGCGCTTCCGTGAGTGCGGCGCGCTCACACCCCCGCCCACATTCTCCCAGCGCGCACTGGGGGCCGGGACTGTCTGCGGCGGGTGCCAGCAGTCTGTGGCTTCTTGGAACTTTCCGGCGCGATGCCCATGGGACGCGTCGCTGTCCCAGTGGTGATGGGGGTGATGATGGTGATGATTTGGCCTTCGGCGGAGCTGTGGAACGGCCCGGAGTTGTCGTTGAGGGCGGTCCGTTCCCCGCGTTCCCCGTTTCTGGACGAGAGAGATGCTTCTCGTAGCTCGGCGTTGCCATGTTCTGCATGGCCCGGCCTGCCGACAGGCGCGGTGGTCTGCCTTCCATGTTTTTGCGCGGGGAACGCGGGGAACCGTCTGCGGCGTGTCCACGGGGCTCCCCCTCCGGGGAGTCTCTGGCAGGGAATGCTCGGCGGGGACCCTGCTGTGGGACAGCTTCAGCAGATGCTGGGCCTTTTCTATGCTCCGGTGAGCGGACGGCGCCGAAGCGCCGCCCGGCATCCTTTGAGGGCTTTTTGGCCTACGCGGCCGGCGACCCGCTGCGCGGGTGAAAGCATCCGGCAGGAGCCGGGACGGCCGCAGGGGCCGTCCCGGACTGGGCAGCTGCCGACGGAGGGGGCTGGAATCAGTCTTCCGACTCGCCGGGGGTGGCGTCCTCATCGGAGGTGTCAGGCTCCGCGCCGTCATCGTCGTCGCCGGGCATCTCGACGCCGCGTGCGCGCTTCGCGCGTCCGCCCGCTGGCCGGGGGCCGCCGAACCGGGTGTCCTTGACGGGCGGGTGCAGGGGCTCAAGCCGGACGTTGCCGTCGCCGTCCAGCTCAGGCTCGGCGTCCAGCACGGCGCGCTCCCAGTCGTCCAGGTTTCCTGTCAGCACGCTCATGCCGCGCTTCTCGGGCTCCGTCGCTGCGAGGCCCTCGGCCCGCAAAACGGCCGTTATGAAACCGCAATTTGTGCTGCTTCTGCCGACCAGTGCGGGAATGTAGGCGCGTGTCTTCCAGGGCTGTCCCGCCAGCATGGCCGGTGTCATGCAGCGGCGCAATGCTTCGGTGGGAACCCATTCCTTGGAGAACTGGCCGGCTGAATCATTCTGGTAGATGCGCAGATAGGCAACGCCTTCCAGACGTCCCACCTGGTACGAGATGCGGCCGCCCGGGTCGCGCGGCGAAAGCTTGGGCGCCTTGGCGGTGCGTACGACTGTGACCATTATCACTGCTGCGGCGGGGGCGGCGCTGTCATTGATGCTCTCCCCGCCATCCGGCGGCACGTCGGTCTGGGGGGATTTCTGCTCGTGGGTCTTCTGTTTCTTCATCTTGGTCGTCATGGGTCTCACTTGCTCCTGTTGGTGAAGGTGATGGGCGGCACGGCGCGCAGCGCCTCCGAGGCGGGCGCCGGCAGCTTCGCCATGGCTGCGGCCACGGCGACGTCGGCGGCGGTCTGCGCCGCGCATCCGGCGAGGCGGCCGACATCGACGCCGGCCACGGTGCGCCCCTCGCGGGGCACGTAGCCGCAGGTGCTGACGGGCGCCTGCGGCAGATTCTCTGCTTTCCTGCTCATGGGACAGTGTTCTCCTTTGCTGTTGGGGTGATAGGGGTGATGATGGTGATGAATTGGGCTTCGCGGGGGCGACAGACACCCGCTCACAGATTCTGCACGAGGCGCGCGCGCGCGGCGGGATTCAGCCAGGGTGCATCCTCGACCAGGACGCTGATGATGAACTGGTTGTTGAACTGGACGCAGCCCACGAATGTGCGGCTTTCGTAGGTGCAGCCCTCCAGCACCGCGTCGAGCAGCGTGGCGCCCAAGGCGGCGCGAACGGCGTCGTCCGAGTCGCCCTCCTCGATGAGCAGCACGTGGCCGTCCTCGTCGGGGTTGAACGTGCAGCCGCCGCGCGCGTACTCCGCAATGATGCTGCTGAGCAGGCCGTGCACCACGGCGTGCAGGTCCCCGGGCAGCCGGGCGCGCTCGACGTCCTCGATGGTCCGGAAAACTTTCATGGTGGGTATCCTTCTGGGTTGCCAGCTTCCTCGCATCCCAGGGAAATATGGGTCTTCCGGAGGAGACTGAAACGGGGGGTGGCGGATGGGCGGAATCCCGCCATGTTCCGCGAAGCGGAACCGCCGGCCGCGCAGGCCGAAAAGTCCTCTGAGTATCTGCGGCGCGCCAGCGCCGCCAGAGCAAAGCACGGACCACACTTCTGTGAAAACGGCGGGGAACGCGGGGAACGCGGTGGCCCGCCCAAGAGGAGACAGGCGCCGCTGTCTTGAAACTATGGCGAAATCCCCACGTTCGCCAGGCGGTCTGTCTGCGGGGCGATGTGAACGCCCGGCGAGGTCCGTTCCCCGTTCCCAGGGGAAAAGGGGAGCGTGGCAGCGTGCCGGGATGCGGACGCGGCACGGCGACAGGCGGTTCGGGGTGGACACCGGTCTGGCCGGGCGGTATCCACCGGCGATGGTGGTGATGACGATGGCGATGCTTCGGGGTTCGGCGCGACCGTGTTCCGTTCCCCGCGTTCCACCTGTTCCCCGCATTTTTCAGAGAGGGGGTATTGCACTTTGGCGGCGCCGATGCGCCGCAGATATTCCGGATGCCCTTTTGGCCTGCGCGGCCGGCAGTTCCGCTTCGCGGAACGGTGCAGGAGCCAGCATCACCCCATCACCACTGGGGCAGCCAGTCCGGCCCGGCGGCG
>CAIUWO010001032.1 GCA_903902895.1 Candidatus Hydrogenedentota bacterium | reverse complement strand
TGGGGCGACCTCGATGAAACCGACAAGGCGGCCAACACCGCGGCCCTCACCAGCGGCGCGCGCATCATGGGCGCCTACACGCTGCCCGACGGCCAGAAGCTGTGGGTCATCACCGACGCGGAAATCGACGACAACCACCATCGGCAGGCAACGACATTTCTCCTGCCCGATGAATACTGAGGGGGGCGCATCATGACCAAGAAAACAACGCGCAAAGGGGATGTCGCGCCGTACAGCATTCCGGTGTACCGGCTTAGGCTTGTCCAGGACGGCACCGCCGAGGTCTCGCCGCTCACCTCCCCGACCGATGTGGCCCGGCACCTGGGCGACGTCGCGTCGTCCGACCGGGAGCAGATGGTTGCCCTCTTTCTCGACACGAAGAACCGGCCCATCGGGCGGCACCTCGTGAGCGTGGGCACGGTGGACTCGACCCCGGTGCAGCCCCGCGACGTGTTCAGGGCCGCGCTGGTGGCGGGGGCAGTAAACGGCATCATCCTGGCCCACAACCACCCCTCCGGGGACGTCACGCCGTCGCGGTGCGACGACGAGGTGACGCGGCTCATCGCGCGGGCGGGGACCCTGCTGGGCGTCCGCCTGCTGGACCACGTCATCCTCGCGCCCGACGGCAGCCACTTCTCGTATCGGGACCGCCGTCCCGACTGCGTGGAGGGCTGAGCCATGGGCGACCTGAGTGACATGAACGACGTTGCTCGAGTGCTCAGATCCACCGAGGGCCTGGCGCGGCTGGAGGGTATCCGGGCGTCCCTCGCGGGACGAACGATCATGGACGTTGAATTCATCAACGACGTGCACGCTATCTCGATCCTGCTGCTTCTGGACAACGGGGACACATTTCTCGCGATGGACCCATCACTCGAAGTGGAGGCCCTGCGCGAGGAGTTCTCGGAAGTCATCGAGCGGGAGCGCCTCGTGGACTACCCGCCGGAAGTCGTGCGAAAAGTCGTGGCCCGCGCCCGCCGCCGCAAGTAGCGGCACACCAGTTCCCATCGCCCCGCAAAGAGCGGGCGAGGTACACCAATCGCGACATCGGCTGAGGACGGGCCGACCGGGGTGTCGGCAAGACCCGAGTCCACCCGGACGCGCCCATCACGGCGCCGCGGCTCCGCCGCCTCCGCCCGCGCCGGACCGTCCGCCGAACCCTGACCCAAACCATTCCAGACCTGCACCAACCCACGGGAGAAGCACCAATGAAGAGAACCAGAAATCTGGCGTCCGCCGTCATGGGGGCGCTGGGCATGGACGGGCCGGACGATGCATTGCGGGAGATCCCCGTCCGCACCCGCACACGTCCGCACCCGCGCGGCGCGCGCCGCCAACACCCGGACTCGCCCGACCGCCGCCGGAAGCGTCCCGAAGATAGACGCCACCACAGAGAGGAGTCGGATGAGTAGCGGCTGCGCGGTCGCGGTCCTGTCGGCACGGCCCGCCACTGGCGGGCAATGTCGAACATGCCGCGGAGCAGCAGCACGCCAGGGCGCATTACCCGGCAAACAGTGGGCGATGGGCGTCCGCCGCAACATCGGCTGAGGACGGGCCGACCGGCACCCCGGCCAGACCCAAGTCCACCCCGAAAGGTCCATCGCCGCCGCGCCGCGCGTCCGCATGGGCGTGCGTGTCCACCGGCGCGCCGCCGCGCCAGCCGTCTGCGGCACGCAATGCCCAGCCGTTCGGGCGCCCGATGCCCCCAACGCACCGACAAGGGACCGGTAGTCCCGCACCGGTGCGGGGCGGCCGCGAACATATTCATTGGGGGAGCGGGGCTAGGCGACGCCGTCCGTTCGGTGTGCGCCGGACTTGACAGACGGTGACCGGCCGCGGCCGGGGCGGGTACCTCCCTGCCCGGACCCCGGCGCGCCCGCGCCGCCCCGCTCCCCCCACCCACTTTTCCACGGCAACCACGAAGGAGAACTCCACATGCCCGCACCACCACCCGGCGCCGCTAAGGCCAAGCAGACGGCCGCGCACAAGTTCAGGTTCACCCAGACCGCCATAGACGCCCTGACGAGCGACCCGGGCGGCGCGGCCCACGAGACCGAGTTCTGCGACTCGGAAGTGGTCGGCTTGCGCCTGGCGGTAAGCGCTACCACCGGCCGCAAGCACTTCAGGCTCCGCTACCGGATCTTCGGCCGCAAGCGCTGCATCCGGATAGGCGAGTACCCCAGCGTCACCATCAAGGACGCCCGCCAGCGGGCCCACGAGTTCAAGGCCATGATCGCGCGGGACATCGACCCGCTGGTCGAGCGCCGCGCCCTCGCGGCCATACCGACCTTCGAGGAGTTCGCGCTCGGGGAGTACCTGGAGCACGCCAAGGTCCACAAGCGCTCGTGGGCGGAGGACGAGCAGAAGCTGCGCAAGGTCCTCATCCCCGCGCTGGGCAAGCGGCAGCTGCCCGCCGTCGGCGCCCGCGACGTCGAGCTCATCCACGCCAACCTGCGCCGCACGAACGCGCCGGCCACGTGCAACCGCTACCTGACGCTGCTGCACCGCATGTTCACGCTGGCCGTGCAGTGGGGCCACCTGGAACGGAACCCCGCCGCGGCCGTCCGCAAGTACCGGGAGGACAACGCGCGCGAGCGCTACCTCAAGCCCGACGAGATCGTCCGCCTGCTGGCGGTGCTGAAGGACTGGCCCAACCCGAGCGTCGCCGGGCTGCTCCGCTTCCTGCTCTTCACGGGCCTGCGCAGAGGGGAGGCGATGACAATGCCCTGGCGGTGCGTCGAGCGCGAGCAGAACACGGTCTACCTGGAGCGCACCAAGAGCGGCCGCAAGCGCACCGTGTACCTCAACGAGCTGGCCAGGGGCGTCATCGAGGAGATGTGGGCCCTGCGCAAGCGCGACCACCCGTACGTTTTCCCGGGGCACAAGAGGCGGTCGCCGCTGGTGAACCCCATGCGCGCGTTCCGCGAGATCCGCAAGGCGGCCAAGCTGGGCAAAGACCTGCGCATCCACGACCTGCGGCACAGCTTCGCGAGCCTGGCCATCTCCGGCGGGGCGTCGCTGTACGAGGTCCAGAAGCTTCTCGGCCACAGCTCGTCGGTGATGACAGCGAGATACGCCCACATCGGGGACCAGGCGCTGGCCAACGCCGCCGAGGGCGTCGCGCGACAAATCAGCGGGGGCGCTGACTCCGTCCCGGATGACCCACGGCTGCAGTGCACAGGACCGGGGAGGCCCACCACGGGCCTCCCCGGTCTTTATGTGCGTGTCTCTTCTTGCTGGTGGGACGGCACGCCCGCCGCCTGCTTCGCCGCACCCCGGAATATGACAGGGTGTTGAGGGGTTCACAGCACCGTCACAGCGCGGCTGCACCGAGGCCGGGATGCGGCCAATCCCACTGTGTATTCCCGCCGTCGTTCATAGCTCCAGTACTCCTTGCGGATGCTCCGCGCGGACCACGCCGACAGGGCAGGGCCAACGGCGGAATCTCAAGGGTTCCGCGCGGGATGTTTCGGGACGTTTCCGTGCGTGCATGGGGTCTGAGACCGCGCGGGGTCCGGTCGCGTGGCGCGATAGCGACGCGACCAGTGTTGCCTTCCGGGCAAGGGAAGACCGTCGGCACCCCGGAACAGAACATTTCACGGCCCAATACCCAGCCCGCACTTTCCCCTGTCGATGCGTGCAGGGTTGACCATTCGTAATTCCCAATTCGTAATTGAACGTCATCCAGCCGGCTTGGCCCGGCGCTGTCTCCCTGTTTTACCTTTGTATATTTGCTCAAAAGCCGATATGTGACAATTCATCCATAACCGGAGGTATTCGTTCCGTGCCATCGCTATACGACGACGTTCTGTATTTCTTCTGGACGGTAAACTTGACATGTTGTACCCTGCCCTTGTCAGTAAACAGGATGGCGACAATTGTACTTAGATCTCTCGATTCTATAATAAGACATTGAGTGCCGGAAGCACTATGTAATAGATATTGGCTTGTATCCGTATAGCTCCGTCGGAGACAAGTCCCGTTGTCGTAAATGAGAAACACCCACATTCCGCCCCAAGGGAAGATGTTGCCACGTTCCCATTCATCCATTGGTGTTATTAACACTATTTTACCGCCACTAACATCTATATGCACACCATCCACTGTGTGTTGGTCTCCGACGCCGATTATGTTCGGATCAGCTTTGTACTTTGTATAGATTGCCCTGAGTTCATCAGCCTGCCTTTGCAGGTCGGAAAAGGTGTCAGGTAATTCCCTGACGGGGGGACCAGCCTCGTCTGCGTGAAATGCGGTGCGTACGGCCTTGAAGACCTTTTCTTCTGCATCCGTCAGAGGATTGGCCTCTAAGGTGACCGAAGGGGCTGAACGGGCGGCAGCGCCCGCCGATGGTACTACCTGCTGCTTTCCATGCCACAGGGCGACTATGCCAACTCTCACGAACAGCGCCACCGACCCAAAGACCGAATACATGACACAACGCCATAAGGAGTGTTTTGCTTTTCTCATATCGGATGCTCTCCCGAGTCA
>CAIUWO010001031.1 GCA_903902895.1 Candidatus Hydrogenedentota bacterium | reverse complement strand
GGGCGAACAGTTAACCAGGCGAGCGGAAGGCAGACCCCGCTAATGCTTCCTATCGTCCAGAGACGGCCGATTCGACGCGCAGGAAGTCTGGCACTGCCGCCGGGACGGCACCGTGTTCCCGATGCTGATGACCGGAACGGTCGTCCGCGACGCCGCCGGGGATCCGCAGTCCTACACGGCCACCGCGATCGACCTGACCGACCGCAAGACCATGGAAACCCAGCTGCAGCAGGCGCAGAAGATGGAATCGGTGGGCCGGCTGGCAGGCGGGGTGGCCCATGACTTCAATAACATGCTCGGCATCATTCTTGGCTACGCGGACATGGCCCTGCGCCAGGTTGATGCGGCCCAACCGCTCCACGCGGACCTGGAGGAAATATGCAATGCGGGCGAGCGCGCCGCCGACCTGACCCGACAACTGCTGGCCTTTGCCCGAAAGGAGGTCATAGAGCCCAGGGAACTCGACCTGAACGGCGCAGTGGGAGGCATGCATAAAATGTTGGGCCGGTTGATCGGCGAGAACATTTGTCTCGTTTGGAATCCAGGGGAAGATCTGTGGATGGTTAAGATGGACCCGTCCCAGATCGACCAAATATTGGCCAACCTGTGCGTCAACGCCCGCGACGCCATCGCCAACGTCGGCACAATCACCATTGGGGCGAAAAACTGCACCTTCGATGAGACACACTGCGCCGACCATGTGGAATTCGGGCCCGGCGAGTATGTTTTGCTCACGGTGAGCGATGACGGCTGCGGCATGGACAAGGAAACGCAGACCCGCATCTTTGAACCCTTCTTTACGACCAAAGAGCTGGGAAAAGGCACTGGTCTGGGGCTGGCCACCGTGTACGGCGCCGTCAGGCAAAACAACGGCTTTATCAATGTTCACAGCGAGCCGGGCCATGGGACAACCTTTGAAATCTACCTGCCCCGGTGCGTGGATGTGGCCAAACAGGCGCGGACAGACGGCACAAAAGAACCGCTCAAGAGGGGCCCGGAGACGATCCTGCTGGTGGAAGACGTGCCAGCCCTGCTCAAGGTGATTGCGAGGTTGCTCGAGAAGCAGGGCTACACCGTCTTGGCGGCCACAACGCCGGGCGAAGCCATCAACTTGGCCCGGGAGCACGCAAGAGATATCCACCTGCTGATGACCGACGTGGTCATGCCGGAAATGAACGGTTACGAATTGGCGGAGGCGGTCTTGTCCCTCGACCCTCAAATCAAGCGACTCTTCATGTCCGGCTACGCGGCAGATATCATCACCCAGCCAGACGTGATGGATGAAGGGGTGCATTTCATCCGAAAGCCTTTCTCCGTGGAAGATCTGGCCGACAAGGTCCGGAAGGTATTGGATGAGGAATAGGCCCCCCTGCATCCGCCCTTGAGGATGCTCTTGGTCCCCGGTGTTGAACCGCCCTTCCAGGGTCGCCGGGACTCCCTCTTTGACCGGGTCCAAAGGCGCCTTGCCCAACGCGACGTGTTGCGTATATACTCGATCAACGCACTCTTGCGAGAGGTTTTTCACTGTGGACGAACCCTTTAGAACCATGCCGTTGGCGGGCTGGGGCCGGTACAAACCGATGCCCTGCCACGTCTGCCGGCCGGAGCGCCGGGACGCATTGCTGTCGCTGCTTGACGGCGCCGCGCCGGGGCCCGTGCTGGCGCGGGGGCTGGGCCGCAGCTACGGTGACACGGCGGTCAACCGCAACGGCTCGGTGGTCGACATGACGCGGCTGAACCGAATCCGCTCCTTTGACCCGGAAACGGGCGAACTGGAGTGCGAGTCCGGCGTCAGCCTGTCCGAGATTATCGATGTGTTTCAGCCGCGCGGCTGGTTTCCGGCGGTGGTGCCGGGCACGCGCTTCGTCACCGTGGGCGGCGCGATTGCACACGATGTTCATGGCAAAAACCATCACCGCGACGGGTCCTTCAGCAGCTTTGTCGATTCCATCGACCTGTGGACGCCCGCGCTCGGCGTGCTGACCTGCTCCCCGGCGCAGGATGCGGATGTTTTTTGGGCGACCGTCGGCGGCGCGGGCCTGACCGGCGTGATCCTGTCGGCGCGGCTTCGGCTGCGCCGGGTGGAGAGCGCCTACGTGTCGGCCGACTACCGGCGCTGCGCCAACATCGACGCCGCACTGGAGGCCTTTGACACGACCGACGAGGACTACACCTATTCGGTGGCCTGGGTGGACTGCCTGGCCCGGGGCGGCAGCCTGGGGCGTTCGGTGCTTTTGCGCGCCAACCCGGCCGCGCCGAGCCAGTTGCCGCCCGGTCCCGCCGGAAAGCCTCTGCACACGCCGCGCCGCTTCAATGCCGCGGTGCCCTTCGATTTTCCGGGCTTTGTGCTGAACCCGCTGTCGATTCGCGCGTTCAACGAGACTTTTTACGCGATGAACCGGCCCGTCACGGGCAAGTGGGTCGATTACGAGAAGTACTTCTTCCCGCTGGACCGCGTATTGCACTGGAACCGGATGTACGGCAAGCGGGGCTTTGTGCAGTACCAGGCCACCTTTCCGCCCGAGGGCCGCGCGGGGCTGCGGGTGATGCTGGAGCGGTGCAGCAAGGCGCGCCGCGCGTCGTTTCTCGCCGTGCTCAAGAAGTTCGGCGAGGGCGGCCGCGGCATGCTGTCGCACCCGATGCGCGGCTACACGCTGACGCTCGACATCGCCAACAGCCCGGGTCTCGTGCCCTTCCTGGGCGAACTGGACCGCATCCTGCTCGACCACGGCGGCCGGCTGTACCTGGCCAAGGACACCGTGGCCGCGCCCGCGACCATCGCCGCGATGTATCCCCGGCTTGATGAATTCCGCGCCGTCCTGCACCGGGTCGACCCCGAAGGCAGGCTCGGCTCGGATTTGGCGCGGCGAAGCGGCATTGGCCTGCCCGCCAGGGAGACGCACGATGTCTAACGCGTCCCCGGGCTCGCTCGAATCGGTGGTGATTGTCGGCGCCAGCTCGACCCTGGCCCGCGCCATGGCCGCGTGCTTTGCCGCGCGGGACCATGCGCTGGTGCTTGCCGGCCGGGACACGGCCGAACTGGAGGTGATCGCGCAGGACCTGCGCGTGCGGCACGCGCGGCCCTGCCATGTGGTGCATTTCGACGCGCTCGACTACGGATCCCACCCGGGCTTTGTGGCCCAGTGCGCGGCGGCGCTCGGCGCACCGCCCGACGGCGCGGTGGTCTGCTTCGGCGTGCTGCCCGCGCAGGAGGACGCGCAGGAGGACTTTACCGTCGCCAGCCGCTGCCTCGACACCAACTACACCGGCGCGATGTCCGTGCTGGAGCGCTTTGCGGCGGTCTTTGAGGCGCGCGGCAGCGGGTTTCTCGCCGCCGTCTCCTCCGTGGCGGGAGACCGCGGCCGCAAGAGCAACTACCATTACGGCGCGGCCAAGGCGGCGCTCAACGTGTTTCTCGGCGGCCTGCAGAACCGGCTGCACGCGCGCGGCGTTTCGGTGACGACCATCAAGCCCGGCTTTCTCGACACGAAGATGACCTGGGGGCTCGACATGCCCGCGCGGCTCGTGACCGACCCGGAGCGCGCCGCCGACATGGCCGTGCGCGCCATCCTCAAACGGCGCGGCGTGGTGTATGTGCCCGCATACTGGCGGCTGATCATGGGCGTCATCTGCCACATCCCGGGCGCGGTCTTCAAACGGCTCAGCCTGTGAACGCCGCGGGACCGACCCGATGACCAATCCCCTGTCCATCGCGCGGACCGCCCGCCGCCTCCTGCGCCTCTACCAGTGGCCCAAGAACCTGCTGGTGCTCATGCCGCTCGTCTTCGCGCAGGAAATGAACCGGCCCGGCGAGGCGCTCCGCGCGCTGGCCGCGCTGGCCGCCTTTTGCCTGGCCTCCAGCGCCACCTACATCTTCAACGACATCCGCGATCTGGAGCAGGACCGCGGCCACCCCACCAAGCGCCGCCGCCCCCTGCCCGCGGGCGAGATATCCGTGGCCTTTGCGGCCGTGCTGGCCGTGCTGCTCATCGCCGCCGCCGCCGCCGTCGGCTGGTGGGTGCGGCCCAGGTTCCTGGTGCCGCTGTGCGGCTACCTCCTGCTGACCGCCTCCTACACGCTGCTGCTCAAACACGTGTTTCTGGTCGACGTGATCGCCGTCGCGCTGGGCTTTGTCATCCGCGCCATGGCCGGCGCGGTCGCCATCAACGTGGTCTTCTCCAACTGGCTCATGGTCTGCACCCTGTTCCTGGCGCTGCTCCTGTCGCTGGGCAAGCGCCGCACCGAGATCGCCCTGCTCGACGAGCAGGCCGGCGCGCACCGCGCCGTGCTCGACCGCTATGACACCGCCTTCATCGACCAGCTGCTGCTGCTCGTGGCCGGCGGCGCGCTCATCACCTACACCATCTACACCTGCTCCCCCGAGGTCGTGGCCCGGGTCCACACCGACAAGCTCTACATGACCCTGCCCTTCGTGCTCTACGGGCTGGCCCGCTACCTCTGGCTCATCCGCGAAACCCACCACGGCGCCGACCCCAGCGCCCTGCTCCTCCGCGACTGGCCCACGCTGGCCACCGTCGGCCTCTGGATGGCTTCCTGCGTCGCCCTGCTGTACTGGACATAGTCCCGTCACGGCACTGGCACCTTAAGGGGGGATTTGGTCATTTTTTCCTCCGGGGGGTGTTATACTCTGTGGCAGTCGAGGAGTACGGCATGGCACGTTCCATCACACGCGAGGATGCCCTGGCCTTCCAGGCCCGCTGGCGCGCAGTGAATGAACGCCAGACCCAAGAACTGCGCCAAATGACCGTGGAGCAGAAAATGCGGCAACTGGACGTTCTCTTTCAGTTTGCGGACGCCATGGGGTGGAGATCCACGCTGGCCGCAGACGACTGGCACGAACATGAGCTTTGGAACGAGTTGCGGAAGAAGATGAACGCTCGATATGCCACAACCCACGAAACGGCGCCGGGGGCGGCGGCAACGAAAGGAGAACAACCATGAAGGGTATTGTGCTCGCGGGCGGGGCCGGGTCGCGGCTGCATCCGCTCACCGTGGCGGTGAGCAAGCAGCTCCTGCCGGTCTATGACAAGCCGATGGTCTACTACCCCCTCAGCACGCTGATGATTGCGGGCATCCGCGACATCCTGCTGATCTCCACGCCGCACGACCTGCCCATGTTCCGGCGCTTGCTGGGCGACGGGTCGCAGTGGGGCATTTCGATGACCTACGCCGAGCAGCCGAGCCCGGACGGGCTCGCGCAGGCGTTTATCATCGGCGAGGAGTTCATTGACGGCAGCCCGGTCAGTCTCGTGCTGGGCGACAACATATTCTACGGCCATGGCGTCACCGGCGGCCTGCGCAAGGCTTCGAAACTGATGACTGGCGCGCTCATCTTCGCCTATTACGTGAGCGACCCAGAGCGCTACGGCGTGGTTGAATTCGACGATGCCGGCCATGCCATCAGCTTGGAGGAAAAGCCGGAAAAGCCCAAAAGTTCCTATGCCGTGCCGGGGCTGTACTTCTACGGGCCCGATGTGGTGGAAACGGCCAAGGCGCTCAAGCCCAGCCCGCGCGGCGAACTGGAAATCACCGACCTGAACCGGGTGTACCTGGAGCAGGGACGGCTCGACGTGAGCGTGCTTGGCCGGGGCGTCGCCTGGCTCGACACCGGCACCAACCGCAGCCTCATGGAGGCGGGCCAGTTCGTGCAGGCCATCGAGGAGCGGCAGGGGCTCAAGATAGCCTGCCTGGAGGAAATCGGCTGGATCAACGGATGGATCGGCGAGAAGGAAGTGGAAAGCGCCTGCGACCGCATGGGCAAAAGCGCCTACGCGGCGTACCTGCGGGGGCTGCTCAAGCGGCGCGTGGTGACCTGACACACTGCCCCGGCGCCGCCAATAACACGACCTGCGGGCGGGTGATTTCGCGCCTGTTTTTGAAATTCCGCGCGCCAAACGCCTATGATACCGCCCATTGAATCCCCGCCCCGCATGAATGGTCAGACGTTCTTTGCGTGATCCCACGGAACAGGCCGGGCGCGGTGTATTCATTGGCACAGACCGGCAAGGACTCGATTACCATGAGAAGAAGCATTGTTCACGAAGGCGCGGGCAATCTGAAATACGAGATTCGGGAAATCGTCACCGTCGCCCGCGAGATCCGCGGCCTCGGCCAGCCCATCACCTGGGAAAACATCGGCGACCCCATCGAGAAGGGCGAGCAGATCGCCCCGTGGATCCGCGACATCCTGCGCGGGCTGGTCGATGAAACGCCATCGTGGGGCTACTGCGACACGGCCGGCGTGCCCGAGACGCGCGCGTTTCTCGCCGACATCGTGAACCGCCGCGAAGACGGCGCCCGGATCACGCCCGACGACCTGATCTTCTTCAACGGCATCGGCGATGCCGTGGCGCGGGTGTACGGCCAGCTCAAGCGCGAGGCGCGCATTCTCGGCCCGTCCCCGGCCTACAGCACCCACTCGTCGGCCGAGGCCGCCCACTCCGGCTACAACCACGTCACCTACGATCTGGACCCCCACAACGGCTGGCTGCCGAACGTGGACGACATCCGCAACAAGGTCAAGTACAACGACTCCATCGCTGGCATCCTGATCCTCTCGCCCGACAACCCCACCGGCGTGGTGTGGCCCCGCGAGATTCTCGACCAGATCGTGGAAATTGCGCGCGAGCACGACCTGTTCCTCATCGCAGATGAGATATACTCGCACATCGTGTTCCCCGGCCAGCCGCACATCCACATGAGCCAGTGGGTGCAGGACGTGCCCGGCATCGCCATGCGCGGCATCAGCAAGGAATACCCCTGGCCGGGCGGCCGCTGCGGCTGGATCGAGATTCTCAACCGCGAAAAAGACGAGAATTTCGGCACCTTTGCCGACTCCCTGCTCGCCGCCAAGCGGCTCGAAGTCTGCTCCACCACGCTGCCCCAGATGTCCATCCCGCGCGTCTTCGGCGATGCGCGCTATCCCCTGCATCTGACGCGGCGCGCCCAGATGTTCAGCGACCGCGCCGACGAGGCCGTGGCCGCGTTCCAGGGCTGCGACGCCGTCATCGTCAACAAGCCGGGCGGCGCGTTTTACCTGACCGTCATGTTCAAGGAAGGCGTGCTCAACAGCAAACAGACGCTGCCCATCGCCGACCCCGTCGTGCGCGAGCGCATCGGGGAACTGGTGAAAAACGTCAGCGACGACAAGCGCTTCGTGTACTACCTCATGGGCGCGACCGGCATCGTCGTCGTGCCGCTGACGGGCTTCTACTGCGCCCATCCCGGATTCCGCGTGACCTTGCTCGAAACGGACGACGCCAAGCGCGCCTGGATATTCAAGACCCTCCGCGAGGCCATCGACCAGTACCTCGCGGGGTAAGGCCGAGGACCATGTAGGACAGCCGTCCCCGGCTGTCATCCCGAAATGTTTTTGTGGCACCCTCAAGTCCGGACGCAGTCCGGGTTTGGGGGTGCTCTCTTCTTCCCCGGTGCACGATCAAGAGGAGCACCCCCAGCCAGTGCCTTCACTGCGTTGCGGCCCGAACTGAGGGTGCCACGAAGCCCCAACCGCCCCCGACGGCTTCCATCATCTTTGTCGATGTTGAATCCTGCTCCTTTGGAGTGAATTGAACCACGAAGGCACGAAGGACACGAAGAGAGTTGTTTTCCGC
>CAIUWO010001030.1 GCA_903902895.1 Candidatus Hydrogenedentota bacterium | reverse complement strand
TGATCTGCGTGGCCACGGGCGCGAGCCCGCTGGGGCTCTATGCGGAACTGGCGAAGCATGCCGCGGAACTCGCGCAGGCGCATATTTTGAAACTGGACGAATGGGGCGGGTTGGCCATGGACGACCCCGCGACCTGCGAGGTGTATATTCAGCGGGAGGTTCTGGGGCCCTGGGGGCTGCCTGCGGAGAGTATGACTGGTTTTCAGAGTGATGCGGCCGACCGGGAGACCGAATGCGCGCGCATCCGCGCCGCGGTGGAGCGTCTGGGCGGGATTGATGTGTGCATTCTGGGCATGGGCGCCGACGGGCACATCGGCCTGAACTATCCGGCAGCGTCGCTGCCGGCCGAGACCCATGTGACCGACGCGTCGACACTGCGGCATGCGATGCTGGATGCGGCGCTCCGCAAGCCGACGCACGGGTTCACGCTGGGGATGGCGGAGGTGCTTCGGTCACGGACCATCGTGCTCGTGGTCAACGGCGCGGCCAAGGCGCACGCGGTGCAGCGGTTGATGACCGGTGAGATAACGACGGAGTTTCCGGCGTCGTTATTGTGGCTGCATGACGACGTACATTTGTTCGCGGATCACAGCGCCGTGCCGGCGCTGTAGGGGGCGGGAAGGGTGCGGGGCCTTGAATGCGTAGTGGGCCGGTGCAGATAATGCAAGGCAAAGGCAAGGGAAAGAACCAATTCTTGGTT
Source organism: Candidatus Hydrogenedentota bacterium (assembly GCA_903902895.1). Lineage (GTDB taxonomy): Bacteria > Hydrogenedentota > Hydrogenedentia > Hydrogenedentales > CAITNO01 > CAITNO01. Next base: position 4,125 of record CAIUWO010001030.1, on the reverse strand, counting down.
CCGGTATAGATCTGAGGAGGATTCGTCATGAACTGGCAACGGCTGCACACACTGCTATTCTATGATTATCAAGAGAAAGAAGTCGTTGGCTGGCGTACTATACTGCGCCGCTTTACAACGCGGCGAAAGTCACGTTTTCCCCGGATTCAGCTCGCTTTGGTGCTGATCATTTGCTCGGTGCCTTTCTGCTGTATCGGTTACCCTTTGTATGCCATGAATAATTTCATGTGGGAGACAGAGCTCCGTAATTCATCCGAGATGGCATGGAGGCATGCCGCTGAGGAAGCCTATGATCGGGGTGATCGGAAATTGCTGGAATTGACCAAACAGGCGGACTTTGGTTCCAGTTTCACGGGCCGAAAGGTTGATATCTTCGAAGTGTGGACCCACGAGGACGGTAGGCTGCTCAGGACCATCCCGTTTGTCAAGGGTGCCTCCGAGTTTGCCGCGGAAGGCTATGTCGCTGGCTGGAACCGTGGCATGCTATGGCGCGCTGAAAGAACAGCAAGGAGGAACCTGAAGCTTGTCATTTCCGCAGAACGCGCCTTTCGCGCCGCGCATAACGTATACACTTTGTCCTTCGCCGAACTTGGCAAGGAAACGCCTTTCTCGTCGACGGCGGGTGAAACGAATTCAGTTGAAGGGTACGCGTTCGCGTTGTCCGGCACACCGGACTGTTTCTTGGTACGCGCAGATCCGACAGTGCCAGGTGTGACTGGCGAAGAGCATTATTACGCCGACTGCTCTGGCCGGCGCTTTTACAGCCGTCTGCACCCTGCGGGTCCCGGGGATATTGAAATAAATGAAAAGGAATCGGCAGAGGTACAAGCTGAGAAGTAGGGTTCCGGCGTCGCTGCTGTGGCTGCATGGCGATGTGCATATGTTCGCGGACCGCAGCGCCGTGCCGGCGTTGTAGGGGGGCGGGGATACATTTTCCTCTCTATACCCCAACGGGGTTATGGAGCACAGCCCAAGGTAGGCCTTCTCCCCAATTAGGCAACCCTGTCAGGGTTGCCGTCCGGCAGCAGCGCAACGCTTTCAGCGTAGCGCCGCCGGTGGGGTTGGTATGCGTTTACCCAAGGTAGGCGTCCGGCGTCGCGTTGCTCCGCCTTCCGCCAACCTTGGGCTGTGCTCCATAACCCCGTTGGGGTATTCGGCGAAAAGGGTTACCCATGCGCCCGGTCGGGCAAAAGGAGGGCTGAATCCGCGATCACCTTTCCTGTTTAATCAGCCACACTTCGGCGACCTGGCAGCCGCGGCCTTTTATGAGCTGCCATTCGAGGTCGAGGGTGCCGTCTTTGGTGGCGGCTTTGGGGATTTTGAACTCAAGCGGCTTGACAGGGGCGGGCTGTGCGAGCGCGGCGTGTATCTCATATTTGTCGTTGGCGACGAGGCGCATGGTTGGCTTGAAGCGACCCGCATATACGACGCGCAGTGTGTAGCGGGCCTTCGGGTCGAGGCCGTCGTAGTGCATCTTCAACGGCGCGCCGTAGAGGGTTTGGGCCTGGTCCTGCCAGGAGATGCGCAGGTCGGGGGCGTCCATGAATTCGCACTGGGGGGAACGCAGGAATGTGGGGTCGGTGGCCGCGCCGGCGGGGGTGACCAAGTGCGGCTGCTTCCAGGCGCTGCCCAGGTCGTCGTAGCAACCGCCGGGGCCGGGGTTCTGCCATGCGGCGAGTTGTTCAAGGGCTTTCACTTTGCCTTTGCGTGTTTTCTTATCCAACGCGGCCTGCATTTCTCTGGTCAGCCACACGCGGCTGTTCAGGGGCGTGTCGAGGAAGTCCAGGACGGCGCCGCGTTCCGGACTCTTGCCGTTGTAGGGGGGCTTGGCGCTCAGTTGGTAGCCGATGCTGGCGAGCAGGGTCTTGCCCAGGTCCTCAAGACAGCCGCGCAACGCGGCGATGTCCAAGTCGGTTGTCTCGGCGGCCAACGCCGCTTTCGCTTTGGCGACGGCCTCTTCAGGGCCGGCGTTTTTCGCGGCGCGCAGCGCTTCCAGGGCGCGGGTTTCGGCGTCGCCTTCGGCGACGGCACGGTGCTGCACGTAGGCGTCGTAACAGGCGCGGAAGAGGTACATCTGGAAGCGCCAGTTCTCTTTGGGGAGTGCGGGGGCCGCAGCGCCGATGGCGCGCCAGTGCAGCAGCGTGGACTCGGTCTGCACGGTGCTGTCGCGCGCGGGCGTGTCCCAGTTGGTTTCGAGCCGGGACAGGCCGTCGGCGACGGCACTGGCCTGCTGCGTGGTGAAGAAGGCGCGGCCGTAGTCGCGCAGGATGTCTTCGGTCGTGACCTCCGGGTTCCAGGCGAGCGCGATGGACAGGACCTTGTTGAAGTCGTCGTGGATGCCGTCGGAGTAGGAAATGATGCCGCTGGTGGACGGGAGTGTGCGGCGGAAGATTTGGGACATGGCGCGGGGGCGCGGGCACACCGGCTCGCGGCCGAGGGTGTGGGCGTAGGCCGTGTCCCATGCCGACACCGGATACTGGCAGCGGGCGGTGTGGGTGAGGTCGGGATAGTCGCGAACGGGGTATTGCGACGGCGTGCGCTGGCGCAACTGTTCCACGGTCATGCGGCTCCAGGGGCCGTATACCACGCCCGTCAACCAGCCATTGGCCTCGGTTTCGAGATACTTGAAGAAATAATCGTCCTCATCGGCTTCAAAGGTTTGGTTGGATACCCACAGCGTGGCCTCGGGATGGCTTTCCTTGAGCACCTTTGCCAAATCTTTCAGCCAGGGCATCAGGTATTGGGCGAGGTTGTCGCCGTCATCGCCGCCGGGCACGAACACGCCGCCGATGCGGTCAATGGACTTGAAGAGTCTCCCCCACCTTTCCAGTTCGGCCTGGGCCTCTTGGGGCTTGGACAGGTCCTTGAGGGCGGCCATCCAGAACCACAGGTCCAGCCCGTAGGCATTGACCACTTTTGCCTGGTCGATGGTGGCGTCCCAGACGGGGCGCTTCATCACTTTGCCGTCCATCTCGCCTAGGTCCAGCGACGGAATGAGTTCGATGCTGTTGGCACCGAACAGAATCATGTCGCGGACATACTGCTCAAACTGGGGCATGTCCCAGGCGTCGTAGCTGTTGGCGGTGTCGCGGTAGCCAATTTGCGTGCCGCGCTGCGGATAGGCGGGCGCGGTGGCGATGTGCGTGTCCGGCGCGAGGCTGACTGAGCCTGCGCCGAAGTCGAGCAGACGAATGAGCCGTCCCGCGGCAAACAGCGCGCCGCGGGCGTCATGACCGGTCAGATGGACGCGGGGTGTCTGGGTGGTGCCGTTTTCCACCCAGACCCCGTATCCATCCGGCTTGTCCGGCACGGCGGGCACTGTCGCCGTGTCGAGCAGGATTACGGGAACGCTGGCCGGCAGCTCGGTTGTCACGGCCAGGGTGACCCCGCAACGCCGTGCGATTTCCCCGCTGAGCATTGTGGCGGCCTTGGCCAGTTCCGGTTTGGCCACGATGACCGCGCGGGAGAGGTATATGGCAGGCGACGTTTCCGCTTTCGCAGAAGGGGCCGCGACAAGAGTAAGGACGACAAGGGCCAGGCAGATTCGATTCGGTGTCATGGCGTGTTCCAAGGTTAGGGCGCTTGAACGGTCGACGAGCGACAAGTATCCGGTCCGTACCCCGTAATTTCAAGCCTTGGGTTGAGGGGGAGGAATCTTGTGCGACCGATTCGTGTCCTTGAAGCACAGGTCACTCTTGAGTTCGGGGTGCTGGGGGGTGACCGTGCTGTAGAACGCCCGAATTTTCTCCAGGTCGGCCTCCACGTCACCGGTGGGATGGATGGCCGGGCCGAATCCGCCCACCTTGCGGCCGTAGTCCAGGTAGGCCAGGACAATGGGCGCGTTGGCCTGAAGGGCGATTTGGTAGAAACCGGATTTCCAGCAGTCCGTTTTGCGGCGGGTACCCTCGGGGGCTATGACGAAGATCATGTGCTGCCTGGTCTTGAAGGCGTCCACCGCGGCGGCGACCAGGTTGTGGTGGCGGGTGCGGTCGACTGGAATGCCGCCCACGGCGCGGAAGAACCAGCCGAAGGGTCCCTTAAACAGGGGGGCCTTGCCAAGGAAACTGGTGTGTATCCGAAAGACCCAGGAGGTCAGTAGTCCGAAAAAGAAATCCCAGTTGGAGG
>CAIUWO010001029.1 GCA_903902895.1 Candidatus Hydrogenedentota bacterium | reverse complement strand
GTTCTTCTCTCTTGCTCTTGCTCTTGCTCGAAATCTTGCTCGAAATTAGAGAGAAATGAGGCAGTCACACAAGGCTCTTTCCAGAAAGTGTTTTATTGATATTATAAATATCTATAACAGGAAAAGTTCGGAAGAGGAGGATTAAGAGCAAGAGCAAGAGCAAGAGCAAGAAGATAACCCTACGCGCCATTCGGCCAAAGTGCCACCAAAAACACCATAAAACCCAACAATGCGTTTCCCGCTGGACACGGCTCCCCATCGTGTCCTATAGTATGCGCAACGCGGGACGGTCCCGTGTCTTCCCCACGCACAGAAAGGGCTGGTGTTTCATGATGCGGTTGCGTTTTGCGGCTATGGTGCTTGCATTGGCGGGTTTGACGGCTGTGTTCACTCCGGGCTATGCCTCGGCGGACGAGGCCGCGCAGCAGGGCCGGGCGGTGTTCGACGCGGTAAAGGGGAGCGTGATCACCATTGAGGCGGTCATCAGCGTGTCCTACGGGCAGGAGGAGCAGGAGGACAAGCAGGAGGCCAACGCCACGGTCATTTCTGCCGACGGGCTTGCGGTACTGTCACTTTCCGCCATCGACCCCGCGTCCATCATTCAGTCCCTGGGCGACAGCGCCAAGGATGTGACCACCAAGCTGGTTTCCCTTAAGATGGTGTTCGCGGAGGGCAACGAGGCCCCGGCCGACGTGGTGCTCCGTGACAAGGACTTGGACCTGGCCTTTGTGCGGCCGACGGCCAAGGCGGCCCAGCCGCTTGCCTGCGTCAGCCTCGACAGCGCCGCTTCCGCGGCGCTGCTTGACCCCGTCGTTGTGATTGGGCAGCTGGGTGCCGTGGCGCAGCGCAGCCACGTGGCGTTCATCGACCGCGTCGAGGGGCTGGTGGAAAAGCCGCGCAAGTTCTTCATTCTCGGCGAACACCGCGCCCGCCAGGTGGTGTGCTCGCCCGTGTTCACCATGGACGGCAAGTTCGTGGGCATCGGCGTGATGCGCGCGGTGAAGACCGACAGCAGCGCCATGGGCGACAATGTGCTGGTGGTCGTCGTGCCCGGCGAGCAGATCAAGGAACTGGTCGCGCAGGTCCCGGCCCGCCCGGAATAACGCGGCAATCTGTTCCCGCGCAGTTTTCGATTGAGAGCGGTGGCCATGCCACCGCTCTTCTTCTCCGGGGCCATGCCCACCGCACTCCAAAGAAGCGCTTTCCCCTTATTGGGCCTTATTGTACGACCGCCCGCGCCGTAAGCGCGGCCACCTGGCCCTGCCGTGCGAAATCGGCGGCCTCGCCCAGAATGCGGGCGGCTTCCTGGGGGGCGTGGACCCCCCATCGAGTTTTCTGCCGCAACGAAGTCCAGCCGCCACTGCGCCTTGCGCTGATAGTCCAGCGCGGCCGCCATTTGGGTCTCCGTGGTGCCCTCCCCCTTGACCTTGACGACGGCGTCCATCATGTCCATGAGCGCCTGGGCGGCGCGCCCCATGAGTTCGTGGTTATGTGAACTTTCCTAGGGAACTCAGACCTGACCAACTTTAATGTAGCAGACTGGTCCGGGCGATTTCATGCATTAAAACTGCGGCCGGAAATGACCCCGCTGGCGGGGAATTGCGCCATTGCCATATCAAGACAGGGGGGACAGAAGTAACGGTCGGGCTTTGGCGCGGTGGTCCACACCCCCCGACCCTTCGGGTCCCCCCCTCGAAGGGGGACTTGGGACAGGCGCGCGGTCAGGTTTTGACGGAATGCATCCCCAAGCCGACTTTTGTCCCGGCCATCTACCAACCGCTTAAAATACGAAAAATGCGACGAGACTCCAAGTGGAAAACCCATCGGGGGAGACTCTTGAGGGCGGAAGAGGAATTCCAGGCCCAGAGTTGATGCGGCGTGAATGGAAGTGTCGAGACAACTGTTATATAGAAGTCCCGTGTTTTTGGGTTAAACCCGGGCCACAAGGCTGCAGGGGGCTGTCAATGCTTTTCGCTTCCGACAAAAGAGGTGGCCAGTTCCAAACTTGGATGTTTCCGGCCACACTGATGCTCATGGCGGGCGGCCTTGTGTTTGACATGCTCACCCCCCTGGGTGTGGCGGACTGGGTTATCTATCTGGGACCGGTTGTGCTGAGTTCCCGCTATGGCTTCCGCAAGTTTACCTTTGTCGTGGCCTCGGTCTGCACGCTACTGACGGTTCTTGGTTTTTTCCTGTCATCGCCGGGGTTCAACCCCGAGTTGGCGATGGCCAACCGGGTCATGGCTATCGCGGCCATCTGGGTCACCGCCGTAGTGTTTCATTGGCAGCGGCGCGTTGAGGACGCCCTGAAAACCGAGGAGGGGTTCTCCTCCGCCCTGCTGGACACTGTTGGCGCCCTGGTGGTCGTGCTTGACCCGCATGGCCGCATCGTTCGTTTTAACCGGGCATGTGAAAAGGCCACGGGCTATAAACTGGCCGAGGTCATGGGCAGGGTCTTCTGGGAGTTTCTCCTGCTGCCAGAGGAGGCCCAGGCCGTCGGGGAGGTCTTCGCGGGCATCAAGGCGGGTAATTTCCCAAACACCTTCGAGAATTTCTGGGTTGACAAGAACGGGCAGCGCCGCTTGATTCTTTGGCACAACACCGCCCTGACCGACGATGCCGGCAATGTGCGGCACGTGATAGGCACGGGCATAGACATGACCGATATTCGAAACGCCGCCGAGGAGCGGGAAAAACTTGAGGCGCAGGTGCAGCAGGCCCAGAAACTGGAGAGTCTGGGCATACTGGCGGGCGGCATCGCCCATGACTTCAACAACATGCTTACCGCCATTCTTGGCAACGCGGACCTCGCCCTGCAGGACATCCCGGGAACCTCCCCCATACGCCCCATGCTTGAGGATATCGACCATGTCGCCCACCGCGCCGCCGAACTCTGCAAACAGATGCTTGCCTATTCCGGCAAGGGCCGCTTTGTGGTGAAACTGCTTGATCTTTCCGAGGCGGTCCGGGAAATAGGCCGGATGCTCGAAGTCTCCATATCCAAGAAGGCCGAACTGCGCTGCCATCTTGCCGGCGGGCTTCCGCCGATCGAGGCCGACGCGGCGCAGGTCAGGCAGGTGATAATGAACCTCATCATCAACGCCTCCGAGGCCATTGGTGACGAGGGCGGGATAATCAGCGTGGCAACCTCCCTTGTGCACTGCGACAGCCTTTATCTGCGGCAGGCGAAGCTGCACGAGGAACTGCCGGAGGGGGATTACGTGTGCCTGGAGGTGTCCGACACCGGATGCGGCATGGACCAGGCCACCATGGGCCGGATCTTTGAGCCGTTCTTCACCACCAAG
>CAIUWO010001028.1 GCA_903902895.1 Candidatus Hydrogenedentota bacterium | reverse complement strand
TGCCCGTTCACGAACAGTTCAAAACTGTTGTCTGCGGTCATGGCGGCCTGCGCCGACTGGATGGGCCGGGTGCTGTCGACCTCGAATTCGCGGTTGAAATACCGTTTTCCGGGCGGCGCGGAAACGGCCGGGTTGCCTTCGGGTGACCATATCCATCTGGCGTCCGCCAATGGGTTGGCTATGGCCGGTGCGGACGCTGCCGCGTCGCGAATCACCAGTCCCGTGCCGACCTTGCGTTGTGCCACGGACTCGTCCGCGCCCCAGAGCTTCTCGGCCAACTGCTGCACCTGCGTGTCGCAATTCGGGTAGTCCACCAGGCTCGGCGACTTGCGCGGCGGTGCGCCCACGATCGTCGCGCCGTCCTTCACCAGCGCGACGATCTTCTCCAGCAGGCGGGGCGTCATGCTGTCGAAGCGCGGCAGCACGAGCAGGCGGTAGCTCATGCCGTCGGGGAAGACGATGCGCCCGTCTTTTACCGAGGCGCGCTCGATGAGTGTGTCGGGCGCACAGCCGTCAAAGTTGTAGCCGCGCCGGTCCGGCAACGCGCCTTGTGTGGCCGAACTGGGCGGACGGAACACGTTGGGCGCGCCTTCGGGCGCGAGGTACAGGATGTCGGCGACGAACAGCCCGCGCCGGAGCATTTGCTGGCAGCGGCTCAGGTACAGGTGGTAGGCGTCCACCATGCTCCACCAGGTTTGCGTGCGTTCCCAGTGGACACCGTAGGGACCCATGGTCATGCCGGGAAAACGGTCCAGCCAGGGCTGCGCCTGGTAGCGGTGGAATACGAAGCGGTTGATGCCCGTGCACAGTGCCCAGTCGCCCTGCGCCTTCATGGAGCCGGGATACTGCTGCCAGTCTTCGCCAGGGGCCGCCGTGAACGCCTCGGCCCCGACGATGGGCCGGCCCATGGTGTGTGCAATCGACGTGGCCTCGAAACAACTGAACTCGGTGGAGAAGCCCCATTTCTTGGACCAGAACTCGCACATCGGCACATCGGCCGTGCCGCCCAGTTTGAGGTCGGAACTGGGGTTCAGGTCATAAGGTTCGACGGAAAGCTCCAGCCCATGCTTCCTGCCCAATTCCTTGAAGCGCAGCAAATGGTTCTCGACCACCAGTTCCTGCGCGGTCTGACGCAAGTCCCACAGAAAGCGCTCCGACACCTCGGCGCTGTCGACCACATGGCCGAGCATGGCGGGCAGATAACGCCCCGGGTCATAGCCCCGGAGCTTGGTGAACTCCTCGCGGAACTTCTCCGACCAGTTCTGCGAACTCATCTCCCAACTGTCAAAGTGCAGCGTGGTCAGCCCCCGGCCGGGGTGCTGCGGGTCGCCGGTCTTCTTCAGCAGCGTCTCGAAGAACGCATCGAAGTGCGCGTCGATCGCGGCCGGGTCAAACTTGTCCGATTCCAGCCCCAATCCCGGTTCCGGCGCGGGACGCGAGGTCTGCCCAGTGATGGTGCGGCCGAAGCGCATGATGGTCCAGTTCCCCGCGGGCACCTCCCACGTCAAACGCCCGTCGGGACCAAGTTTGTCGGTCAGGTCGATGACCTTGTCGGAGGCGACGCACTGGTCCGCCGCCACGGCGGTGGGGTCGGCCGGGGCCGTCAGAAAAGGCTTTACGCCGGGCTGTGAGGAATAGGGCGCCCGGAAGTAGAGGGCCTTTTCGTCCACATCGGCGATGCGGGCGTTGCCCGCAGGCGTGGGGAAGGCCAGCACCAACACATCCTTGTAGAAGTCTTTCCACAGCTTGTGCAGTTCCGGCGTCAGCGTGTTCTCACCGAAAAACGGCACGCGCGGTTTTGGCTGTGGGAGCACCGCGTCAAACTTTGCCGGACCGGTGGCGCTCGTTTCACTCGCCACCAGGTGCTGCATCGACTGCTCCGGCTTCACCCACGGCCCGCCGGTCCCGCACCATCCCGGACCCGCCGCCATCCCGATTTGAAGGCCCAACCGGTCGGCTTCCGAGAATGCATGGCCGATCAACTCCTGCCATTCCGGGCTCATA
>CAIUWO010001027.1 GCA_903902895.1 Candidatus Hydrogenedentota bacterium | reverse complement strand
CGGCGGCGTCACTGAGATCAACGGCGTGCCCGCGGGCGACCTCGTTTTCTCGCTGCCCTTCGGCCGCGTCTCCGCCGAAATCTGCGAGGACCTGTGGTCCGCGTCGTCGCCTGCCGGCGACCGCGCGCGGGCGGGCGCGGAGATCATCTGCAACCCCAGCGCGTCGCCGTTCACCCCGCTCAAGAACGAGGACCGCAAACGGCTCGTGCTCGGCGCCGCCAACACGCTCAAGTCCGTCTACGCCTACGCGAACCTGCTGGGCTGCGACAACAGCCGGCTTGTTTTCGACGGCGGCGGACTGATCGCCACGCCCGAGGGGCTGGTCTGCGAGGGGCCGCTGCTGTCGCGCAAGTACTGGTCGCTCACAACGGGCATTATCGACTTGGACAATCTTGATCGGATTCGCGCCGAAAACACCACCTGGCGGCAGGAGGTGGCCGACGCCGGCGCCAACGGCGTGCGCACCATCGACTGCGACAACGTGGGATACCGGCAGGCGTCCGTGGCGGAATACGCCGCATTCCTGCCGCATAACTTTTATGTGCGCGTTCCGGCCGTGTCCGCGGCGGACCCCGGCCGCGATCCCGCGCTGGATGAACTGTTCGACGCGCTTGTGCTGGGCCTGCGCGACTATTTCGAGAAGGTTGGCGCGTTCGAGCGCTTCCTGATCGCCCTGTCAGGCGGGCGCGACAGCGCGCTGTGCCTGCTGATGGCTGTGGAGGCCGCCAAGTCCTTCGCCGAGGGCGCGAAGGCCGGCGAGTACGCCAAACATGTGAGCACTATCTACCTGCCGAACCAGGCGCTCAGCAGCGCGGGCACGCTCGACGCGGCCCAGTCGCTCGCCGGGGAACTGGGCGTTCCGTTCAAGGTGGTCAGCATTCATGACGAGGCCATGGTGGCCACCAAGAAGGCCGCGGAAATTCTTGGCGACGCGGGCAAGATCGCGCCCATGGCGAAACAGAACCTGCAGGCCCGCGTGCGCGGCGCCATGATGCTCAACTGGGGCAACAGCGCCAATGGGCTGCTGCTGGTCACGTCGAACCTGAGCGAGGCGGCCGTCGGCTACAGCACCACCGGCGGCGACAACCAGGGCGGCTATTCGCCCATCGCCAACGTGCCCAAGACCATCGTGTCGCGCCTGCTCGAATACCTGGCCCGGCGCGACGGCATCAAGGCGCTGGAGAAGGTGCTCGCCATTCCGCCGAGCGCCGAACTGGCCCCGGACCAGCAGGACGAGAAGGACCTCATGCCGTACGTCGTGCTCGACGACCTGATGTACCTGTACGCGCGGCGGCGCATGTCACTGGCCGACTGCTGGCAGGTGATTGCGCAGCGGCACAAAGAGCACGAACCGGAGCAGTTGCGCGCCTGGACCGCCGACTTCGCGCGGCGTTTCGCCCAGAGCCAGTGGAAGCGGGACCAGCACCCGGTCGCGCTCAAGGTGATGGACCTGGACCTCGACCCCAAGACGGGCTTCCGTTTCCCCGTGACGCAGAGCATCCGTTACGAGTTGGATGATCTGGCCTCGGCGAGGCTGGAGAAGAAACCGTGAGCCCCGGGGCCGCACTTGGGCCGGTCGGGGGCGTCCAGATCATGGACTCCGTGGACTGAATGAACGGAATGGACTGAGCCAGGCACGGGATTCGCCATGGTGTCCATTTCGTCCACCGAGTCTGGAGCAGAATACCCTTAACGAAGAAGTTTCATAAAGCAGTATCCGGAGCAGTGATGACCAATTCCCCCCAATTCCCAAACATCAAGGCCGTTGTCTTTGACTACGGCAACACGCTTATCGCATTCGGGCGCGCGCAGGTCGATGAATTCGACCGCCGGCTCGGCAAGGCGGTCGAGGGGCGCTATGGCACTCTTGACCGGCAGCGGTACAACGCGCACCGCAATGCGGACCGGATGGCGCCCTATGCGGGCGATCCGCCCGCATACCGCGAGAGCGACCCGGTGGAGATGACCGCCGCGCTGATTCGCGCCCTGTACACCCGCGAAGCCCGTCCGGACGAACTGGCCGCGCTGCTGGAGGCGCGGCGCGCGGCCTTTGTCGCCGTGGCCGAGGCGGAACCGGCCGTGGCCGTGCTGCTGGCCGCGCTGCGGTTGCGGTTCAAACTCGGGTTGCTGTCCAACTACCCTGACGGCGTAGCCATCCGCAGAAGCTTGGACCGCACGCGGCTCACGCCGCATTTTGACAGCGTGGTGGTGTCGGGCGACCTCGGACTGGTCAAGCCGCACCCGGACACCTTCGCCGCAAGCCTGCGCGAACTGGGCGCGGCCCCGGAGGAAACGCTGTTTGTCGGCGACAACTGGCTGGCGGACGTGCAGGGCGCCAAACGCGCGGGCATGCGCGTGGTCCATTTCACCCGGTGGGCACCGCCCGAGCATTTTGACCGGCTGTCCGGCGATGCCGAACCGGACGCGACCATTGCGCGGCTGGATGAACTGCCGCCGCTGCTTGGACTTGGGGGAGGGGAACCCGCATGAATTCGACGGAGCTCTGCACGCACTTCGGCCGCTGCGGCGGCTGTGCGGCACAAGACATCCCCTATAAAGAGCAGGTCGCCCGCAAGGCCGAAGCATTGCGGACGCTGTTTGCGCCCTTCTGGGGCGGTCCGATCGACGTCATGCCTTCCCCCGTGCTGTGGCAGTACCGCAACAAGATCGACCCCGTATTCTCGCCCAAACGCTATGAGACGGCACCGCCCCCGGACTTTGTGCGCGAGACGGTGCTGGGCTTCAAGGAGAAGGGCCGGTGGTCCTGGCCGCTGGACACGAGTGAGTGCCGGATTGGCCCCGCCGGGGTGGACCGGCTGTTTGCGGCGGCCAATGCATGGCACAAACCGCTCGGCCTGAGCGGATTTGACACACGGCGGCAGGAGGGCTTCCTGCGCGCGCTGCTGGTGCGCGACGCCAAGCGCACGGGACAGCGCATGGTTGTGCTCATCACCTCGCCCGGTCCGCTGGACACGGCCCCGTTTGTCGCGGCCGTGCGGGAGAGTTTCCAGGCCGACTCCATTTACCGGGGCATCTTCAGCGGCGGAGCAGAGGTGGCCACGGCGGACGAACTGGAACTGCTGTACGGCGCCCCCGCCATCGAGGAGTCGCTGGTCATCCGCGAAGCGCCGCCGCGCGACACATGGGCGGACCCCGTTGCGGCGATTGCCGGCTTGAGCAACGAAGACGGGCGGCACCTTTCCTTCCGCATCTCGCCGCTGAGCTTTTTTCAGACCAACCCCCTGGGGGCGGAACGGCTGTACGGACTTATCCGCGCCTGGGTGCGCCGGGTCGCGCCCGACGACCTCTATGACCTGTTCGGCGGCATGGGCGGCATCGCCTTTTCCTGCGCCGACCTGGTGCGGCGGGTGTGGTCCGTGGAGAACGTGGCCGCCGCGTCGGAGGACGGCCGGCACAACGCCGCCGTCAACGGCATCGGCAACGTGGAGTTTATTACCGACGAGGTGAAGAACTACCTCCGGGACCGGCTGACGGCGGGCGGCTTTATCGGCAACGCCGCCGTGGTGCTCGACCCGCCACGGTCGGGAATGCACCCCAAGGCGATCCGCCGACTGGTGGAACTGCGCCCAACCCGGGTACTCTATGTGTCCTGCAACCCCAAGGTGCTGGCCGGCGAAATGCCGTCATACCTGGAAGCCTACCGGCTGGAGGGGGTGCGGGCCGTGGACATGTTCCCCCACACGCCCCACGTCGAGGTGCTGGCGGAGCTTGTCGCGCGCGACGATGGTCCAATGGCGTGAAGCGCAGAGAAAAGGAGTCCTTCATGAAAGTTAACATCACATCCCGCCTGCTTGCCGCCGCGCTGTGCGCGCTGCTCTGCGTCGCCGCCGTGCCGGCGGCCCGCGCGCTGGATGAGGCCGCGCTGCTGGCCGCGCCAACCCCGCCCGAGATCCCCGCCGGATTCACCGAGCAGGGCCATGTCATGCTCGCCCTGGCGGCGGGCCAGTTGACGCTGCTCGACATCAACGCGCCCATCGCCGTCCCCGAGAATGTGGAGCTGCTTTCGGGCCTTCAGTACAGCACCCTGGGCGACCCTCAGCAGAAGCTGGACCTTTACCTGCCCAAGGGCAACGACAAGCCGCTGCCCCTGCTGATCTTCATCCACGGCGGCGGGTGGACCTCGGGCAAGACCACGGACTACAAGTATTACTGCGTGCGCTACGCGCAGCGCGGCTATGTGGTGGCCAGCATCACCTACCGCTTCGCCGACAAATTCCCCTACCCGGCCTGCGTGCAGGACGCCAAGTGCGCCGTGCGCTTCCTGCGCGCCAACGCGGACAAGTACCACATCGACAAGGCGCGTGTTGCCGCCATTGGCGGTTCGGCCGGCGGACATTTGGCGATGATGCTGGGCTACTCATCCAGCGTGAAGGAGTTGGAGGGCGACGGTGGCTATCCGGAGCAGAGCAGCGCGGTGCAGGCGGTGGTGGACCTGTACGGGCCGACGGACATGACTGTTCCGGCGGTGCACAATAATTCGACGCTAAGAAAGTTTTTTGCAGGCAAGTCCTACGAGGAAGCGCCGGACTTGTACGCGCAGGCGTCGCCCATCACGCACGTTGCAAAAGATTCGCCGCCCACACTGATCATGCAGGGAACCATCGATGACACCGTGCCCATGGCACAGTCCGACCTGCTCTATGCAAAGCTGAAGGAACTGGGCGTGCCCGTGCAGTACGAGAAGTTTGATGGATACCCGCACACCATGGACATCACACTTGAAGTGAACGTCCGGTGCCAGTGGTTCATCAACCATTTCCTGGACAAGTACCTGAAGGCGCAGAAATAACGACCGCAGGGCCGGAGCGCCCCGCGCTTTCCTGATCAGGCCCGCGTGGTGCCTTCCTGTTCTTTCATGGCGGCCAGCAGCCGGTCGCCGGTGCTGGTAATCTCGTCACGAAGCCAGCGGCATCGCGGCTCGGCGCGGTCAAGGTAGCGCTCCAGAACCTCGCGCCGTTCGGGAAAGCGTTGGCACTGCGCCAGCAGCACCTCGCAGACCGCCACATCCACGGAGATGCGCGTCAACCGTTCTGCGTGCAGCATGGCCAAAGCGAAATCCCGTTTGGGGTCCCATTCCTTGGTGAACTGGCCCAGTCCCCCGGCAAGTTTCTTCACTGCAAGACGCCGGAGGAGATAGCGGAGGACCGCGTACCGCTGGCGCTGCAGCCGCGCGACGCGGCGGACGGCCCGGTCCGCCGCAAAACAGCCGCGCCACCACGATCGCGCCGTGCCGCGGACAAAGTCTGCAGGCGCCTTCAGTACGCCCATGAGGCTGTCTTTCATGACCATGAGCGATTGTATCTGGCTGGTTCCCTCGTAGATGGGCAGCACCATGGCGTCGCGCAGCAGCTTCTCCGCGCCGAATTCGGTGATGTATCCGTAGCCGCCGTGGATCTGGATGCAGCGCCTGGCCATCTCAACCGCCTTCTCGGAACCCATGTATTTCACCAGGGGTGTCAGGCGGCGCGATATCCTCTGATGGCGCGCCATCTCGCGTTCTTCCGCCGCTTTCTCTTCCGCCTTCTCTGGAGGAAGAAAGCGCAGCATGAGGCGTATCTTGTGCGTCATCTCCTCATGGAACGCGCCATCCATCGCAAGGGCGCGCAACGCCTGAATGTCTGTCTGCATCTCCTCAAAATAGTCCGCGATCATTTCGTGGCGGTCGATCGTCTTGCCCATGCTGGTACGTTCCGCCGCATAGGCCTTCGCCATGCGGCAGGCCGCCTCGCAGATGCCCAGCGACTCGAACCCGATGCCGAGGCGGGCATTGTTCATGATCAGCAGCATCAGGCGAAAGCCGTCGCCCCGCTCGCCAATCAACTGTGCCGGGCTGTGTTCATACCGCACCGCCACGGTCGCCGAACCGTGATGGCCGAGTTTGTCCTCGAGACTGTCAAACCACACGTGCCGCACCCGGTTGCCCTGCCCGTCGTCGTCGTACGCCTTTACCAGGAACATGGAAAGGGCCTTGAGTCCCGCGAAATCGTCATTGCCTTCCTGTTCCTCGGTTTTCGCGACCACGTAATGATATTTGGCGTGGCCCGAGGTTATGAATATTTTGTTTCCGCTCACATACCACTGACCGTCCTCCTCCAGCACCGCCCGTGTCGTTAATGCGGCCATGTCGCTGCCCGCGCCGGGTTCGGTGATGTCCATGCTGGCCCACGCCCTGCCCGCGGCAATCTCCCCAATCATTTCCTGAAAACGCGTGGATGTGATCCGGCCCGCTTCGGCGTCAAACTCCGTGCTGCCCTCGAAAATGGAAAACACGAGCCCGGCAAGG
>CAIUWO010001026.1 GCA_903902895.1 Candidatus Hydrogenedentota bacterium | reverse complement strand
GGCTATTCTGACCGCCTCGCCGAGGTCGGCGGCATACAGCGTGTCCGTGTCGGACTTGATGCCCGCCAGCAGGGACGGAAGCATGACGGTGACGGCGGTGGCGCCCATTTTGCCCATGAGCGACTGCCAGTAGTTGGTGAGGCGCGCATCGCCAATGGTCATGTACGCGGCCGACATGTTGACCGCCGCGTCGCGGACGTAGCGGTTGGCGGCGCGCAACAGCGACTTGTCGGTTTTCCAAAGATTCGGAATTGCCTGCGGGGGAATGGTGGTCAGCGTGCCCAGGAAATAGGTCACTGGGATCGGCGAGGTCGAGCCGCCGGTCGTGATCGTCTGGGTTTGGTCAATAGTACCCACCGAGACACTCGCCTGGATGCGAATGTTGTAGAGCGTCAGTTCGTTGTTCAGGGTGTAGGTCAGGTTGGAGGCCTGCACCGAGCGAATGGTGTTGATCGTGTTCAGGATGAGTCCGTCGAGGCAGGAGGCGGGACTCAGCACCTCGTCGAGCATGGAAATCTTGCGGTCGTCGATCGACCCGGAACCGGTGTAGGCCCAACCGGCGCCCTTGATGATTCCGGTAGTGCCGTTGTTCGTGCCGATCCACGTCGGTCCCTGCTGGCCCGCGGTGCTCTGCCAGAGGGCTGGCTGGCCGCACTGGCCGATCCACAGGTTGCAACCCGAAGTGGTGCCGGTGGTCGGCGTCATCATGCCGCCAAGGTACTCGTCAAAGTTGTCTGCCACCTGGTACAGACTGCTCCATGTGGTTTCGGGCTCAGTGTTCCCGGAACCGTCGATGGGCCCGTAATAAAGATACGGGTGCGCGGCCTGCGCGACGGGTGTGAGGGCCAGTCCTGCGATGAGGACTGCCATCACGGCGATAAGTGCGCGTTTGGTCATGGTCTCTTCCCTTTGTTGTTGACAGCAGTGTTGAGCATGACACAGGCCAGACACCCGGCGCCCCGCAATACCATGCGGCGGGCACTCACCTGCGACACAATCTCTCCACTTTTCCGTCTCTGCCTCATACCTGCAAAAAACCTTGTTATGAACACGTTGTTGGCCATCATGTCAACCCACGGGTTGGAAGTCCCGTTAATCGAACAGTCAAGGCCCCGAATAAAGACTTTGCGCCAAGTCTTTATCAGCACCACTATCGTACACGCTTCCGAGAATCCTGTCAAGCGGAATTTTCGCCGTGAAACAGGGTTGGCGGATTGTTTGTAAAGTATCTGTTCGCAAGCGCATACACATTCCGTGGGTCGCGTCCTTACAGGCTCTGTCTCCCATTTTGAACCATTTGGGAAACAGGTTTCTCAGGGAATAATACCCGTCAAGCCCCATTTTGATACTTTCCGGGGTGCCCCGCCGACGGCCCCACCCCTTTTCGGCCGAATGAGGAGCCGCCCGTCTTGGGATGCCCCTGCAGGGCAGCCGGGTACGGTGCATTGAACCCAGGGGCACCCTTGCCCTTCGGGCTGCGGGCGGCCCTGGGCTGTCGTGGGTTGTCCCGTTGGGACAAAGGCCTGCCTCATAGTGGGCGCGCCTGCATTTGAGGGCCTGGGCTGTCGTGGGTTGTCCGGTTGGGGCAAAGTCCTGCCGTATGGCATGGAATTAATGTATAAAGCCCAAAATAACACCAATCTAAAACCTGTCATTGCGCACCCCAGACCGCCTACGGCAGCCGCAATCATCGCCATGCGCTTTTTATCTGTGGTTTGGCGGGATGGGTGCGTCTTTTTTCGGAACGCTGAAAGCGTCCTCCAATGCCAGCCCCGGGCCGCGCGCCGCCTGAAAGGCAAGTGCGCCCCGGGGTAACGTTCGCCGCCTCCAATCGTGCCCTGACAGGGCACCCCAGCCTTGCCCCCGCGCCGGGCCCTTTCGCGCCTTATTACGCAAGAGGGGCATTTTTGGCTCCTGTTTATCCCGTCATAGGACCTTCAGCCCCTTGCCAAGCCCCGCCGGTTTCGGTATACTGCAGCCCTGTCTTGGAAATTGAAAGAACCGGGGCGTCTGTGCAGGCGCGCGCAGGCGCCAACGCTCCGGGACGGGCCGCGGGGGCACTGCGGCCGGTGCATATGGTGAGGAGTTTTTTTGGGCGCAGGGCCGTCGGGGTGCGTCCTCCCCGCGATGACGGCACTCCTTTCGGCTCTGGCGGCTCAAACATAAGACTCGATCAGGATGGCTCACCACATTAGGAGTTGCGGTTCCGGGACGACAGGCTCCACCGCAATGCGCGCAGGCGCACCCGGAAGGGCACCGAGGAGGCATAGATCCTCCTGTGCATGAAGAACCCGTACCAGAACCGTTCCGCAAGCGTCAGCAGCCCGTCAAAAAGCCGCGTCCGGTAGAACAGCCCGGGCAGAATCCGCGTCAGCCAGGGCACGTCAACCAGTATTGGGAAAAGCTTGTGCAACACGTGGACCCGGCGCTTGAACTCGGGCGGGAAGTTCAGCACCGTCTTTGTGTGCTGCCCCTCCACAGGCGCCTCCTGACCCTCGATATACCCGTTGGCGACACAGTAGTCGCCAAGCTTGGTTCCCGGATAGGGCTGAAAGATCGACGCGTCCGCATGGTCGGCGCCCGCGCGCTGGTTCAGCCGGATTGTCTCGAAGATTTGCTCCTCCGTCTCGCCGGGAAAGCCAATGATGTTTGGGGCGTAGGTGCGGATGCCGCGGCGCCGGAGCCGCCCGAAGGAGGCGACGATCTCCGCGTCGGTTATCTGCCTGTCCAGGAGCCGCCTGCGGAGGTCCTCGTTGCCCGACTCTATGGCCGTGCACACCGAATGGCAGCCCGCCTCACGCAGCAGGTCCGCATACTCCTCGGAGACCATCTCGGACCTGGCGAAGCAGATGAACGGCAGCCCGATCTCTTTCGGGTAGCGCGCGGAAAACTCCCTGAGCCACGGGAGATCCGTTCCGAAGACGTCGTCCTGAAACTTCACGAAGGTCAGCGGATACTTTTCACGGACGCGCCCGATCTCCTCAAGCAGATAGGACACGCTCTTGTGCCGCAGCACATGCCCCATGCCCCTGTACATCGCGTTGTAGTTGCGGTTCAGGCAGTAGGTGCACCGGTAGGGGCAGCCCCTCCCCGCCAGAAAACTTTTGACGGGGCACAGCGCGAGAAAACGGCTGTTCTCGTACAGGATTTCGCGCTCCGGAAACGGCTGGCTGTCCAGGTCCTCCACGAGGGGGCCCAGGGGGTTCTCCCGGTAGGCTCCATCGGGCAGCCGGAAGATGAAGTTGTCGACGCCGTGCATCGCCTCCTCGCCGAAGCTTTCCAGAAAACGCGGAAAGCACAGGTCCCCCTCCCCGCGGCAGACCGCGTCAACGCCCTCACGGCGCGCGTACAACGGGGAGAAGGTCGGGTGCGGCCCGCCGAAGACAGAGAAGAAGGAAAGGTGCCGCTTCAGCGTGCGGTTAAAGTCGAGGTAGAGGTCGCTCTGGTTGGAGGTCACCGTGTACAGCACGATGTCGGGCCTGTATTCGGTGAGAATCCGGATGGCGCGCCGCTGGTCGCGCCCGAACTCGACCAGCACGACCTGGTGACCCTGCCGCCTGGCCAGGGCCGTCAAAATGGGTATGGATTGGAACTCCACCAGCCCAATGCTGTCAACCACAAATGCCAGGCGAAGTTGACGCATACAGTTCTCCAGCGCTGCCCGCGGCCGGTGCGCACATTCAGGGAACGCCTCTCAACTTCGGGAATTAGACAGCCTCGGTTGCTGGCGGGGAGTATAGCCGCCCCGGGCCAACTTGTCAAAAGCGGCGGGGAAAGCGTCCTCCGATACCAGCCCCGGGCCGCGCGCCGCCTGAAAGGCAAGTGCCTTGCCCCCTCCAACCGTGCCCGGACAGGGCACCCCAGCCGTGAGCCCGCGCCGGGGCCCTTTCGCGCCTTATTACGCAAGAGGGGCATTTTGGCTCCTGTTTATCCCGTCATAGGACCTTCAGCCCCTT
>CAIUWO010001025.1 GCA_903902895.1 Candidatus Hydrogenedentota bacterium | reverse complement strand
GGCCTCATCAAACAGCAGCGGGAGCGCATCGCCGCGGAAATCACGGCGCTTCAGGCAGAGGAGACAAAACAATGACCGCATGGGCAATTCTCGGGCTGGCACTGCTTCACGCAATGGAACTTCCGACGGGGCCCACCCCGGAACCGGTGCCCCTCCCCCACTTTCCCGACCGGCTGCACGCGTTTGTGTGGTTCAACTGGCCGCTGGTGCCGGTGGACCGCATGGCCAAGGTGGTGGGTGCGGAGCCGGGACAACTCACGGAGCTTGCCAAGAGCATGGGCCTGCCGGAGCAGACGCCCATTTCCGACGCGATACAGCAGCGCGCCTTCATCACGGTGATCCGCCGCAACTGGCATCTGCTGCCCTATGAGCAGTTGCTGGAGTTACTGGAGTGGACGCCGGACCAGCTTGCCTACACGCTGCGCGAGGATGATTTCCTGTACATCAAACTGGGCAGCCTGAAGCCCAAGTGCGAAGCACTTCGCTATTCGGCCCCCGAAGCGGCGGCAGCGCAACGCGCTACGGACATTGCAAAGCTGATGCAGGAGGAGTTCCCCGGCGGTCTTGGCGCGACGAAGGAACCGCTGTTTGGATTCATCGACCGGCTCTCCGCGCCGCCCGCGCCGACGGAGGAGAAATCCCCGGCCAATATGTTCAGTCCGCGCTTTTGCTCGTCCTACTTTGCCATGTACGGCGACCCGCTGCTGGACGGGGCGCCGGAGTCCTTTCCCGACGGCTACCTGGACCAGCTTTCGCAAACGGGCGTGGACGGTGTCTGGATGCAGGCGGTGCTGTACAAGCTGGCCGAGTTCCCCTGGGACCCATCGATGAGCGAGCGCCGCGAGGAACGGCTCAAGAATCTGGCGAGGCTGGTGGAACGGGCGCGAAAACACGGCATTGGCGTATATCTCTATCTGAACGAGCCGCGCGCCATGCCGCTGTCTTTTTTTGAAAAGCACCCGGAGTTGAGGGGCGTCGAGGAAAGCGGGTTTGCCACCGTCTGCACGAGCGTGCCCGAGGTGCGCGCCTACCTGCGCGACGGCGTGTCGTCCATCTGCAAGGCCGTTCCCGACCTTGCCGGGTTCTTCACCATCAGCGCGTCGGAGAACCTGACCAACTGCTGGTCGCACTTCAACGGGTCCAAGTGCCCGCGCTGCGCCAAACCGGGCGGTCCGGCGGTCATCGCCGACCTGCACACCGCGCTCCAGGAGGGCATCGACGCGGGCGGCGGCAAGGCGCGGCTCATTGCATGGGACTGGGGCTGGGCGAACGACTGGCCCAAGATGATTTCGGCCGCGCTGCCCAAGAGCGTCGCGCTCATGAGCGTGAGCGAGTGGAGCATCCCCGTCACGCGGGGCGGCGTGGACAGCGTCATCGGCGAGTACTCGCTGTCGACGCCCGGCCCGGGGCCCCGGGCCAAGAAAAGCTGGGCCGTGGCCAAAGAGGCCGGACTGAAGGTGCTGGCCAAGGTGCAGGCGAACGTGACTTGGGAACTGGCGTCGGTGCCGTACATCCCGGCGGTGGGCCTGGCGGCGCAGCACGCCTCGAACCTGCGCGGGGCGGGGATCGACGGAATGATGCTGGGCTGGACCCTCGGCGGATGCCCCTCGCCAAATCTTGAGGTGTTTGCGGAGATGGGCCGCGACACCGCGCCCAGCGTGGATGACGCCCTGCGGAGCGTGGCGCAAAGGCGCTTTGGCGGCGACCTGGCCCCGGTCGCCGTCGACGCGTGGAAAACGTGCAGCACGGCCTTCGCCGAATACCCCTACAACATCGGCACGGTGTACTCCGGGCCGCAGCAGATGGGTCCGGCCAACCCGCTGTG
>CAIUWO010001024.1 GCA_903902895.1 Candidatus Hydrogenedentota bacterium | reverse complement strand
GCGCCGTTGCGCGCCCTGCCGATGAAGGTGTAGGGCGTGTTGGGGCTGAGCCCCGTGCAGCCCCACCCCGAGGCGGTCTGCACCCATCCCGAGTTGAGCCCCCGGGTCTGGTTCACAAAATACAGTCCCGACTGGCCCTGCGTGATGTTGGCCGGGACGGGGTCCACGGTGACTTGGATGCTGTTCTTGGTGACCTGACTGAAATGGAGTCCTGTCGGCTCGGGCACGGAAGTCCATGCCGTAAATGTCGCTGACGGCTGGCTGTCGCCGTATTCGCCGGTTGAGGCCACCTGGAATGAATAGGCCGTGTTGGCGCTCAGGCCGTCCTGCCGCCACGAGGTGGTGTTGGCGGGCAGGGTCGCGCGCAGGATCGTGGGCGCGCCGGTTCCGGCGTCGGCCCACAGTTTGAACGCGTCTTCTGTCGGCGAAAGGTCCTCCCACGTCCAAAGGATGGCGTCCTTGCCGAGAACCACGGCGCCTGGATTGACCGGCGTCCTGGGCGGCAGCGCAATGGCCCACAGTTCGGTGCCGCGGTCCGTGCCGTCTGTGGCGGTGAAGATGAGGCTGTCTCCGGCCTCGGTAAAATTCGCCGGGTTGGAACTGCCCGGTCCCTGCGCGATGTCGGCCAGGCGCACGGTTGTGTTCTCAGTGCCCCGCGTCACCCACAGTTCCGTGCCTGTCATGTCATCGGCGGCGGCGAAATACACCGCATTGCCGCAGGTGTGCAACGCGTGGGGCGCGGAGCCTGACGGGTCGGGGCAATCAGTTCCGCGGGTCATTACGGTTGCCTGATGTATGTCCTTAACCAGCACGGTGCTGGCGGCCGTGCCGCCGGTCTTCCAGAGTTCGACACCATGCGCACTGTCGGCGGCATTAAAATAGAGTTCATTTCCCATAACGGCCCACGATGTTTGGACGGGGAAACTGCCTCCTGGCCCGGGAGTGATTTCCTTTACCAAAACGGCATTGCCCGGGGTTCCGTCGGTCTTCCAAAGCTCGTATCCGTGGTCGGGTTTGTAGGCGCCAAAGAAAGCGCAGCCATTCAGCACGGGAAGGGTGGTGGAGTCAAACGCTCCGGCAATGACCTCCATCAACGGGCCGCTCGTGTTAGTGGCGGGATTGAACACGCCAAGGTCATACTGAAGTTGTCGGCCATGAATAACAGGCCCCAAATCACGGGTCCCGACAAAGCACACATAGGGCCCGATGGCAGTGCATTGGAAACCGCACCAGGTCGACACCGAAGTGGTGCCCTGCAAAGTGCCGTCCGTTTTCCACAGGTTGGGGGCGTTAAAATACATCATCGACCCCACCGGGGACAGTTGCAATGCGGCAACATCCTTGACCTTGACGGTTCCTGCCGCGGTGCCGTCGCTCTTCCACAGGGCTTTGTTGTTGCCGGAGACACTGTTCCCGCTCAGAAACAGCGTCGAGCCGACCGAATTCATTCCAAGAAGAGCATACTGGCCCAGCGTTGCAGCGCGCCGGGTCCCCTGTGCTGTGCCATCGCTTCTCCACAGTTCAGCAGAGCCGTCGGGAAGCACGGTCCCGAAATACAAATAACCACCCATCACGGCGGTGTCCGGTCCTTGGTGGGAGGACTCTTTTTCATAAATCGCAACGGAGTCTGTGACTGGTGCGGTGCCGTCGACGGTTTCGTCAGTTTTCCAAAGCCGCCGCTTTCCCCCGGCATCCGCCGCGGACAGCAGCACCGTGGAGCCCAGCGTTCCCAATATGCGCGGGTTCGGCGCAATCACGGCGCCCGTCTGAGGGCAGTTGTCCTCTATGGCAACAGTGCCCTGGTCCGTGCCGTCGCTCTTCCAAAGGCGGTCGCCCACCCAGAAGTACAGGGTGTTTCCCGATGCTATTTTCCAGACTGGCGGGCCAACAGTCTTGACCATAACCGTGCCCGCCATGGTGCCATCCGTCTTCCACAGGCCGCTTGGGGTCCAGAAGAAGAGCTGTGCACCCACAATTACAAGGTCCTGCGGAAAATGGCTTGACAAGTCGCCTGTAAACGCCGTTAACTGAACAGGCGCCGCCGAGGGGTTGTCAATCTTGAACAGTTGTCCCAGGCTGTCCACAAAAAGGAGTGTGGTTCCCATCATGATGTGGAGAACTGAGGCGGGATTGGAGAGTAGTTTTTCCGCCGCGGTGCCGTCCGTTCGCCACACGCTGAACCTGTCGCTGAAATAGCATGTCGATGCCTGCCGACCCACGGGGTAGACGCTGTATCTTCCCGTACCGGATTGAATCCCGTCTATTGTGACGGTGCCCGCCTCGGTGCCGTCGCTCCGCCAAAGGGCACTTCCATGAATGCCGTCATCGCCCACAAAATACAGGAACGGCGCCCCGGCCATGCTTTCGTCGCTCATGATTTCTATCAAACCGCTGCCCACTCCGGGGAACAGGTCCTTGACCATTCCGGCGCCTGCGGTGGTGCCGCCGGCTTTCCACAGTTCCGTGCCGTAAGTGCTGTCCGTTCCGGCAAAGTAGAGTGAATTCCCCGCTGACTGGCAACCATCGGTGATCCCGCCAGAAAAAGGGGTGGAAACGGCCGCAACCATGGTCGTGCCCGCCAGTGTTCCGTCGCTCCTGCAGAGCCAATACTTGTATTGCGTGGTCTTTGAGATGAAGTACGCATAATCTCCGGCAACATACAGGCCATAGCCCGGGTTAATCGTGTAAAGCGTTAGGTTGTCCGAGATTCTTTTTGTGCCGGTGGGTGTGAAATCGGTTGCCCACATTTCCATCCGGCTTTCAAGCTTGTCCGGCGAGAAGAAGAGTGTCTTGTTGCCCAGTTCGGCTGTCGGCCATCTGTCGCTCAGGCGCTCAAAGTCCAGTCCAAATCCCAAGTCTTGCGTGGAGATGGTTCCCTCCGTCGTGCCGTCCGTCCGGTACCATGATCCACAATAATTGTCAGTCCAACGCCGGAAATAGGTCCCTGTTCCCCGTTCCAAGATCGGGCCGATTAATATGTTAGGCACTATCATGTCATAATACGACGAGTATACGGAGATGACATCCTTCAATAGCGATGTTCCTGCCGTGGTGCCGTCGGTTACCCAG
>CAIUWO010001023.1 GCA_903902895.1 Candidatus Hydrogenedentota bacterium | reverse complement strand
CGTCGCCGAACATGGGGATCGGCCTGCCTTCGATCAGGTTCTGGACAAACATGCGGATGGCCATGTCGGGCCGCTGGCGCGGGCCGTAGACGGTGAAGAAGCGCAGCCTGGTCACCTTCACGCCGTCGATGTGGCTGTACACGTGCCCCTGCAGCTCGTTCATGCGCTTGGTGGCGGCGTAGGGGCTGAGGGGGCGCATGACGGGGTCAATCTCGGACAAGGGCACGGCGGTGCTGCCGCCGTAGACGGACGAACTGGACGCGAACACGAGGTGCGACGGTTTGTAGTCGCGGCAGGCGTCGAGGATGTGCTGGCCGCCAATCACGTTCACGCGGTGGTACAGGTTCGGGTCCTGCAGCGACGGACGCACGCCGGCGCGCGCCGCCAGGTGGACCACCACGTCGGGGCGCTCGCGGTCAAAGACCGCCCGCAGCGCGGGCTCGTCGCAGATGTCGGCCTCGACCATCTTGTAGTGGGGATTCTTCAGCGCCGCGCCGATGTTCTTCCGCTTGATGGCCGGGTCGTAGTAGTCGTTGAACTCGTCCAGCCCAACCACGGAATCGCCCCGCGCCAGCAGCGCCTCCGCCAGATGGGACCCGATAAACCCCGCCGCGCCGGTGACCAGTATTTTCTTCATGCAGACATGTCTCCTGTGTCTGACCATTGTAGCGCAGAGACCGTCTCCCGGTCGCATTTATTCCCCGCGCCGGCGGGATGGGGCGATGCGCGGGTTGTGGTAGGATATTCCCCGCCGGACGGGTGATTCCCGCACCGGCTCCCGGTCAAATGTGTTTGGACTGTTCCACGGGGCGCTTTTCTGTGAAAGGTTCTCAGTTCCGTATAGCCGCCGTCTGGCTGGCAACCTTGGTGCTTGTGCTGGGGGGGCTGGAGGGGCTTGCGCGGCTGTTTGTGCCGGCGCCGCCCACGCTCATGGGCGAGGCGCGCACGGCCATCACGGCGCAGGGGCTTCCCGCTCTGGCCCCGCTGCTGGACCCGGACCCGGCACTGTTCTGGCGGCTCAAGCCCGACCTCTTGCGGGTGCCGGTGGCGGGCCGCATTGGCTCCTATCCCATCCGGTTCAACGTTTCCACGGACAGCCGCGGCTTTCGCGCGGGCGCCGTTTCCCCGGCGCCCGGTGCCCGGCGCCTGCTTGTTCTGGGCGATTCGGCCAGTTTTGGCCTCGGGGTTGAGGACGCCGAGGCGTGGCCCGCGAAACTCGGCGGGCTTCTGGCGCAAGAAGGGGCCCCGCCCGGCTGGGAAATCATCAATGCCGCCGTGCCGGGATACACCGCCTATCAGGGACTCCAGTTTCTCAAGACCCGGGGCGACGCGCTGCGACCGGGCATGGTGGTGGCCGAGTTCTGGGCCAACGACAAGGCGGACTGGTCCTCGCGTTCGGACATGGAGCACGCGGACATGATGCGCCGCCAGGCGCTGCTCCTGAACAGCCGGCTGGCCTGGGCCATGAACCGATTTCGCGCGCGGTTCTCCGATGCGGAAGAGAAGAAACCGGCGGGGCGGTCCCGCCTTTCGGAGAAAGAATTCACGGACACGCTGGCGGCCATTGCGGCGTGGGGCCGGGAACGCGGGGTCCCCGTTATGTTTCTGGTGTGGCCCTCGCGGAGACAGGTCGAGGAGCGCCAGGACAAGCTGTATGGCTATCAGGAATTGGTGGCGCAGACCGCGAAACAGTCCGGCGCGCTGCTGGCGGACCCCGCGCCCGCCTTCATCGCGGCGGGGGGCGACCTTTTTGTCGACGAGTTCCACGGCAGCGCGCGGGGTTGCGCCCTCGCGGCCGAAGCGGTGCGCGGGGTCCTGGAGACGCCGGCCGGGGGCCCGACACCAGCGCGTTGACCCGGTTCTCCCTTGCCCCTGGGGCGGTCCGCGGAGGGTCGCGCCAGCACCCTTCCGTCCGGAATTCCGCACGCCCCGTTTTGCGCGCCATCGCGGCGGGGTGTACCATATTGGCATGCGCCGCGAAGTGTGGCCGTATTGGGCATCCTTTGCGGCGCGGCGTCTTTTTCGAACCGGCCCGAAGCGGCCGAAGCACCGGGTGAACAGCATGCACAGAATAGAAAATGTCAATATTTCCGAGTTTACGCCGTTGATCACGCCCAACACGCTCAAGGGGGAGCTGCCGCTGAGCGAGAAGGCCGATGAGACGGTGGCGGCCGCGCGCGAGGCGGTGGCGGCCATTTTGACCAAGCGGGACGGGCGGCTTTTGGTGGTGGTGGGGCCGTGCTCGATCCATGACCGCGAGGCGGCGCTGGAATACGCCCGGCGGCTGAGCGCGCTGCACCGGGAACTGGCCGACCGGCTGTTTATTGTGATGCGGGTCTATTACGAAAAACCGCGCACGACGGTGGGCTGGAAGGGCCTGATCAACGACCCGAACCTGGACGGCAGCTACGATGTGGACAAGGGACTGCGCAAGGCGCGCGAAATCCTTCTTCGCGTGAACGAAATGGGACTGCCGGCGGGCAGCGAGCTGCTGGAGCCGGTCATTCCGCAATATATCGCCGATTTGCTCGCCTGCGCCTCGATCGGGGCCCGCACGAGCGAGTCGCAGACGCACCGGGAAATGGCCAGCGGGCTGTCGATGCCGGTGGGTTTCAAGAACAGCACCGACGGCTATCTGCAGGTGGCCATCGACGGCGTGGTCGCCGCGGGCCGGGCGCACCATTTCCTGGGCATCGACGCCGAGGGGCGCACCTGCGTGGTGGCGTCGCAGGGAAACCCGAACTGGCACATCATCCTGCGGGGCGGGCGCACCGGCCCCAACTACGACCCGGTCAGCGTCATCAGCGCCGAAGAGCAGATGCGCGAGGCCGGGGTCGACCCCCGCATCATGGTGGACTGCAGCCATGCCAACTGCGGCAAGCGGCCGCACCTGCAGGCGCACGTGCTGCGGGACGTGCTGCAGCAGCGCATCGACGGCAACACGTCGCTCATCGGGGTGATGCTGGAGAGCAACCTCAAGGGCGGCTGTCAGAAGGTTCCCGCGGACATTTCAAAGCTTGAATATGGCGTGAGCATAACCGACCCGTGCCTGGACTGGGAGACCACCGAGCGGTTGCTGCGCGAGGCGCACGACAAGTTGGGCGTCTGCGTCGGCTGCAACCGGCATGGCCGCGGCGAATAGCCGCGCCCTACCGCGACAGGAACATGGGCGTTTCCACGCCCATCCTGTTTAGACGCGCCGCTTCGGCGCGGGTGCGCTCAGAGGCCCCAGTTTCGCAGAGCGACTTCACCAGCGGACGGTAGAGCGAAAAAAATGCGTCCCATGCAAATCCCCGTTCAAACGCCGCTTCCGCCCCGCCGGTATCGCCCAGTCTCTGGAGCGCAAACCCCAAGGCCATCTCACCAAGTCCGAACTCCGGTGCCAGCTTTATCGAAGCCTCCGCAAAGCGTTTGCCCAGCTCTGGGCGCCCGGCGTCGACGAGGCAGATTCCCACCATTGCCAACCACTGCTTGTCGGGCGGAATCTCCGTGTCTATCAGGCCCCGCAGGGATGCGACCGCCGGTTCCCATGCGGCCGGGTCGGAGCGGAATATGCCGGCTGTGGCCAGAATCTTTTCGTAAATGCTGTCGTCGGGAGCGCAGTCGCGGCAGTCCCCGATTGGCGGACCGCCGGTCACCCCGCGCCGGATGCGGTACACGATAATGTTTTCCTGGACAATAAACTCTTGGAAGGACAGGGCATATCCGCGGCGTCCGAAACAATCCAGATACTGCCTGTTCGGCCCCCACTGGTAGGCCTGGTCATACACGGCCCACACTGAGGCATCCGCGTTCTTCTCATCGGCGAAGAACCGCTCTGTTTTCTCGCAAAGGTCATACAGGTTATAAACGGGCTCGGGCAGGCGCGCATACCCGCTTTGCCGCGCACGGTACGTAAAGAGGAGGGTGGAAGGCGGCATGCCGCCAACGTTCGCAACCATGTCGCCCTGTTTGGCTTGGGCGGACAGGTACCGGAACATTCCGTGCCAGTCGGTGCGCGTCGCCGCGGGGAGAACAAAGGCAAGCTGCAGCATATAGACGCCCGCCAAGCCCACCAGAGCCGTCCTGCGCAGCGCCGAAACGGAAATGCCGCTGATTGCGCCCCCCAGTGCAAGGTGCAAGGGAAGTGCGGAGTAAAGCGTGTAGCGCGGCATGAAGCACGGTCGCCACACATAGGTGAGAACGAGTAGCGCCAGCCCGGGCACAACCAGCACGCCCAGAACGAACACCATACCGACACGGCGTTTGGGGCTGTTTTTTCCGCGCAGGCCGAGCGCCAGCCAGACGATCATCAACAGGCCCGCCGCCAGCAGCACCCAGTCCGAGACCGCTCGGGCGCGCATCAGTGCCGCAGCCAGCGCGGAGGGGACCCAGGGCCAGGTCGCGCCGTTCGTGTACAGTTCAAGCCGCATCAGCGCGTCGTTCCCCGCGAGGTTGAACAGCAGGAGTTTCAGGTCTGGCGGCTGGAACCAGACATAGGCATCCTCCCCCAGGTAGGGCATGCTGCGAAAATAAAGCCACACCGAGAACAGCGCAGCGGCGTTGCCCGCCCCCCAAAGCAGGAAACTGCCACAGCGTTTCCGCTCCATAAACAGAAACGCCGGAGCCATGCCCGCCAGGGCGAGAACGCCGAATGGATGCGTCCACATCAGCAGGGCGTTCGAGACCCCGTGCGCCAGCCAGCACCACGCCTTTCCCTCCTGGACGGCCCACACGAGCGTGTGCATGGACACCGCGGCCATCAGCACGACCATGGCATAGGGGCGAAGGGACTGGCCGTGCCATATCTGCATCGGCGAAAGCGCAAAGAACAGGCCCGCCATAAGGCCCGCGCGGGGATTGAACAGGCGCCTTCCCAGTCCGCACAGCAGCGGAACGGTGAGCACGTTGAACAGAATGGACAGCCACCGCAGATTGGTGGGCGCGGTTCCAAAAATTTGCGCCCAGAAATACTCGGCCACGTAGTAGAGCGGCACGTGTTCCTGATTGAACTGGCGGGTGACCGTCATATAGGTCATGAGATCGGGGGCTTCGACATGGACCGCGCTGTGGTACTCGTCATACCAGACCGACTGCTCGTCCAGCCGGTAGGCCCGCAGGGCGGCGGTGAGCAGCATGAGCGCCCCAACCGCCGCCAGGATGCGCCAGTTGATTTCCCGCTTTGGGGAGGCGCAGCCGATCTTATCCTCCGGACAAACTTCCAAGAAAGACTCCTTTCTGAACAACAGCCGCCATTATATGCGATTGCGCGGGTGTTGTTCGCGCCGGCCTGCGTTCGGTATCATCCGTCAGCACACCGCAAGACTTCATGACGGGAGTTCACGCCCATGGAAAACCAGTATCCCCACCTGCAGTCCGTGCCGGAAACGGAAATCGAATGGTTCGGCGCGCTCATGTCGCTGGCGCGCTTCCTGCGGTCGCCAGAAGGCTGCCCCTGGGACCAGAAACAGCGCGCCATAGACTTTGCCAAATTCGCCGGTGAGGAAACGGACGAATACGTGGAGGCGCTGGCCAAGGACGACAACGACAACGCCGAGGAGGAATTCGGCGACAGTCTTTTCGTGCTGCTGGCGTCGATGGCCGCGGCCGAGGCCGAGGGCCGCTTTGACCTGCGCGGCGCCATGGCGCGCGCGCATGAAAAGATGGTCCGGCGCCACGCGCACGTGTTCGACAATGAAAAGGCCTCCACGCCGGAGGAGGCAGTGGAGGCCTGGAACCGCATCAAGGCGGAGGAAAAGGCGCGCAAGCGCGGCTAAGCCAAAACCGTCATTGCGAGCGAAGCGAAGCAATCTCTTGTACCCACAGCCTTATGGCAGCAAGAGATTGCCGCGTCGGACTGCGTCCTCCTCGCAATGACGGGGTACATGGGCGTCAGAGAACGCCCAACTCCTCCATGTCTTTCGCCAGTTTCTTCAGTTCGGCGGCGGTAAGGTCGCGCATGGGCGGACGCACATGGCCGGCGTCGAAGCCGCGCAGGCGCGAGCCCTCCTTGAACATGGCCGCCTTGCGGCCGTACTCAAAGATTGTCGCCGCGCGGGCAAGCCGAAGCTGTTCCTTCCAGGCCTTCTTCAGGTCGCCCTTGGCCAGGTGGTTGAACACGGCGACGTAAATCTCGCACACCACGTTGGACAGGCCGGAGACGGCGGCCGGGCAGCCGGCGAGGATGGCCTGGAACCCGTACTCGTCCACGCCGTTAATCACGTTGAACCCGGCGGGCATCATCGAAAGCATCTGCGTGAGCGCGACCATGCTGCCCATGCTGTCCTTGATGCCGACGATGTTCTCATTCTTTTCCACGAGCCGCACCAGAAACTCGGGCGTGATCGTGTTGCGCGCGCAGGACGGGATGTTATAGACGAGAATCGGGAACCCGGGCACCGATTTGGCGACCGTGGTGTAGTACTGCATCAGCGACGCGTCGTCATAGGCGTAGTAGAACGGCGTGACCACGGCGGCCGCGGCCGCGCCGCAGTCGCGCGCGTGGCGCGTCAGCTCGACGGTCGTGGCGGTGTCGAGGCAGCCGGTCTGGGGAATGACCTTCGCCTTCTTGCCGACGGCGTCGATGACCTCTTCGGCGATCGTCTTGCGCTCCTCGGTGGACAGCAGCATGCCCTCGCCGGTCGTGCCGCAGGGGAAGAGCCCCTTGGCGCCCTGCTTGACCAGACGCTCGGCCAGCGGACCCACCCGGTCAAAATTGACAAATTCGCCGCCCTTGGTGAACGGGGTCATCATGGCGGCGATTACGCCTTCCAGCTTCAGTTTCATCGTGTTGACACTCCTCCGTCCAATGAAGGACGCTTGTTCGGCGCATGCCGGCCATGCCCGGTGATTGCAGGACCACGGCGCGCCGCCGTACCATAGTTGCCGGATGCCGGAACTTATTTCTCCCGCCGCAGTGGGGAGATGGCCGTGCATCACGCGCGCAGCCAAGTATACGCCCGCCCCGCGGCGGGCGCAATAGGAACGTACCGACCACGGAGTGCCGCATGGCCATTGACAGAAAGACATGTCCAAGAAATGTGGGACAGGCGCCCTCGCCTGTCGACCTTCGGCGTTTTTCGCTAGACCGACAGCCGGGGGCGGCAGGGGCTCGACAGCCGGGGGCGGCTGTCCTACATGTTGCGGTTGCGGCATGCCTGCTCGTGTGGGCGGGCACCGCGGTGGCGGGCATGCCCATTGGCGGGCCCAAATCGGCCAAGAGCGTGAAGCGCACACCGGCTGCAACGGTCACCCAGTGGGGGCTTCCGCTGGAAGGCGGCCCCGTGCGCGCTTTGGCGATTGCCCCGCGCTTCGCGCTGCTGGACGTCGCCGAACTCGCCCGGCACCTGGAAATGCGCTGCGAGACAGTGGCCTTCTGGGATGCAACCCATCCGGGCTGCGACCCGGTCGTGGCGGGAAACCAACCCGGCGCGCCAACGACACCGGAAACGCTGGACCGCCTGCGCGAACTGCTGCGGGGGGAGTTGGACGTCGTTCTGCTGGGAAATCTGGACACGTCCACCCTGCCCGACGACATTGTCTCCGACTTGATGGCCCGCGTTTCCAAGGGGGTCGGCCTGGTCATTGCAAACCTTCGCGACCAGCCGGGTTCGCCGCTGCGCACCCTGCTCGGGGTGCTGGAACCGCTCAAGACCGACACGCCGATCACGCGCGGGATTGGCGAGCCGGGCCTTCCGGGCTGGGGCGAGGGGGCGGGACCGGTCCGCATGCTGGCCCACGGCGAGGGGCGGGTGGTCATTTTTGACTATCCCGGCGACATCCCCGCCAACCATTTCCTGTTGCAGGCCCCGCTGGACCCGCTGGACATTGATCCGGTGTTCTCTGACAACGCGTGGGCGCTGGTTGCGCGCGCGGTCTGCGCCGCCGCAAAACGGGATGCCCCCAGCCGCATTGCCGCCATCGAGGACGCCGGCCCGGCGGGCCCCGCCGACGAGGAGATACCGCCCGGTTTTCCGGAGGAGTATGTCAAGGCCATGAAGGACCCGATGGCCGCCGCACCGGTGCGCCCCTTTACCCTCCGGCTGGAGGCCCCGGCCGCCGACCGGTACCGGGTTGTCGTGCAGACACGCCACCCCGGCAGCGACACGCGCATGGTTTACAACGATGACAGCCCCTTGTCCAAGGGGGACAGCACCCACCCCTTCGACATGATCATCGGCACGGGCGTCCATTTTCTCGATGCGTGGCTCTTCCGCGGCGACAAGGTGGTCGACTGGTACACGCAGCAGGTCACCATTCCCGGTTGGCCCGAATTCACCGATGTTGTTTATGAAAAGACCTGGGTCCAGCCCAACGACACGCTGCGCGTGTCGTTGAAGGTGCGGCCCGTGATCAACCGTGACCGCAGTTGCGCGGTCTATGCGCGCGCGACCGACACGCACGGCCGTCTCGTGAGCGAGGCCGCCCAGGCCGTGACCAGTGACGGGGGGGAAGTGTCGCTGCAAATGCACCTGGCAGACCTTATCACCCCGCTGATCAAGGTCGAGGTGTACGCCATTGAGGGGGAGGGGAAGCGCTTCTCCAACTGGGACCTGGAGCGGTCGCCCCGCGCCTACCGCTACATCGCCGTCCGCCTGCCCCGGCCCGGGCAGAACATGAGCCTGACGGCCATCATAACCCCGCCGCGCGAACCCAACCAGGAGGCCCTGCTGCGCATTCTGGCGCGGACGGGCGTGGACACCGTGCAGGCCGCCGGCGGCGAGGCGGGGCTGGTGCGGGCGAATCTTCAGGGACTGCGCTTCCTGCCCGAGATTGTGCGGATTGCCGCCGACCAGGCGGTGGAGGGAAACGTGCGGCGTCCCTGCCTAGACGACACGGAGTATGGCCAGCGCGCGCGGCGGGCGGTGGAGGAGAGCGTGACCCTGCACTGGGCGGGCGGCGCGGGCCGCTATTGCATCGGCAATGGCAACCTCATCTGCGCCACCGAGGAGAACGTCTGCCAGTGCCCGGCCAGTCTCGACGCGTTCCGGACCTGGCTTCGCAGGGACTACGACAGCATTGAGGCGCTAAACCAGTCATGGGGAAGTTCCTATAACGACTGGTCGCAGGCCGTTCCGGAGAGTGTGGATGGCGCGCGTTCCTCCGGCCGTTTTGCCCCGTGGGTGGATTTCCGGAGATTTGAGGACGAGGGCTTTGCCGAATTTCACGGCATGGCGCGTCAGGCGGTGCGCGGCGTGGACCGCGCCGGCGAGACGGGATTCCGGGCCTTCGACGACGCCAACCCGGTGCACGGCTACTGGTGGCCCGCGCTGGCCGCGCAGACCGACTTTATCGCGGCGGACTGGGAACCCGTAACGGCGGAGAAACTGCGCTGCTATCAGGGGCCGGGTGCGTGGTCCGGACTGGTGGTGGGCGACATGCGCGATTTGGGCGCCGCGCCGCGCGCGGCGTGGTTTGCGTGGAACGCCGCGCTGATGCGCATCCCGGCCGTATGGGTCGCGGAGCCTTTCGGCGACGCCGAACATGCCATGCCCGGCGCCGCCCTTCAGCCCGACGGCCAGCCCGCGCCCGCCTTTGCCTCGCTCGCGGCGGCAATGAACGAACTGAAGGGGGGCGCGGGGCCGCTGCTGCTGGGCGCGACGCCGGAGCCCGCATCCATCGTGGTGTATGACAGCCACGCGAGCCGCTATGTGGCGGACGCCGACCATGCCTTCGCCGCGTCGGCGCGCGCGGCGCAGCAGGGGTGGACGGACGCGCTGGACGCGCTGAACCGTTCCTGGGATTTCATCGATGAAACGCGCATCGACCGGCTTGCCGACCCGGCCTGCAAGGCGCTGGTGCTTCCCCTGTGCCGGGCGCTCAGCGACGGCGAGATCGCGGCGGTTCAGGCGTTCGCGGCGCGGGGAGGACTGGTGATCGCGGACATCCTGCCCGGAACGCATGACGGCCACGGTGCCGCCCGCAGCGGGGCTCCGCTGGCAGCACTGTTTGGCGTGCGGCGCGGCGCCGACGGTCAGGCGAAGGAGGGATTGCCCGCCTGGACTGCTGTGGAACTGCCCGCACCGCAGGGATTTGCCGGCATGGTCACCTGCGACGGCGCGCTGACACTGGAAGGCGGGCAGGCACTGGGCGGGGCCGACGGCGCGTCTCTCTGGGTGCGCAATACGGGGGAGGGCGCGAACGCGCTCCTGCTAAATCACGCACCCCGGCTACGCGGCGCCTCGGGAGACCGTAATCTGTTCCCGTTGGAGTATGCCGTTCTGGAGAGCGCGTTGAATGGGGCCAACTGCCCGTCCATGATTCCCGCAGGCGGCCGTTTTGACGGGCGCCTGCGCGCGTACCGCTATGACCGGGCGCGTTTGGTGGCCTTGCTGGCCGACCCCGCCGCGGGGGGCACGCAAAAGGTGCGTCTGCCTTTCAACGAGAATGACCGGGTGTTCAATCTGCGCACGGGCCTGCCTGTGGGCAAGCCCCACCGGGTGACCCTCAAACTGGAACCGGGGGCGGCGGCGCTGTTTTCGGCGCTCGATCACAAGGTGGGCGCGCTGCAGGTCGTGGCGACGCCCACAGTCAACGCGGGACGGCGCGTGGCCGTTAAGATAACCGTGCGCACCGACGGGCCGGCGCCCGGAAAACGGCTTGTGGCCGTGGACATGGCCCTGGAGGACGGTCAGGCACCGGCATGGGCAAGGCGTTTCGTGCCCTGCGAAGGCGGTGCGGGCGACACCTATTTCCCCGTTGCCCTGAATGAGACAACCGGCAAATACCGGGTGCGCGCGCGCGACCTGCTGAGCGGCGAGGAAGGTAGTGCCGGGGTTGTGGTGTTACCTGTGGCGGAACTCTAAAAGAAAAGGCCCTTCATTTTGGAAAACATACGCATTGGCTCACAGCGGGCGGACTGGAAGGTGTCCCTTCACGGCGGGCACAGCAGCACCTATTGCGATCATGCCACCAGCACGCTTCAGGAAATGCTTGAGGCGGCGCGCGACGCCGGCATGCGCACCTATGGCGTGACCGAGCATGCGCCGCGCGTGGAGCCGGAGCGGCTTTACGATGAGGAGCTGGCGTTGGGGTGGGACGTCGACACCCTTGACCGACTTTTCGGCGAATATGCCGCGGAAGTGGACCGAATGAAGCGCGAATATGCGGGGATTATGACGGTGCTCAAAGGCTTCGAGGCGGAGGTGGTGCCCGAAGGCCGCTATGCCGGGGTCATGCTGGGATTCCGCGAACGCTATGGGTTCGATTACATCGTCGGCTCTGTGCATTACGTGGCCGGCCACATCATAGACTACATTCCCGGACGTTACGAAAAGGCCGTCGCGGCCTGCGGCAGTCCGGAAGCCCTGGCGGTGCGCTATTTCCACGATGTGGCGCGCATGGTAGAGGCCCTTCATCCCGAAGTCGTCGGCCATCTTGACCTGTACCGGCGCCGTTTCGCAAGCGACGAGGCGGCTTCGACCCCGCCAATCCGCCGCGCGGCCATGGAAGCGCTCGAGGTCATCCGCCAGCACGATGCGGTCATTGACGTGAACACCGCCGGGCTGCGTCTCGGCTTTGGCTATCCCTACCCCGCGCCCTGGCTCGTCGAGGCTGCGTGCGGCATGGGGATCGCCTTCTGCTTCGGCGATGACAGTCACAACATCAGCCAGGTGGGCGCGGGCATCACGGAGGCCCGCGAATACCTCTTGTCCCATGGTGTCACCCACATTGAGACGCTTGAACCCGGTGTCGCCGGCGTGAACCGGAGAAAAATAGCGCTGTAATCGCCATCCCCGCGCTCCCGCGCTTAGGCGGCTTTGCCCGGGCTCATCTTGACGGAGAGCGGGGAGAAATGACCTGAAACAATGCGGCCCTGCGCGAA
Source organism: Candidatus Hydrogenedentota bacterium (assembly GCA_903902895.1). Classification (GTDB taxonomy): domain Bacteria; phylum Hydrogenedentota; class Hydrogenedentia; order Hydrogenedentales; family CAITNO01; genus CAITNO01. Next base: position 849 of record CAIUWO010001023.1, on the reverse strand, counting down.
ACGGAGGTCAGCCCCGGCGCGCGTGGGGAACCCCTGTCCGCAGCCACGCCGCATGGCACCGTTGAATATGCGTTGTCCGGTGAGGGTACGACAACTGTGCTTGCGCTCCATGGCGCAACGGGCGGGGCATGACCAGGCCGAGTTCCCCGCGCGCACCCTTCAGAACCCCGAAGTGCGGCTGTTGCTGTACGAAATGAAGCTGTTGGGGGGAGCCCGTGTGGGCGAGAGGCTGCCGGGAGCATTCAGCGACGTTATGATTACGCGAACCCGAAACTATCCGCTGGAACAGGTCGTCCTGCCCGTCCTGGTCGTGCACGGCACCGCAGACCCTCTGGTCCCCTTCGAACAGCACGGCAAGGTACTTGGACAACGGATACCGGGCGCCGCGCTTCTTTCCGTCGAAGGGGGCGAATATGTGACCATCTTCACCCACCGTGGCGCGGTCAGCCCCCGGGTTGTCCAGTTTCTTCAGGCTGTTGCCAACGTGGAGACAGACGGTAGGGCCGCAGCCCCGCTCTTTGGCGCGGCCCAGTGATTTCTGTTGGCTGCTAAGAAAGTGTGGGACAGGCACCCTCGCCTGTCGTTCCAGACCGCTTAACACAGGTCGACAGCCGAGGGCGGCTGTCCCACATTCCTGAGCCTTCTTTCTTTACCGACCTCGCCGCCAAAGCCGGTTCGGGACCGGCAATGACGGTCTTGTTCACGTCCCGTCCGATATCGCGACCTTCTCCGGGCCGGGACCCCAGATGCTGGTCTTGCCCTCGTTCTGCTGGGGCGCGCCGGGCGTGCTGCGCCCGTCGTCGACATATTTCTGCAGGAGTTTGGTCAGGCGCTCTACAACGTCCGGAT
>CAIUWO010001022.1 GCA_903902895.1 Candidatus Hydrogenedentota bacterium | reverse complement strand
CCCGTCTTCGAAAGCACTTTCGTGATCGCGCTCGTCAGCGTCGTCTTGCCATGGTCCACGTGGCCGATGGTGCCCACGTTAACGTGCGGCTTGTTCCGCTGGAATTTTTCCTTCGCCATCTCTCTGTTCCTTGTTGCTGGTAAGCCCGCGCGCCGCCGGAAACCACGCGTTTCCAGAGCGCGCCGCATCACGCCGAAGAGCCGTCAAACAACTCAAAATTTTGCAATGGAGCCCACGATCAGAATCGAACTGATGACCCCTTCCTTACCATGGAAGTGCTCTACCGACTGAGCTACGCGGGCGTTCCAACACTGGTCCTGACCAAGAATGGAGCGGGAAACGAGGCTCGAACTCGCGACCCTCAGCTTGGAAGGCTGACGCTCTACCAACTGAGCTATTCCCGCAGCAAGTATTCCCAAAGGTTCCGGGCCAAAACGGGCCGGGAAGCCTGGTTTTCAAAATGGTGGTGGGAGTTGGATTTGAACCAACGTAGGCGCTAGCCAATGGGTTTACAGCCCATCCCCTTTAACCGCTCGGGCATCCCACCACGATGCCGCCGCCCAAGGGAAGGGCGGTCTATAAGAAAAGTTTCAACTGTCATATCCATAGTGGAGCTGGCGAAGGGAATCGAACCCCCGACCTGCTGATTACAAGTCAGCTGCTCTACCAACTGAGCTACGCCAGCGCGTTAACCCAGAAACAAACGCCGCCCGCGCTGACGCGGACGACCGATGGATAAACTACCAAAAAAACCGACCCCGTGTCAAGTGCGGCACGCCCGGCAAAACACCCCGCCGGCCGGGCACCTCCCCCGCGCCTGCCGACAGGAAGCTATTGCACGCCCAAGGTTGGCAGGATATGCTTGAGTATACAGGAGACACCGTCCATGCTGTTCCATGCCTGCCTTGTGGTCCTTTGTGCGTTTACCGCCGGCGGCCCGGTCACCGTGACCTCCGAATCGGGCAATATTGCCGTCCAACTGTCTGTGAACGGCAGGGTTACCGCTGTCAGGCTGGGGGCTGACGGCGTGTTTCAGGCGGCACCGGGCCGCACGGAAATCGGAAACGCCGTGCCTTCGGGCGGGACGGTTCGCATTCCCTGTAAAAATGGCGGGGCAGCATTCCGGAGGACGCTTGCAGACGTCAAGGCCGGACAAGCCTGCACTGTGGTTGAACGGTTTTCCCCCGGACGGGACAGTATCCGCTGGGGGGTGGAGGTCACCGGGAAGAATGCCTTCTCCGCAAAAATCGTCACCCGGCTCCAAATGCCGGCAAACGACGATATCCTGTTCTGGACGGCATGGTCGGACCCGCTGCATTCGGATGAGGGCTGGCACGACCCGATGGTGCCGCAGCCCAAACAAAACCAGACCTGGTGCTATGGGGCACCGGTGTTCAACAGGCGGAACCCCATGATCGGCTACATTCCGGTGCATGGCGACACCTTCTGCATGCCCGTGGCAACGCTGTTGTATCCGGAGCAGGATAGCGGGCTCAGCCTGGTCCTCTCGCCTGACGACGCGCTGCTCGATTTGGAACTGAGCACCACCAAGCATGGCAGCATTGCCTTTGCCCGGCTCAACCATCGCATCGCCAGAGACCGGCCCGTCCGCTTCGCCCTGGACCTGGTCGCCCATCCCGCCGACCCGCGGGCGGCGCTCGGTTGGATGGCCGCGCGGTATCCGGACTACTTCGAACCGCCCCTTCCTGCCGCGCATGACATGGCCGGATGCGGCGCCTATTCCAGCTATGAGGGCGACCTGGACGCGGAGAAGTACCGCAAGATGGCCTTTCGTGTGAACTGGAAGGCCAGCTTCGATTTCCCCTACATGGGCATGTTCCTGCCGCCGGTGTCCGGCGACAATGACCGGTGGCTTCGCTTCAACGAAAACGCCTTTGGCCAGCCGGTGCCCGGCGAGGACAACTGGTCGTCGGTTGCGCGCGTGAACGCCTATTCGGAAAAAATGCGGGGCTACGGATTTCACGTGCTCAATTACTTCAACGTCACCGAGTTCGGCTGGAACATCACAGGGGCAAAGGCGGTGACGCCCGGCGCCGACAAGAACCCGGAGGCATGGCGCAACGCCAACGACTTCACGTATACCCGGGTGGCCGACGGACTGTTGCTCACCCCGGAGGGCAAATACTGGGATACCTGGGGCGGAGCGGTGGGCATGGACCCGGGCGGACCGAATTACCAGACCTTCCTGCTCGACCAGGCCCGGCGTCATGTGGAGAAACTGCCCGCCTCGTCCGGTGTGTGCATTGACCGCCTGGACTGGCTGCGCGTCCCCAACCCGAACGTCAACGATGGGGAAAGCTGGTTCGAGGGCAGGCCCTGCCGCCTGCCCTATTCCTCCTGGCGTGAACTGATGCCCAGGCTGGCGCCCATCTTCCACGATGCGGGCAAGTTCATCTTCGTCAACAACCTTCTCAAACGCATTGACCTGCTGCGGCATGTGGACGGCATCTACTGCGAGTATGCCAACAACGGCCGTGCGCTCAACACAACGGGCCTGCTCACGGTGCACAAACCGGCCATCGGCTGGACGGCCAAGGTGGAGGACCTCCAGCCCGACCCGGACGGCTACTTCCAGCGCCACCTGCACATGGGCGTGTTCCCCACGGCACCCTTCGCGGGCAACAACCACACCATCATCCCCGACGATTGGGCGGAGAAGTACTACCTCGACTACGGGCCCCTGCTCGACGCCATGCGCGGCAAACACTGGGTCCTGCAGGCGCACGTGGTGGCCGTGGAGAACGACGCGGCCAAGGCAAATCTCTTCGCCGTGCCCGGCGGCTTTGTGATGCCCATAACCTTCGGCGGCGATGCCAAAGAAGTGGTCGCGGTACTGCGCGGGTTGCCCGTGGGCGACGGGGTGAAAAAGGTGAACGCTGAGGTCCTCTATCCCGGCGCGGAAAAATGGTCGGTGATTGGCACAATGGATATCACGTCGAAAATGAGCGTGACCGTGCCGTTGCAACGCAAGTGCGCCATGGTGCGGCTCACGCCGCAGGGATAATGCCTGTGTGGACTGCGGTGGCAAAGCGCAGCGACGACACCGCTTTGGCTAATCCAACGCGAGATATGAGTCAAAGCGGCGTCGTTGCCGCCGCAGTCCAAATTGGCGGTATCCCGGTCCCAAAGGATATGCTTTGGCCACAGGAGACGATACTGATGCTAACCCAAGTCTGTCTTGCCTTCATTTGCGCGTTTGCCGCCGGTGAACCGACCACGTTGACTTCCGAATCGGGCAACATTGCCGTCCAGCTGTCTGCGAACGGCGGGGTTGCCGCGATTAGGCTGGGGCCCAACGGCGAGTTTCACACGACACCGGGGTTCACGGAAATCGGGAATGCCGTCCCTACAGGAGAAGCGGTCCGAACCCTTTCTGAAAACGGCGCGGTGACGTTCCGTCGGACGCTTGCGGACGACAAGCTGGGGCAGTCCTGCACCGTGGTCGAGCGCTTCTCGCCCCAGCGGGACAGCATCCGTTGGGAGGTGGAGATCGCCGGGGAAAGCGCCTTTTCCGCGAAAATCGTCACCCGGCTCCAGATGCCGGTGAACGACGACGCCCGGTTCTGGACGGCATGGTCCGATCCGCTCCACTCGGATGAGGGCTGGCACGACCCGATGGAAGCGCAGCCTCCCCAGAACCGCACCTGGTACTATGGCGCCCCCGCATTCACCCAGAAGAAGAAGAAGCTTGTCAGCTACTGCCCGCTGCACGGCGACACCTTCTGCATGCCTGTTGCGACGCTGCTTTATCCCGCGCAGGACCAGGGGATAAGCCTGGTCCTCTCGCCCGACGACGCCCTGCTGGACCTGGAACTGCGCACCGCCAAGGACGGAGGGATAACCTTTGTCCGGTTGAACCACCGCATCGGCAAGGACCGGCCGGTCCGGTTCGCCATGGACCTTGTGGCGCATCCGGCCGACCCGCGCGCGGCGCTCGGCTGGATGGCAGCCCGCTATCCGGAATATTTCGAGCCACCACTGCCCGCCGCCCACGACATTGCCGGATGCGGCGCCTATTCCGCGTATGAGGGCGACCTCGACGCGGAGAAGTTCCGCAAGATGGCGTTTCGCGTGAATTGGAAGGCGAGCTTCGACTTCCCCTACATGGGCATGTTTATGCCGCCCGTGCCCGGTGACGACGACCGGTGGTTCCGTTTCAACGACAAGGCCTGCGGACAGCCGTTGCCCCAGGAAGACAACTGGTCCTCCGTCGCGCGCATGCGCGCCTATTCGGAGAAGATGCGCGGCTACGGGTTCTATGTGCTCAACTACTTCAACGTTACCGAGTTCGGCGTGAACCTCAAAGGAGCCGCCGCGGTCACGCCCGGCGCGGACAAGGACCCGGATGCGTGGCGCAACGCCAATGACTTCACCTATACTCGGGTGGCCGATGGGGTGCTGTCTCTGCCGAACGGCGGATACTGGAACACCTGGGGCGCCGCCGTCGCCATGGATCCGGGTGGTCCCGACTATCAGAAGTTCCTGCTCGACCAGGCGCGGCGGCACGTGGAGAAACTGCCCGCCTCGTCCGGCGTGTGCATCGACCGCATGGACTGGCTGCGCATGGCCAATCCGAACGCCGACGACGGGGAGAGCTGGGTCGACGGCAAGCCCTGCCGGCTGCTCTACACTTCCTGGCGCGACCTGATGCCCAAACTGGCCCCCATCTTCCACGACGCCGGCAAGTTTGTCTTCGTCAACAACCATCTCAAGCGCATCGACCTGCTCCGGCATGTGGACGGCATCTACTGCGAGTTTGCCGACAACGGCCGTGCACTCAACGCAACGGGCCTGCTCACCCTGCACAAGCCGGCCATCGGCTGGACCGTCAGCGTGGACACCCTTAAGCCCGACCCGGACGGATTCTTCCAACGCTACATGTACATGGGCGTATTCCCCACCGTGCCCCTCTCCGGCAACGACCATACCATCGTGCCCAGTGAATGGGCGGACAAGTACTATCTCGACTACGGCCCCATGCTCGACGCCATGCGGGGCAAGCACTGGGTCCTGCAGGCGCACGTGGTGGCCGTGGAAAACAACGCCGCCAAGGCAAACCTCTTCGCCGTGCCCGGCGGCTTTGCGATGCCCGTCACCTTCGGCGGCGACGCCAAGGGGGTGACGGTGGTCCTGCGCGGACTGCCGGTAGGCGCGGGAACCGGGACACTGACCGCCGAAGCCATGTATCCCGGCGCGGAGGCATGGACCCGTATCGGGGCAGTGGAGTCAGCGCCGAAAATGCGGCTCAACGTGCCGCTGCAACGCGGATGCGCCATGGTGCGGCTCACGCCGCAGGGGTGATTTCCGGGCGACCGAAACAACGCTCCCCTTAGCCGGAAAAGCGGAAGGCGAAGAGTTCGGCGTTTCGCATCTTGACCACCATCCTGACGGGCGACTTGGCCAGACCGCCAAGGTCGATCCCGTTCTTCCACGCGACGGCTTTGTCGATTAGGTCGCCCGTGATGGCGATGCAGTCATCGACGGCCCTTCCCGCGATGGGTTTGCCATCGGCGTCGAGCAGTCCCACCCGGACCTCCCCGAACGCGCCGGCCTTCACGTTGAGCAGCAGACGGCTGCCTGCAAACGCCAGCGGCGACGTGGTGAAGCTTCCCCCCTTGTCGTTGGCCTGCGCACAAACCAGCCCGTCCAGCCGCGAGACGACCCGGCTGAAAACGCGCTGGTTCTCCGGCTTGGCCAGCGCGTCCAGTTCTGCTTCGTTGTGCTTCAGGGGCGACCCGCTGTAATACAGCCAGAGCTCATTGCCGGACCGGATCATGCCCTGCCCCATGTACAGCGAGCCGCTGTCGAAACTGCCCGCCGGACCCAGGGGGATAAACGGCGAGCCCCTTCCCGGACGGGACCAGTGAATACCGTCGCGGCTGACGGCGAGGTGGATGTCGAGCGTGTCTGTCGCATGGTTATAGAGGCTTGGAAACATGAGATAGACATTGTCGGCATGGGGGTATTTGATTGCGGCGGGATTGTAGAAATCGGCGCCGACCGGGTCCTGGTTGTTCGTTTCAAGAACCAGTTCCGGCGGGGCGAAGCGCTCACACGCGGCACTGGTGCTGCGGCCAATGGCGCGGCCGCGCCCGCTCACGCGGCCATAAAGCGCGTACTGGCTGGTCGATGTGTCCCAGAACGCCGAGTACTGGCTGTCGGCGAAAACATCGCAGATGGGGCCGGGCAGGCGCGTCCAGCGCAGCCCGTCGGCGGAGTGCATCCCCGCGACACGGTAGGGCGGGTCGGCGCCCGCAAACATCCCCTGCGACACGGCCCTGTAACGCGCCTCGGGCGGTCCGCTCGGGTCTTTGAAAACGCCCGCGCCGTGGACGCGTGAATGGGCGCCCTCCCCGCCGATTTGACGGAACAGGATATTGTTGTCGCTTGCGCCGTGGTAGGAAAACAGCCCGAGCGCGGGCTTCTCCCAATGAATCCCGTCGGCCGACTCGGCATAGCAGAACGATGTGTCGTCGGTGGTCGGCCATCCCTCGACATCGTAGCACTCATACCACATGCGGTATTTGCCGCCATCTTCCATCACGCTGAACCAGTTCAGCGTGGCGTTCTCCCACGGACGGTCGGACACCAGCGTTCGCTCACCCGTCTTCACGGGCGGCTTCACCTGAAGCGTTATGTTGGACGACGATGCAAAGAACAGCCCGTCAATGAACCACTGCTTTCGGTCACCAACATCAATGGTCTTGTCCGCATCAGCCGCCTCAACGGCCATGGCAGGAACCAGCAGGCCAAGCCACAGCGCCGCCACGGCCAGGGTGCAACGGATGGGTTGTTTCATGACGGCATTCCTTTCGCAATGGCGCCGCAAACAACAGTGCAACGCGACACGCGCATGATACATGCCCCTGTCAGAACTGCTCAATTCTCCACGTGCATTCATGTCTGCGCCTTCATAACCGTGACCGGAGGCAATGGGAAGGGGTGTCACTTTCAGAACACCGGTGCAGTGGACCGAACAGGGTAAGCTCGGCCTGTCTGCTCGCTTTATGGGACACGACCAGAATCCCCTGTCAGAGAACAGACACCCATTCACAGGGTTTGGGTTCTCGCCGAAGTCCGCTAAGCTGCCTTATTGCAAAGGTTTGCACGTTTTATTTCCACTGGCAAGAGTCTTGCTACAAACAACTTCAATCGCGTTTGGAAGACACGGCTTGCGAGTTGCTTCAAGCCTTTAGAAAGGGTGAAAGGTTCTTCTTTTTTCGGGCGAGCATCCAAGGGGATGCGCAGCATGCGAGTCCGGCCTTTACGGAATATCCAGCGGGGCGGAAACAGAAGACGGCGCTTGGAACGGTGAGCATACTTGTCACGCTGTGACGGCATGCGAAACCAGAACAGAAAAGATAGGAATGAGCCATGAAACATCTGGGGCATATACTGGGCATATGCGTTCTCGCGGCCGCGACCGGCCTCACGTTTGGCCCGGCCGAATCCGCCGGCGCAGAACCGGCAGGCGGGACGGCAACCATCCTCAAGGAGGTGGTGCAGGAAAGCACGATCGTCAAGACGAAAACCCTCTATTCCTTCCCGGAGGCCAAAGCCCCGGACAAAACGGCGCCCGCCGGGGCTGAGGCGCCCGCCCAGGCAGAGGGGGGGTACCGGATCGGCCCCGGAGACACGCTGGAGTTTCAGCTGTTTGACGACACGGGGATGAACCGCGAGGTCAAGGTGCGCTATGACGGGTATATTTCGCTCCCGCAAATCAGCGAGATGAAGGTTGTGGGAATGACGCGCGATGAGGCGCTTGAGGGCCTGATCAAGGCGTACGAGGAGGTGTACAAGAAACCGCACATCGCGCTCACCGTGAAAGAAGCCGCCGGGACCTCCTTCTTCATCCTTGGCGATGTGGAAAAGCCCGCCGAATATCCCTACACGCGCCCGATTACGGTGCTGCAGGCGCTGAACATCGCGGGCGGCCCCCGCGTAACCACCATGTCGGGCGACTCGTACATCGGCGCGCAGGGCCAGTTGAGCAAGGCCTTCGTCATCCGCCACAGGGATGGAAAGCGCGAAGTTCACGAGTACGACCTGTCGGGGGTGCGCAAAGACGGCGAGAACCCCTCGGACGCGCCCGTGCTGCCCGGCGACACGGTGTATCTGCCCGAGGGCATGAACCTGGTGTACGTCATGGGCGAGACCCTGACTCCGGGTGTGTATCCCCTTGTGGAGGGCATGACGCTGCTCGCACTGCTTGCCCGGGCCGGCGGCGCCAACGAGAAAATGGCGCGCATGCGAAGCGTCCTGCTGCTCCGCCAGGTGGACGAGGAGAACACCGAGGTCACCTCTATCGACCTGCGCAAAGCCCTCGACATGGGCTACAGCCCGAAACTCAAGGCGGGCGACATCGTCTATGTGCCCCGGGGCAAACTTGTGCGGCTCTACGACAACCTGATGCGCTTCACCCGACTCACGGAAACCGTGTCGCCGCTGCTCAACCTCTACATGCAGGGCTATGACACCTATTACAGGAAGGACCTCTACGATGTGCTGCTGAACCCACAGGCCGGCACTTCCACCGGTGTTTCCGTGCCCGCAACCAGCGGCGGCGGCGCGGCCAAATCGCTCCGGTAAAACGTCGCGCACGCTGGAAAGGAAGTCCCATGAACAGCAGACTGAAACCCGCGGTGTCCAGGTCAAAGGACGAAAGCGGCGGCATCAACCTCAAGCGCATGCTTCGGCTGCGCATGCCGCTCATCGCGGTGGTCTTTGCGGCGCTGGCCATCCCCGGCACGGCCGCCGTCTGGAAACTCATCCCGTTGACCTACAAGGCCTCGGCGGATGTGCGCTTCCTCGCGTCCACGCCGCGCGTAATGGGCCGCGACAACCGCGAGAGCACGGTGCCCTATGACAAGTTCCTCAACACGCAGGTGTCGTTGATCACCGGAAACGCCGTGCTGTCCCAAATGCTGCAGGAACCCGGGGTGCGCAGCCTGCCCCTCATCGCCGACAAAGAAACCCCGCTCGATTTTCTAAAGGAAGCCATCAAGGCCGAGGCCCAGCCAAACAGCGAGCTGGTGACCATTTCCTGCACCCTGCCGGACCGCGAGGCCGCCAAACTCCTTGTGGACAAGGCGCTTTCGGCCTACATGACCTACGCCCTTTCGGAGGAGGCCGACACCGGCGGCGAGCGGCTCCGCGTGCTGATGAAGGAAAGGGACAGCCGCCAGGCGGACCTCGACAACCAGCTCAGGCAAATCAGCGAACTGCAGCAAAAGGTGGAAACGCCCATTTCCAGCGCCACGACACAGGGCGTTCAGGAGAACAAGGCCTACCAGGAACCGCACGCCCGCGCCGAGGAGGACGTGTCCCGCGCCGGCAGCAAGACAAAGCTGCTCAACGGTCAGATTGACCAAGTGAACGCCCTGTTCACCAAATACAAGGCATCGCCCGGCAAGCCAGTCTTTGAGATGGGCGCCGAGGACAAGGTGGCGGTTGATCCCAGGGTTGTTGCGGCGCGCCAGGAGTTCATCAAGGCCGATGCCGAGTTTGCCGCCACAGCGGACCGCTACGGCGACAAATCACCCCAGCTTGAGGTCGAGCGCGGCAAGATTAACGCACTGAAAAGCAGGATGGCGCAGACCGAACAGACCGTGCGCGGAGAGGTGATTGCCTCCATGCTGGCCCTTCTGCAAAAGGACCTGGGCGCAACGCAGTCAGAAATGGAGGACGCGCAGACGCGAAAGGCCGGCTTTGAGGGCCTGATCGAGCAGGACCGTGCGCGGACCATGGAGGCGTCCAAGGTCATTGCCGCCATGGACGAGCTCAAAATACACGCCGAGGAAACGCGCACGCAACTCCGCGCCGTGCGCGAGGAAATCACCTCCATCACCGTCGAAAGCAACGCCCCCGCGCGGGTGAAACTGGCCGCGCCCCCCAGCGTTCCGACGTCCCCCGGCTTTGGCAAGCGCCTGCAGATGCTGTTCCTGCTTCTGATGCTGTCCGGTGCGGCCGGCCTCGGCGCGGGACTGCTGCGCGAACTCACGGACCAGCAGATACGGTCGGCGCAAGACATCGCCTCCGTCACCGACAACCCCGTGCTCGCCCTGATCCCCCATTCGGGCGGAGAAGTCCCGGCATTGCCGGCAGGCACCGGAAGCGCCGGCGAGAGCAGGGGGCTCATCCTCCATGCAAACAAGAATGGTCTCAGACGGCAGCGCCGGGCCACCGCGGTCGCCGAAAGGCCCGACACCGCCGTTGGAAACGAGTTCAGAAAAGTGCTCGCCAGCATCGTCTCCCTGCGCGACATCGCGGACCCGGAGGGGGCCGTGGGCGCAATCATGGTCACCAGCCCGGTGGCCGGCGATGGAAAGACCCTCGTTGCGTGCAATCTCGCCATCACCCTGACGCAGGCAAACCGGAAAGTGCTGATGGTGGAGGTGTCGCCCAAAGGCGACCTCGAAGAGGTCCTTGGCATGGAGCCCGGCTGCGGACTTACTGACGTCCTATTCGGGGGGATGCCGCTGCTTGAGGCGGTGCGCTCCACCGCGTTCGAGGGTTTGTATGTGCTGGGAGCGGGTTCCGAACCGGAACGGCTTACCATGAAAATGGCGTCCAGGGAAATGGTCGCCCTGATACACAGCGCGAAACTGGATTTCGACCACGTTGTCATCGACACGCCCCCGGTTCTCGCCATGGCCGACGCCGGCCTGCTGGCGGCCGCCGTTGACGGGGTCGTGCTCGTCGCCGGTGCGGGTGTTTCCCGCCTGGGAATGGTGCGGCAGGCATCGGTGGAACTGAACCGTCTGGGAGCCAACGTGCTCGGGGTGGTCTTGAATTGTGCGCTGTCATCCTTTGCCCCGCCCATGCCCGGCGTAAGGCACTACGAGGCTTACCAGGCGAAGAAGCGCGTCACTCCGGCCGCACAAAAGGCCAGGGACGAGCGCGCCGACAGTGAGGGGCCGGCGCCCGGTGGAACAAGAAACAGCGCCGACAATCCGCGACTTATTGAGGTGCATCAAAAATGAGCCCGCGAACCGCAGCGCTCAAGGACTTCTCTTTGAAGCGGGGAGGGGGGGAGTGTGACCGCCTGCAGAACAGAACAACCGCCCCCGCGCCGGCGGCGCAACGGAGGCCCAGCGCGGACATCTGCGGCGTAAAGGTCAACATCATCAGCCTCAACGGGTTGCTGGATGACGCCATGGCTCGCGTTGAACAGCGGTCGCCGGGCTACATTGTCACCCCAAACGTCGACCACGTGTGCCTGTGCGCGAAAGATCCCGGGTTTAAGAGCGCCTATGATGGCGCATTCCTCAGTGTGCCCGACGGCGTGCCGCTGCTCTGGGGAGGCAGACTGCTGGGCACCCCGCTCGCGGGGCGTCTCAACGGAACGGACCTCGTCTACGCCATTTGCGAGCGCGCGGCCACCGAGGGCCGCTCCGTCTTCCTCCTCGGCGCCGCGGAAGGCATTCCCGGGCAGGCTGCGGAACGGCTCAGGTCCCTTTATCCGGAACTGCGCATCGCGGGGACACACAGCCCGCCCATGGGCTTCGAAAAGAGCGCCGCCGACAACGCGAAGATCATCGCGCTGCTGCATGCGGCCAAACCGGACCTCTGTTTTGTGGCGCTCGGCTCGCCAAAGCAGGAAATCTGGATGAGTCAATACAGCGAGGAGAGCCTCGTGCCCCTGATGGTCGGCATCGGGGCTTCCTTGGATTTTATTGCCGGCAACAAACGCCGGGCGCCGCGCGTGTTCCAGAAAGCCGGACTTGAGTGGTTCTGGCGGCTGTGCACGGAGCCGCGGCGCCTGTGGCGGCGCTATCTTGTGGATGACATGCTGTTCTTCGTGCTGTTGGCGCGGCAGTATATGGAGCGGTTTTCGGCGCCGGGCCGCACCCCGGACGCGGTCGTGGAATTGGAGGGCGACGACACCGCCCGCTGACACCCTTTCGGAAACCGACAGACAAGAACCGGGGTTCGCAGCGCATAGAGGAACGTTAAATGGAACGGACCGCGCGGATTGACGGCTGTGTGGTGATAGGCCGCAACGAGGGAAAACGCCTTCAGACCTGCCTGAAATCGGTGGGGCGGAACGCGGACTGGGTGGTCTACACAGACTCGGGCTCCTACGACGGAAGTCCCGGCATGGCCCGCGCGATGGGCGTTCACACCGTGGAACTTGACGCGTTTACGCCCTTCACGGCCGCGCGCGGGCGCAACACCGGACTGGAACGGCTGCTCACAATATGTCCTTCCGCGGAAACCGTGCAGTTTGTGGACGGGGACTGCGAACTCTTCGACAGCTGGTTTGAGCAGGCCCGCGGCACCCTCGAAAAGCGCCCCGACGTCGCCGCTGTTTTCGGACGCCTGCGCGAGAGGCACCCTGAACAGTCGCTGTACAACCGCCTGTGCGACATGGAATGGAACACACCCGTCGGCGAGGCGGCGGCCTGCGGCGGCATCGCCATGATGCGCGTGCGCGCGCTGCGCGAATGCGGCGGGTTCGACGAGGGGCTGATCGCCGGCGAGGAGCCCGAACTCTGCTTCAGGCTCAGGCAGAAAGGGTTGACAATACTGCGCATCGACGCGGACATGGGATGGCATGACGCCGCCATGACACGTTTCGCACAGTGGTGGAAACGCAGCGTGCGCACAGGCCACGCCTACGCCGAATGCAGCCGCAGGGTTGGCGAATCAGGCGAACGCTTCTGGGTGCGTGAGACCCGCAGCGTTGGTTTCTGGGGACTGCTGCTGCCGGCAACCGCGGTGCTCCTGGCCGGACCGACGGCGCTGTGGAGCCTGGGACTGCTGGCCGCGTATCCGGCGCTTGCCGCGCGCACGTACCGGTTCGCGCGCAGGCGCGGCTTTACCCGTGCGGACAGCGCGCTCTACGCCCTCTTCTGCACCCTGGGCAAGTTCCCGCAGGCCTGGGGGGCGCTGACCTACCGCACCGGCACCATAACCGGCCAGCACCGCAGACTGATCGAATACAAGTAAGCGGGTCTTCCCGGTTAAGCCGCCCGCTTGACCGGCGGGGCGGGGAAGCGAATGAAATGAAAAAGGTATTCTATACCGCAAATGGCGCCGGGGACATCATCGGCACTTATCGGGAGTGGCGGCAGGGCCGCGACGACAGGGAGGAGGTGTCGGTCACCTATTCGGGCCAGGTTTATGACGCATGCGCGGGGCTTGGGCTGCAACTGTACGCGGTTTCACCGCATGCCCGAAAAGAAGTCGTGCAGGAGGGCGACTTTCTCATTGAACACCGGCCCGGACCCCGGACTTCGGCGCGCGGCGTGCGGTACTACCTGGTGGAAGCCTGGCGCACGCTCAGCCTCATATGCACATGCATCTACTTCCGCGAGGACATAGCAATTGTGGAGGACTGCCCCCTTTGGCCCCTGTGGGCAATTGCATGCTGTTTCGGGCTGCGCATTGTGGCGGTGCTGCACTGCGCGCTGTGGCCTTCGGGTTTCCGCCCGGCAAGCCGAAAGGACCGCCTTCTTCAGCGCCTCACCGGATGGTTCTGGGAGCATTGCGTTGACGCGTCGCTGGTGGTGTCACCCGAATGCAGCCGGCAGATACGCACGATTGCGCCCGGACTCAACACGCCGGTTGTGGTTGGGCTAAGCCATTTTCGCAAAACTTTCTTTGCCGCCGTCCCCCCCCCTTCCGGGGACCGCAACCCCTTCCGCATCCTGTTTGCCGGACGCATTGAGCGAAGCAAGGGGGTCTTTGATATCGTGCGCATGGCGGCCATTCTTGAAAAGGACGAGCCCGGGCGCTTTTTCTGGGAAATATGCGGGAGCGGCGGCGACGAGGAAGAACTCCGAAATCTCGTGGAGACACAAGGGCTTTCGGGCAGGATATCCCTGCGCGGAAAACTGAACCAAGAACAGATGTGCCAAGCCTACGGCCGGAGCCATGCCGTCATTGCGCCAACGACTTCACGCTTCGCGGAGGGCCTCGCGAAGTCGGCATCAGAGGCAACCCTGGCTGGAAGGCCGCTAATCACAAGCCGCTTATGCCATGGCTTGGACCTGTTGGGGGACACGCTTGTTGAGGTTGCGCCCGACCAGGTTGAAGCCTATGTGGAGGCTGTTCGCCGTCTGGCTGACGATGGCGCGTTGTACGAGGCCAAGCTCCGCGCCTGCCCAGACGCGTCCAGGCCTTTTCTGGACGAGGCGCAGAGCTGGGGCAGCAAACTGCGCCTCATATTGCAGGACCTTATTCGCGAAGAACTGTGACCCGCCATCGGGATGCGCATTGCGTGGTGTGGCGGCGGCGTGTGCCTGAGCCGGCATGCTTCAGCGAAACAGGTTCTTCGCCTCAAGGCGCCGGATTATCCGGCCCGGGGCCCGCACAATAGGAAAAATGGGGCTGCGCCGCACCCAGTCTTCGGCGCTTTGGCGCGCCGTGCGCAGGGTGCGCGCAAGCGAGGGAAGCTCCACGCAACCTTCCATGATTAGCACGGCGCTCGTGGCAAAAAGGCTCTTGTACTCTTCCGGGCCCTTTCCCATGTCAATGGCCGTAAGGCCCAGGGTCTCGGCGGCGCGGGCCATCTCGGCAAACAGCAGCAGGCTCGGTGAATAGCGCGCAAACTCGTGCGCGTAGGCGGCGAACCAATAATGCCAGACCGTGCGGCTGCGCATGCCCATGTGGACGGCGGCCAGACGGTCGTTGGCGTACAGCGCGGAGAGAACCCCTCCAAAACTGTCGGACTGCGTGCCAAGAATGCGTTCGAGCAGTGCCTGGGTCCATGGGAACCTGAATGCGTCCACCAGGCCGGACTCAAGATACTGCTGGCTCTTCCAATCCAGCAGTTGTCGCAGCGCGCTGACGTCCCGCATGTTCATTTCAAAACGGAGCGGCCCCTCATCGCGCTCGAATCCGCGCTGTTTCTGGCCGAGGCGCTGCATTTGTTTGGAGCCCGCCCCGCGCAGGGTGTCGGCGTAGGCGGCAAAGCCGTTCGGCAAGTCCACCATCGGCGAGCAGGTCAGGACCCTCCGCCACGGCCGGAACTGTTCCTGGGAGGCTATCACATGGTCAAACTGCCACAGGGACAGGCCGCAGCCGCGGACCAGCTCTTCGGCGGACCACTCGGCCTCGGGGGAAACTATGACGCCCTGGCAGTCCGTAAACGGACCGCCCACCTGCCGACCGGTCCGGCCGAGGCCGCGCTGGAAGGGAAAGAAGCCGACAATATCCTGCCCGTCCCGCATGACACCCACGTACACATCGTCCCGAACCGAGGCTACAGCCTGCGTGTATTCCGGGGCAAAATACGGACTGGAGAGCGCCGCGTTCGCGGCGACAATGTCGGCCCAGCGGCGGCAGAGCCCGCTGTCCAATTCGGACGGACGAATGACGCTGATGTTCATGATTGCGGCCATGCCTTGGGCGCGCGGAAGACCGGCGCGCGCAGGCGCTGCGCCAGACGGCTGTTCGGGTGCCCCGCAATGCGCCCCCCCAGCGCGCGCCCTGCAAGCAGGGCGATTTCAGCGGCCTCCGTGACCGCCGCCACCGTCCAGCCATACTGCTTTGCCAAATAATAGAAACGGCTCGGGAAGTAGAATTCCGCGATGCATCCCTCATACATCTCTTTTTGGGTCTTGGCCGCACTGTCATGCGCGGCATGGCGCGCGACGGCGGTTCCCAGCGCCCAGAGCTGGCGTCCATGCGCCCGGACCCGCCGGCACAGGTCGGTTTCCTCGAAATACAGGAAGAACCGGGGGTCGAAGCCGCCCAACTCCTCCAGCAGCAGCCTGTCGGCAAGCAGCACCGCGCCGCAAAGCCACTCGGCCTCAAAAGGGGGGCCGCCGGGATGGATGGGCCGCTGATCTGGGCGGCCGCCGTTGGCGCCGGCCGCCTGCGCCAGTATGTGCAGCGGTGTCGGCAGGGCCCGGGTGCCCTGCAGGCTGCCGTCCGGCTCTATCAGCGCGGGCGCGGCCATCCCCGCCTTCGGGTGCTCTTCGAGGAACCTGAGCATCGTAAGGATGTCCCCGGTGTCGATTATGGCGTCGGCATTCATAAAGAGAACATAGGGCGTGCTGACACGGCGCAGGGCAAGATTGCACCCGCGGCCGTAGCCGAGATTCTCCCCGCTTTCAACGAGCGTCACCCAGGGGTGCGCAGCGGCGATAAATGCGGGCGTGCCGTCGCTGCTGGCATTGTCCACGACAAAACACTCCAGCACCCCCGCATCGTGCGCCTGGCGCGCCGAACTCAGCGAGGCGTCCACAGTGTCCACACTGTTGTACGAGACGATAATCGCCGTGACCCTTGCGTTGCTCATGGGTACCTCAACAGCGAGCGGGAAACGCCCGGACAGGCCCCGCCCGTTCTGAATCGGAAGAGGGTCAGCGACCGGCAGGTCTCCATGCGGGGCAGCGCCAGACGGTCCGACTTGCTCGAAATGACAATGCCGTTGCCGGTAGCCACGGCTGAGCGGAAACCGGACTGCAGGACCAGTTCGCGGGCTTCCGGGGACACGCGGTTGTAGGGAAACGCGAAGTGTTTCGGCCTGACACCCAGTTCCCGGTACGTTGCCTGAAGGCATTGGTCCAGTTCGCTTTGGGCCAATGCCCCGTCATGGGCCGTCAAGTCCAGATGCTCGGCGCTGTGCAGGCCTATCTCAATGGAGGGGTGCTCACGGACCATCTCGCGCACATCATCCCACGTCATCGTGAGGCGCGGCGGCACGCACTCGGGACGGAACTCGTCCGCCAGCAGGGCCAGCATTTCCGCCCGCTCCGCGGGCAGGGCGGTTATAAACCACAGTTGCAGCGCGGCGTAGGCGGCCGCCTTGGCCAGTTCATCGCCCAGGTCCACGGTTGACGGGGATATCTCCGGAATCTTCACGAAGTTGCGGGTGTGGGAAACAAACAGTGAAAACAGCTCGTCGCTCCACTGGGTCTGGCCCCGGTCCACATAGCCTGTGACAAGAAACGCGATGGCGGGCAGGCCGTACTTTTCCATAATGGGCGCGGCCACCCGGAGCGTGTCCAGATAGCCGTCATCGAAGGTGATGGCCACAGTGCCCGCGGGAGGCTCCTCGCCCCGCTCAAGAAGTTCGGTAAGCGCGGTGTAGGGGACGACATTTCGGTGCCTGCCCAGGAAGCGCATCTGTGACTCAAACTCGTCCGGCGTTATGGTGAATCGCGGGTCGATCCACCGCTGCTCCTCCGGCTTGGAAACGCTGTGGTACATCTGGATGGTTGCGCCCCTATGGTGCCGCGCGCGGTTGTATATTTCCGCAATGCCGCTCCAATAGAGGGTCTTCTGGGCGAGATTCCCAACCCACCGCTTGCAGTCGTTCGTATACGGGTACATGAAGTCGAAGCGTGAACCCCAGTGTGCCCTGTAGACGGCCGTTTCGCCGAGCGTGTCCGACGGGAAAGAGCGCCACACAAACGCGTTGTTTCCTGCCCTTTCGGCCGCAAACGGCCCGCCACCCCGTGCAGGGGAGCTTGCTCCGGCATGACCGCCCGGCGCGTCACTGGAACTGGGCATACGCTTCTGGCCGCACTTGTGGTCCAAGACTGCAAAGCCCCTCGCAATTGGGAAAACAATAGAACCTATTCCGCCCTCCGCATGAAAGGTCGGCGCCTACACTTAGCCACGTTCTTTACGAACCAATACCACGGCCCCAATATTCCCCCCGCCCGGGCCTCAGGTGCGGGGCCGGAGTCTCTCAACACCGCTGCCGCCTTCAGCCGCTTCGTCCGCGCCACCCTCTTCGGCGATTTCGTCGTTCTCGTCCCCGCAGGCTTCCTCGACTTTGGCGAGCCCGCCAAGGCCTCCGGCAATAAGAAGGTACACCGGATTGATCATCCCATTGAGCAGGTTGTCAACCGCCCAAAGCAGCAGTATGACCGAGAGCACGGCGCATGCCCCGGCGTCGGGATGGGCCCAAAACCGCACAGGTATGCGCCGGGGAAGCAGCGCCACCGGAAGGAGCAGCGCAAGCATCAGCCCGGCCAGGCCAAGGAGCCCCTTGTTTCCAAGAAAAATGATCCAGAGGCTGTCGGTGATCGTGACATCCTGCCCGGACTCGTCGTGGATGCGGGCGCGCCCCCACCCGCCCCATCCGGCAACGGGACGTTCCAGCGCGCGGCCCGTGAGCATGTCCTCGTTGACCAGGCGGCTTTCCAGCGACTGCGCGCGGTCGGCGCCCAGCGTGGCCTTCGCCGCGGCCACAAGGTCGCTGCTGGGGATCACGCCCGTCATGCGCACCAGTATGTAGGCCACGGCCGCGGCCGCAAGCGCGAGGACGGGAAGGCTCGACCTCAGATACTGCACACAATACAGAATGGCCATTCCCACAAACAGGAGCACAATGGCCCCAACGGACTTGATCAGGATGGTGACGGCAAAAAGCGGAAGAAAGAGAAGCGGAAGCGGAATGCCCAAGAGCGTCCTCAGACTGCCGCTGCGGTGAAGCCACGCGCCGCTCAGCGCGGCCGCCGCCATGAACAGGCCCACCATGAGGCCGTGGTGCATGAACACCATGGGGCGGTACCCCCCGTAGCGGATGTGCTGGAAGAATGAATGCTGGTGAAATCCGTAGAGCTGGTAATGGAGTTGGGGGCTGATGCGAATCTCCAGAAGGCATAAGGGCGCGTAGACCAGGCCGCCGATGAAAATCCCAACGGCCAGTTCGCGCAGCGCCTCCAGGTCGGTGAAGTACAGGCGCCCAATCAGCCAGGGAAGCCCCCAGAGCAGCGTCTCGTGGACCGATTCGGAAACACCATCGCGCGCGCCGAGCCCGTTGGAGACAGACGAGGCAAAGGGGCCCAGGCACACGATCAGGATGGTCAGGTCTATCCAGTGGGGCCGCAGACGCAGCAACCGTGCCGCGTCAAAAAGAAGAACGCCCGTGAGCACCGCCAGGCAAATGACCGCCGTCTTGTCAAAAGAGGGGAGAAAGGCAATCTTGTAGTCGATCACCGGCAGAAACATCCATCCCGCAAGGAACGACACAATCACCGCGCGGCGCGCGGGGAGATACACAAACAGCGCGATGGTGGCTGGGAACCAGCCCAGCAGGGCTGCAGGCGCCAGAAAATTAACATGGCCGTCCATGGCGGCAACTCCTCGTAATCAACACCTTCTCCGGACGCGGCCGCCTATGCAAGAAGCAGCCATCCGGTCACGATGACGACAGCCGAAAGGGCGTACGCGGCGGCGTCGAGGCGGGGAAGCCACACGCCGTACTTCCGCGCCAACCCCATCAGAATCGGATAATTGAGCGCGTCGGCCACCGCCAACCCGACAATGAAGCCGCGAAGGCCCCCGAAGTGCGCGCCCAGCGCCATCCCCGAAAGCTGCAGCACAAGCTTCGATGCAAGCTGGAGCATGTAGCGGAACGAGTCCCCCCGGGCAAGCAGCACCTGGTCAACCGTGGCGGAAACAGCCGTGCCGACGGCCCCCGCGGCAAGTATCTGAATCATCCAGCCCGCATCCTGGTAACGATCATCGTAGAGAAACGCGATCAGGCGCGGTCCCGCGATGGCAAGCGCCCAGAAGGGCGGCAGAAACAGGGCCAGCAGCAGCGCCCGCATCTTCAGGGTCTGCCGCCGAAGCTCCTCGGGGCCGCGCTCGGCAAGGCGCGAATAGACCGGCATAAGCACCGTTGAGCACACCATGCCCAGCGCATCCAGCGCGGCGAAGGCAAAGTTCTTCGCCACCGCGTACACACCAAGCACGGCCATGCCTGTGACGCTTCCCAGGATGAAGATGTCCAGCCTGGAAACCAAGAACGTCAGGGCTGTGCCCACAAAAATCCACCGGCCGAAGCGGACAAGACCCCGCACGGATTCCGGGTCCCACTGCCAGCGCATGGGGATCTCCGGAAGGAAAAGGAAACTGCCTGCCAGAATGACCGCGGCGCTCACGAAGGCGTTTGCCAGAAGCGCCCAGACAGTCGGATAGACCAGGGCGCAGCAGATCATCGCCACGGTGCCGGCGGTGTTTGCGGCAAGGCTGAGCAGGGTCATGCGGCCGAAGCTGAGACGGCGCTTGCAGGTGATCAGTGACACCGAGTTGAAACCGGACATGACGCAGGTGAGCCCCGCAATCGGCACCAGCCAGAGAAAAAGCGGCTCGCCATTGGACCAGTAGACGGCCAGCGCCAGCGGAATCGAAACGAGCCAGATAAAGAATCCGCGAACGACCTGGAGGGTCCATGCGGTGCGTAGAAACACCGGGTCCGTACCGCGCCGGTCCTGGATGATGCCCGGGCCGAGGCCGATGTCCGAAAACATCGTAATGCCTATCATTACGGCAAACACGGTGCCCATAATGCCGAAATCCTCGGGAAACAGCAGCCGGGCCACCAGGATGTTGCCGCCAAGACGGATAATCTGCGCAGTGCCGTGGCCCATGAGCGTCCACAGCCCCCCGCGCAGGGCAAGCCCCCGCAGCGTGCCGGGCCGGGCGGATTCCAGCCCGTCGGCCTCTGCGGCGTTCACCTCGGCCAGGGTGCCTGTATATTCAGTCGTCATGGTTGCCAGTGTCCCAAAAGGCCCCGAAGAACAGCAACGGCGCGGCGGCGCTCGTTTCGCGGGCCCGGAAGGACCCTGTCGCCGAACTGCGCGAAAATACCGGTCCTAAGCGTCAGGTGTGACGGTCTCCCCGTGGGTGGGGCGCAATCCCGCCCGCCGGCAGTTCCCCGTCGCGCTGCGTGCGCACCCAGCCCCGCTGGCCGCGCGTGACAACAAGGCCCACGTAAACGCCCACTTTCCACAGCAGGAACACGGGCGCCGCGGCCAGTGCCAGCCAGACGCGCCCGGGCATGCGGCAATAGCGCAGGCCCAGGGCCACGTGCAGCGCGGTCATCGCGATGCAGGCGGCAAACACCGCCGTCCAGGCGGGATGAACAAAAAACGAAAGCAGCAGACCGGCGCCCTCAACCAGTGCAAGCACGGACAGGGGCGGCACGACCAGTTCCATCAGCGCCCCGATGTGCCGGGAGACGCGGTCCGTCATCATGGCCCTGACCAGCGCGGGTATGTAGCGCCGGGCCACCTGGAAACGGCCAAACTCCCAGCGCCGACGCTGCGCATCGGCCTGTCGCCGGCCGGCGGGCATGTCGGAACTGATGCGGGCGTCCAAGTCAAACACGGTGCGATGGCCCTCCAGCAGCAGCCGCACGCCGAACTCGACATCCTCGACGATTGAATGGGCCGGCCATCCCCGGTGCGCGAGCAGTTCGCTCTGGAAGCCCATCCCGTTTCCCTTAAGACCGGCACTGGTTCCCAACCGGGCAAGCCCCGCTGGGCGCACACAGTTGACCAGCGCAAAACTCGCGCCCGTCAATGCCGTGCGCCAGTGCTGCAGCGGGTTGGCCACGCTGTTGTTGCCCTGCACCGCCGCCACGCCCGGCTCCAAGAGGCGGGCCGTAAGCGCGGCCAGAAAGTCCGGCTCGACCATGCTGTCCGCGTCAATGATGACGGTGGCCGGATGTTTTCGAAGCATCTCGGTGTGCTCGCGGAAACACCAGTCCAGTGCCTGTCCTTTTCCCCGGTTGCCGGGGTCGGTTCTTTCAAAGACCGCGGCCCCCGCAGCGCGGGCCGTCGCGGCGGTGTCGTCGTCGCAGTTGTCGGCAATAACATAGGCCTGAAAAAGGTCTTTGGGATAATTGGAGCGCGCAAGACACTCGAGGGTGCGTCCGATTTGCAGCGCCTCGTTGTGCGCGGGAATGACCACGGCGCAGGACGGATAATTCGCCGGAACACGGCGGTTGGGCTTCAGCCCAAACGCCGCAATGGTCACAACAAGCAGATAGAGCCCTATGACAGCGCAAAGCAGCGCGGCAACAAACAAAACGATGTGGGCCGCGCCAAGAATCATGCCCCTCCCCCACTCTCTTGAACTCCCGGGCGGGGAATGTAGCGCGTAAAGAGCTCATGCATGGCCCTGCCGTTTGCCTCGATGTCATACCCGTCCATTACCGTGAGACGGCCGTTTCTGCCAAAGGTGGCGCCCAGGTCCGGACTGCCAATCAACAGTTCCATCTTGTCCGCCAGGGTGCGCCAGTCCGATGCCGGGGCCAGAAAACCGTTCACACCGTCCTGAATCAATTCCGGTATGCCCATAATGCGCGTCGAGATGCACGGCACCTCCTTGGCCATGGCCTCCATCAGCACAACGGGAAGCCCCTCGGCAAAACTTGGAAGCACCATCATGTCGGCCCGTTCAAGGCTGTTGTGCACCTGATCCTGCCCCACGGCCCCCGCGAAGGCTGCCGCATCCTGCAGGTTCAGCTGCTTCGCCGCCGCCTCAAGCGCCGGTCGTTCGGGACCGTCTCCCAGGAACGTGACATGCAGCCGCACTCCGCGCCTGCGAAGTTCGTCGCACGCCTGCAGAAGCACGTACTGCCCCTTCGCCGAAACGAGCCGTCCGACGCAGACAATTTCCGGAACCGCGTTGTTCGTGGCCGGACGCGGGCCAAAAGCGCCGATGTCCACACCGCACCGCACTATGTGCAGTTTGGACCACTGGCTGAACGCCGTCAGGCGCATCACCTGACTTTGGCAGAAGTGGCTGATACAGCGCACAAAAAGGGCCTTGTCGATCTTTTCCGCCAGCAGGCTGGGCCCCTCGTCATTAAAGATGTCCGGACCGTGAATGCTAAGGCTGAACGGGGCCGCGCCCGCATGGGCCGCAATCATCGCGGCCGTTGCCGGCGGGTTGCCGAAATGCACATGCAGATGGCAGATGCCCTCGCTGCGCATCCAGTCCATCAGCAGACCGGCCTGCGCGAAATAGGCCGCAATTTTCAACAGGGGAACGGGGCCCTTCTTTCGCAGGCCAAGCGCATAGCCCAAGGCGCGGAAGTAGCCACCCGGCCGCAGTGCCACAAGCCGCAAATGCGCAAAAAACAGCCGGGCATAGGAAGTGTTGTTGACGTAGTAGGTCCGGCCGAACTCCTCCCGCTCTTCGGCAGTCATGCGGTCAAGGTCCTCCGGCAGGCGAATGGACGCTGTTTTGACTGTCAGCCCCAATGCCCGCAACGCCTGGATTTCCCTGAAAATAAACGTGTGCGAAAGGGCAGGGTACAGGCTGGACAGATAGCCAACTGTCGAAGCGCCCATTACACACCTCCGCAGGCCCCAATCGGCCTATTGTCTTGGTCTTTTCTAATAAACCCGGTAAGGGTTCGTAGAATTCCTGCCCCTAAAGCTGCGCGATCCTGTCATACAGTGCCTGCGCGCTGATTTCCTGCACCTTGGCGCTCCAGTGGGGGTCATGTGTAAGCCGCCTTTCCGGCACGGACAGGGCGCCCACCGGTCCGCTCAAATCAATATAGAAAAGACTCTTGCCGTTGTCCAGTCCCGAGAGATGACTGCGCACGTCGGTGCTGGTGGGTGAGGATGCCTGAACCAACAGAACCGCGCTTGGATTTTGCCGCAGCAGCGCCGCGTGAAAATCGCGCAGGCGCTGTAACGACTTCTGCCATTGGTCCTCCGGTATGAATATCGCGGCCGACGGGTCGGCCTGACCATCCTGCTTCTGGTCCCGGCCCAACTGCCGCACCTCATCCTTGTGCTGCCACATCCATCGCAGATTGTAGGCAAGCCGGTATAGATGGGAATGCCGCTGCAGAAACAGCCGCGCGGCGCGCGTCTCAACCCGAGTGGGGCCTTCATCTTCGAGGAATGACGCGTCGTCATAGGGATCGTTCTCGCAGAACGTCAGGACCACAATGTCTGGGCGCAACACCTCAAAATGGTCCTGCGCGTAGCGGGACGCCTGCACCGTGCCCCATCCGTCCACACCGGCGTTGATGAACCGGAAGTCCTTTCCCTTGTCCCGGCACCGTTGCGCCAGCTTCCTGTCAAAACGATTCTCGACATCCAGGGCAAAGCCCATGGTGTACGAGTCCCCCAGAAACAGTACTGTTTTTTGCCCTTCTTTTGCCGGCACCGGTTCGTCGTCGCGAAATCCAAGGGAATTGGTGCGCACATCCATCACGTAGCCGCTCTTGGGAAAGGGGTATTGAAAATGGTCGTTCGCCTTGTAAAGATGCCCATACCGGGCATCCGGCGCGATCCAATCCTCGAATGGCCGCTGCGGCCAAAGCAGCCGCACAGACCCCTCCAGGACCAGCAGCGCAAGAACTCCGGACAGCGCCGCCGCCGTCAGCACGCCTGCCAGGAGGCGCGTCCAGGACCGCTTGATACGCCCGTTGTCCCCGGTGTTTTCGGTATCGCCCATCCGGCGCTTCTCCGTTTGCCCCGCAACGCGGGGCTCCTGCCTTACGACAAGGCATGCCCGCAACACTACCGTCACGGCGATTCGCACCTCATCCCGCCGTGCCGTGACGAAGTAAACACCGCAGGCCGGAATTATAATCCCCGCACGGCGCCCCCGTGCGGGGACGACATGCACAATTCACCACTTTCCCGTTCCCTATTCTCGCTCTGTGCAAATCGGTGCAATCTGTGGGCGGGGCCATTGGGAAAACCGGTCCACAGAGTACACCGATTCCCACAGAGCGGCACGGCAGCAGCAAAAGGGGGGGCTTCGTTTATCCGGCGGGACTGTTTGTTGACAGGCGGGGTCGGTGTTCCTATACTGCCGGGAAGCCTGCGGCCACGGGTGGACGCGGGATGGTCACGTGATGATGCGGTGCGGGAGCGCAGTGGTTTCCGCCGGAATGCGGACAGGCACGGACGGGGCGTTTTCGTCCCGGGCGACTGGGGAACGACATGATGCGAGGCGGGAATATGGCGGCGCGCGACGGGCGGGTGTGGTCATACGAGTATCTGCGCGTTGCCGCGGCGTTTAGCGTGGTCTTGTACCATCAGAAAGGTCCCTGCTACTGGCTGGGGGTGGCGGGGCTGTCTCTGTTCCTGCTCATTTCCTTTTCGCTGCTTGCGGGGTCAAAGACCGACGCGCCGCTGGGCGCGTTCGCGGCGTCGCGCGCGCGCCGGGTACTTTTGCCGTGGGTGTTCTGGTCGGCGGTCTATCTCGCCATGAACCTGCTGCGCCAGTGGCGGCACGGTACGCCTTTCTTCGAGCCGTGGATGGTGCCGGCGGGCTTCTCGCTGCATCTGTGGTACCTGCCCTTCCTGTTTACCGCATCCGTCGTGGTGTATGCGGTCCGGCAACGCTGCCCCGCGGTGGACCGCCCCGCGGGGGTGGGTGTCTGCGCGGCGCTGGGGTTGGCCGTGTTCGTCGCCAATGCGGTGCTGCTGCCGACGGTGATTCCGGTGCACCAGTGGCTGACGGCGGCGCCCTCGACGCTGTTTGGACAGGCGCTTGGCCGCATCGGGCTGGGGCGCGCGGCCCGGCCGAGGTGGGCGGCCACAGCGGCGCTGCTGGCGGCAACGGCGGCGGTGTGCGCGGCGCGGTTCTTCATTCCGGGCCGGCAGGCGTTGGACGCGGTGATGCTGCTGCTGGGTCTTGCACTGTTTTCGGCGGCGGGCGCAGTGCGGTTGCCCGACACGGCGGCGGTGCGGCTGCTGGCCCCGCTGACGATGGGCATCTACGTGGTTCACCCGCTGGTCATGGACATGTTTGTCCGGGCCGCGGGGGCCAGCAACACACTGCTGCGCGTGTCGCTGGTGTTTGCCGCCAGCGCCGCGCTGGTGTACTGCATGCGCAAGGCGCCGGTGCTGCACCGGTTTGTGTGATGCCGCGCCCGGTCAGCGGTGGTCTTCAATGAACTGCTGCAGGGCGGCGTGTTTGGGGGCCGATGCGGTGGCCCGGTCAAGACGCTCAAGCGCACCCCAGCGCCCCCATTTCGAGTAGTTCAGGCAGTTCAGGTAATGGACGAACAGGCCCCCGCCCCGCGCGTTCCATGCGTTCAGGTAGGCGGTGTAGACCTGCCCCATGCGCGGATCGCGGTTGGCGGCGTCGAACAGGGTGTTGATGGCGTTGTTGTTCTCCACCCCGTAGTATCCGTTCAGGGACTGCCCGCCCTCGTAGCAGGCGAGTTCAAGCCCGTACTTCCTGGCCAGGGACGCATTGGCGTCGATCCACGCGTAAACCTCCGGCAGCGCGGTGTTGTTGATCGCGGCAAACAGTTGGTCCACCGTCATGGCCTGCGTGGCGGCCTGGTTGGCCGGGCTGCCGAACTCAAGCCCGATATAGGGCGCAATGGCCAGCAGGTCCGCCTGCTGATAGGCGTTCATGTACTTGATTTCCTGTTCGCCCATGCCCCAGCCAGCGGCCTGTGTGGCCAGCACCCGCCTCAGCCGCTGCGTCCCGCCGAGAACCTCCGTGAAAATTGCGAACATCTCCATACTGCGCCGGGCGGTGAAATAGGCCTGCGCAATATACGGGTTCGTGTTCAGTTTCAGTGCAAGCCCCTGCTGCTGCGCGTAGCCTGCCTGGCCGAAACTGCCATTCCACACCTCGTTGGAGTACTCAATGTGGGCGCGCAGCTCCGGGGACAGGTAGTCGCGCAGGGCCGTCGCAAACTGTTTCATATAATCGTCGGTGGCCATGTGGGGCAGGCAGAACCAAGGGTCGGCGTGCAGCGTGTTGGCGAGGGCGCACATGGTTTCAACGGGAACGCCCCGGTACGTCCAGCGGGCATCCAGCGGGGTTGGACGGTCCGTCCAGTTCTGCTGTGTGGAATTGTTCGTGCTCATCCAGTCCATGAAGCGGAGGACTTTGTAATTTCGGACGGTCTTGAGAAAGGCCGGGTGGAATATCAGTGTCTGATAGCTTTGCTCAAACGGCTGGAAGTCGGGGTAGGGGCAGGAGGCCGCGGTGGCCCACCACGAATGGGGGTCCCGGGGTGACCCGCCGCCGGGCATAACAACCCGGATATTACGGATGTAATTGGCGGGGTCTGTCTGGGTAATCCACAGTTGCCAGCCGCCCTTGGACGCATCCACACGGACCACATCCCTCCCCGCCGCGGTCTGAATTCGCGTCGCCGCGTCGCGATACTCCAACTTGCCAAGGCCATCGTAGAGCACCACATAATCGCCGCTCGGATAGGTGCCCTGCTGCGCCCAAAACAGCAGGGTCTTGGCGCACTGGGCCGTCTGCAGCGAGGTCACCCAGCCGTTCGCGTCAAGCGGGAGCGTTCGCGAGTCTTGGAAAGTGGCTATCGTGCCTGAGATCCAGGCCCGGGAACTCTTAAAACAGTCCAAGAACGCCCATTCGGGACTCCAGTCGGAAATTGGACTCAGGTTGGTGCCCACGACCGACCCGTCATTGGCATAGTTCAGTCCGTTGGCGGCCTTTGGCACCCCCTGACCGGAGAGCGGCACACTCAGGACGGTGTTGGACGGACCCGACGTAATTTCGATCGCGGCTGTCCGTGTGCCCAATGCCAGGGGGTAGAATGCCACGCCGACACCCAGCTCCTCGCTCGGGAGCACTTCCAGGGGGGTGGCGGGCGCCGACAGACGATAGTCCGCCTTGTGCGCGCCGGCTACTTTCATGGAACTCACGGCAAGGTTGCCGGTGGACCTGTTTTCCAGCGTCACTGTCCGGGTTGCAGCACCCATTCCCAGTGGAATATTGCCGAAAGCTACGTTATTGGGGGAAACTTTGGGGCAACCGGAAAGGAAGGCAAGCACAAGCAATCCCGAAGACACCCGCCGAAGCGAATGCAGGGCTTCAAACCTCACGTTGGACAACTTCATGACCGAGACTCCTCATTGGTTTGCAGCCTTAACGCCAATTTCCAGAGTCTCACTTCGCAGTGCTATGGTGGTCGCGAGTCACAAGCCCTGCACAGACGGGATTAATCTTATACTTCTCATTGTTGAACGCCACCTGCCTCACCCCGACCCTTGTACTCCACACTTCTTAAATCCACACAGGGCCTCAGTGGGCTAAACTCATCAAACTCAGCCTATGTCAAAGAAAGGCTGCTAAAGATAATCTTCCTCTGGTTGGGTTTATTCCCGAAGCTTCCGTCTCCGTGCATGGCGTGTTCTTCCAGCTCCCAAAAGGCGAAAGCCCCGCCCTCCGCACGCGGAGGACGGGGCTCGTCTAAAAGGGGCGAAACCTAGCGGTGGTTCTCAATAAACTGCTGGATCGCCGTGAATTTTGGTGTCTGCGTCTGGTCGAGTCGCTCAATCGTGCCCCAATAACCCCACTTCGTGTTGTTCAGGCAGTTGAGATAGTGGATGAACATGCCGCCGCCGTACGACCTCCACTTGGTCAGGTAGTTGGCGTAGATCTGCCCCATGCCCGGGTCGCGGTTGGTCGCGTTGTACAGCGCCGTGAGGGTGTCGTTGTTCTCCGTGCCCCAATAGCCCATCAGGGACTGGCCGCCCTCATAGGCCACCAGTTCCAGCCCGTACTTGGCGGCGAGTTTGGCATTGGCGTCCATCCAGGTATAGACGGTGGGCAGTTCGGTGCTGTTGATCGACGCCAGCAACTGTGCCACGGTCATGTTCTGGGTGTTCGGCGCATTGGTCGGGCTGCCGTATTCGGTGCCAAAGTAGGGCGCGATGGCGAGCACATCGGCATGCTGGTAGGCGTTGTTGTAGGAGAGCTGCACCTCGCCCAGGTACCAGCCCGCGGCCTGCGTTGCCATCACCCGCTTGAGCCGCGACGTGCCGCCCAGCACCTGTTCAAAGATGCTAAACATTTGCACGCTGCGCAACGATGTGTAGGACGACTGGGCCACGTAGGCGTTTGAATCGAGCCCAAGCGCCACACCCCGCTGCTGGGCGTACCCCGCCTGGAGAAACTGGCCGTTCCACACCTCGTTGGAATACTCGATATAGGCGTGCAGATCGGGGGTCAGCTGGTCGCGGACCACTGCGGCAAATTTCGCCAGGTAGTCGTCGCTCGCCAGATGGGGAAGGTTGAACCACGGGTCCGCGTGGATCGTGTTGGCCAGGGCGCACATGGTCTCCACGGGCACACCTTTCAGGCTCCATCGCGCGTCCGCCGGGGTCGGGCGATCCGTCCAGTTCACCTGCTCGGAGTTGTTGGTGTCCATCCAGTCCATGAAGCGCAGCACTTTGTAATTCTTAATCGTGTCGAGGAACATGGGATGGAACGGCTGGGTCTGGTAGGTCTGCTCAAAGGATCTGTAGTCCCCGCTGGGGCACGAGGCCGCGTCGCCGTACCAGGAATAGAGGTCCGTGGCCGACGCGCCGCCGGGCATGAGCACACGGACATTGCGGACATGGTTGCCGGGGGTTGTGGCGGTAATCAGCAACTGCCAACCGCCCTTGGATGCGTCCACAGTGACCACGTCGCGGCCTGCGGTGCCCGACTTCTTCGTCGCGGCGCCCTGGTAGGCAAGGGTGCCCGCACCGTCGTAGAGCACGATGTAGTCACCGCTCGGATAGGTGTTCACCTGTTCCCAGAACAGCAGGCTTCGTGCAACCTGGCCCGACTGGAGCGAGGTTGGCCAGCCGTTGGCGTCCAGCGGAAGCGTCCGGGAATCCTGGAAGACCCACAACTCGCCGGAAACCCAGTCGCGCGAGGTCTTAAAGCAGTCGACAAAGGCCCATTCAGGACTCCAGTCGGATATGGGACTCAGGTTGGTGCCCAGCACCGACCCGTCGTTCGGGTAACCTGTGCCCGGGGCTGCCGGGGCGGTCCCGGTAATCGCCACAGTGACGTTTCCGGCCGGGTTGTTGGAGGCAATGGTCAATGACGCAGTGCGTGTGCCCGAAGCTGTGGGCTTGAAGGTCAGCGTGAGACTGGAAGACGCGCCCGCGGCAATCTGCAGCGGCAGCGCGGGGGTTGACCGCGTGAATTCCGCGGCGTTGGTGCCGGACAGCGTGAGCGACGTGATGCTCAGGGCGGCCGTGCCGGTGTTGCTCAACTGCACGGTTGACGCCGCGCTGGTGGCGCCGACGGCGACACTGCCAAAGGAGACCGAGGCCGGCGCGACCTGCAGCAGGGGCTGGGAAGTCGTGGCGGTTCCAGACCCGGTCAGCGCCACGGAGACGTTTCCGGCCGGGTTGTTGGAGGCTATGGTCAACGACGCCGTGCGCGCGCCCGAGGCCGTGGGCTTGAAGGTCAGCGAGAGGCTGGAAGACGCGCCCGCGGCGATTTGCAGCGGCAGCGCGGGGGTTGACCGCGTGAATTCCGCGGCGTTTGTGCCGCCCAGGGTCAGCGCCGTAACGCTGAGCGCGGCCGTGCCGGTGTTGCTTAGCGTTACCGTTGAGGCCGCGCTGGTCGCGCCGACGGCAACACTGCCAAAGGAGACTGAGGCCGGCGAGACGGCAAGGGCTGGCGCCGTGGTTGCGGTGCCGGTGCCCGACCCGGTCAGCGGCAATATGGTTTTGCCCGCCGGATCATTGGAGGTGACCTCAATCTGCGCGTTGGCCGCACCGGCGGCGGTCGGCGTGAACGTCACGGAGAAGGTGACCGATATGCCCGCTCCCAGCGTGTACCAGTCGGCGTCGTTCGACGTGAACGCGGCCGCCTGAGCGCCGGTGATTTGGATGTTGCTCGTCTGCAGCGTCTGGGTGCCGACGCTCAGGACCGTGAACGTCTTTGCGGCGCTCTGCCCGATGGCGACAGCACCGAAATCAAGTGAGGTCGGCGAAAGCTGCGCCTTGGGGGCGGCGGCTGTCGTTCCCTGGCCCGAAAGGGGCACCGTGACCGTGCCGCCGGGATTGGTGGACCCGATGGCGAGGGTGGCCGTGCGCGCGCCCGCCGCGGTCGGCTTGCACATCACGGAAACGCTTGAGGACGCGCCTGCCGCGATTTGCAGCGGAAGCGTGGTCGCGGAAAGGACAAATTCACTGGCGTTGGCGCCGGTCAGGGTCAGCGATGTCACACTGAGCGCGGCGGTGCCCGTGTTGCTCAGTTGGACGGTCGAGGCCGCGCTCGTCGCGCCCACTGCGGCACTGGCACAGGAAACGGAGGTCGGCGACACGGTCAGGTTCGGGGCCGTTCCCTGGCCGGAGAGGGCCACGGTCACGGTGCCGCCGGGGTTGTTGGACCCGATGGACAGAGCGGCGGCGCGCGCGCCCGAGGCGGTCGGGTTACACATCACGGAAACGCTTGCGGACGCGCCCGCCGCGATTTGCAGCGGCAGCGCGGGCGCGGACAGGGTAAAACAACCCGTGTTCGCGCCGGTCAGGGCCAGCGAGGTGACGCTGAGCGCCGCCGTGCCCGTGTTGCTCAACTGCACGGTCGAGGCCGCGCTCGTGCCACCGACGGCAACGCTCCCAAAGGATAGGGAGGTCGGCGACACGGTCAGGTTCGGGACGGCGGTGACGGTCGTTCCCTGGCCGGTCAGGGTGATTCCGAGAACACCCCGAGGGTCATTTGAGGTGACCTGGAAAGACGCGGTCGCGCTGCCCGCAACCGTCGGCTTGTAGGTCACAGTAAACTTTACGGACGCGCCCGGCGCCAGCGAGTACCAGTCCCTGTCGTTTGAACTGAACTGGCTGCGCTGCGTGCCGGTGATTTGAATCAGGCGCGTCAGAAGCCTGGCCGTGCCGCTATTGCTGACCACCACCGATGCGCCGGCGCTTTGGCCCACCTTGACGGCGCCAAAATTCACGCCGGACGGCGAGAATTGCAGCACCGGCGCGGTGGCCGCCCAAGCCGGAAGGCTGGCAACGAAGAAGGCCAGCACCAAAGACGTGCAAAGTATCGCCCGACACACGGGAATATGGCGGTGATTGACTAGTGTTGTTTGCATCATGAAGAGAGACTCCTTAAGGGGTTCGTGAACTAACGGTGCTCCTTGTGAGGGTCTCATCCGCAAAGCGTCGGTGGATGCGAGTCACGCGTTTTGCGAAGGCGGGAAGGCGTGTCGGCAGCCACTAACTGCAGGCACGCCGTACGTGCAAAAGGGGATTAAACTGTAGGAACGTTGCAGGCAGACGGGGGCCTGTCAATGTGTGCCGCCATCCAGGCGATGGTTGCAGCACACAAACGACCGCTATCTGCGCTAGAGTGGCTCCTCCATCCGGACAATATTCCGTCTCCATGAGCCGTCCTCTTCGTTTGCCACGGGATGACTCGGGACTCCGGCAAAACTCATGTCACATTTTTCACTGTGTTGCGTTGCTTCACATGTTCCCAATCCCTTTCCTCGGTTTAACTTACAACTGGAAACTGGCGCCGCCTCTTCAAGAATGGACACCCCTTTTGGATTCTCCACCCTTGTGCAGTCACACCCCAAACCTTTGATGGAAAATGGGTTGCGACAAACTGAAGAAAACGGCACGCATGTTGCTACTAAATGGGTGGAACGACATAACCCCCAGTGGGGTCGGGCAACCAAAGAAGGTTTGGCGGCATGATGTAGACTTTGCTTAGACATATGTAAAGACACAGTGAAACTCCTCAGAGCCGTTTACAAGCACTCTGACAGTGCTAGAGAGTCTCACTCCGCACGGCGTTGGTGGATGCGAGTCACGCGCTTTGCGAAGGCGGGCGGCGTGCCTGGGGCTGAAAGCTCTGGGCACGCCGATACAAATGCACTTATAGAGGGTGTTTATGGTGATTTGCCAGAAACGCCATTAAGTAGACCTGTAAACAAATAAACTTACTCAGCCGGTATGCGGGCGGAGATGAACGTGTGTACATGACAGACCGCGCACGGAACTATTATACCCGAGATTTAGAAAAAGTGCAGGGGATTTCTACGGATCTTTTTCAGAAAGTAGGGGAAGTCGGCCCGGCGGCTCGGGAAAAGCGTTTAGAAACAGTCCGTGCCGCAGTGAAACCCAGTCAGCACGGGGAAATCAGTGCGGTCATACCGGACTGGAGTCGTGAGGCGCCGACACGATGGTGGGACCCTGGAAGACAGTTGCTCCGGTGCATAAGAAATTATCAGCACTGGGGTTCCAGGAGGGGGTGGCTGTACATTGTGCCCCGCAAGTACCAGGTGCTTAAACATCGCTTCTGGAGTGTTGTGTCCGGCGCCGACATCCCCCTCAACGCCCATGTTGACGGCGGCCTGCAGCTTCTTCATCCCAACGGCATCGTGATTCATCCCGAGGCCCGCATTGGCCCCAACTGCATCTTCTTTCAGCAGGTGACCATCGGAACACGCGAGAACAGCCTGCGGGTGCCGTGGATTGGCGGGGACGTGTCCATAGGCGCCGGGGCCAAGGTGCTCGGAGGCATACGCGTGGGCGACCACGCGCGAATCGGCGCGAATGCCGTTGTGCTGTGCGATGTGCCCGATGGGGCCGTGGCCGTTGGAATTCCGGCGAGGATACTTCAACCGCGCGAGTCCTGAATGCCGCGCATGCGCCGCGCCTGGGAAGGTTAGCGCTTGGGCTCGTTGATTCTGCGGTTCAACGCGGGACGCGAAATGCCCAGCAGGCGGGCGGCAAGGGTCTGGTTGCCCTCGGCGCGGCGCATGGCCTCAGCGATCAGCAGTTCGTTCGACTGCGCCAGCGTGGGCAGGCTTTCCAGGCAGGCATAGGGGCCGTTACCGTTTCCATTCCCCATGGAAGCACCGTCCGCCGGGCGGTCCCGGGCAATGCGCGCCTCAAAAGCCGCCATGGACAGCATGTGGGACTCGTGGTTGGCAACCGCATCAGAAACCATGCTTTCCAACTCCCGCACGTTTCCGGGAAACATGTAGGTTGCCAGCAGCGTGTAGAGTTCCTTCGGGGGGGAGGGCTTCTTCTTGTGCAGGGCCGTGGCGGCCCTCTCCAGAAAATGATTCACAAGAAGTGGAATGTCATCGGGGCGCTTGCGCAGCGGGGGCACGTGGACATGATGGGTCTTCAGCCGCTGGTAAAGGTCCCTGCGGAAATGCCCCGAAGCCTGCAGCGCGTCAAGATCCGTGTTGGTGGCAAACACCAGCCGTGCGTCCGTCTTCTTGGCCACGTCGGACCCGAGCGGATAGAACTCGTGCTCCTGGATTACGCGCAGCAGTTTCACCTGCGACGTGTGCGGGAGGTCGCCTATCTCGTCCAGGAACAGCGTGCCCGCCCCGGCCTGCTCTATCAGGCCCTTCCGGAACTCCTCCGCGCCGGTGTATGCGCCCCGCACATGGCCGAAAAGCGTGTCCGAAAAAACCGCATCGTCCAGACCGGCCGCGTTCACGGCGACAAACGCCCCGGTCCGTCCGCTCAGGGTGTGGATGGCGCGGGCTATCAGCTCTTTGCCAACCCCCGTTTCACCGGTCACAAGGACGGGCCACAGGCTTTTTGAGACACTCTCACAGTACCGAAAAATGGCGTGCATGGCGGCGTTGCCGGTGACGATGTGGGAAAACGCCTCCGGCGACTTCAGGCTGTTGGAATCGTTGTGGTCGCGGAGGATTTCAACCTCGCGGCGCAGGTAGCGAAGTTCAATGGCGCGGCGCAGGACCGAAATCAGCCGGCCGCGATCCACCGGCTTGACCAGATAGTCATAAGCCCCCGCCTTCATGCAGCGCACCACGGTCTCCACCTCGTTGTAACCGGTCACGATGATGATCGGCACCTCGGGGTGCGCTGTGACAATGCTTGGCAGCAGGTCCTCCCCGGACAGGCGCGGCATGCAAAGGTCGAGCAGCACAAGCGAGAAGTCCTTGGTTTGAAGCAGTTCGGGAACCATCCGTGGGTCCTGGCAGGGATGTACATTGGTGATGCCCGCGGACACGAGCAACCGCTCCGTGCTCTTGAGGGCGCCCGCGTCGTCATCCACCACCAGCACCGGCATGTCAGGCGAAACAATATTGCTCATGCGCCGGCTCCCCCGGCTTGCCGTACAATGCGCGCGGGCTCATGCAGCCGCGCCGCGCGCACCGGTGCGGTACAGGCCTCCCGGGTCATGCCCGGGAACATCGATCTGGCCTTCTTCATTGCACACGCCCTCCATCCGGCTGGAAACAGCCTCTGAACCCACTTCGGGTCTCCCCAAATTCACCTCTCATACCATCACACACTGAAACGTACCGGGAAGAGTGCCTATTCCAACGGGTGTCGGAAACCGGACGGAGAAAACAGGCAATATTCGTCCCCCGGAGCGCGCGGGCCGCCGTTTCGCTGCAACGGGTACGGGCATGGGGCGTCCGGTATTGGCCCCCTCCTCAGGCGCACTCACGCAGCGTTCTTGCCCTGAACGACTTCGCGCAGCGTCTTTACGAGAATGACAAAATCCTGGAAAAGGCTCCATGAATCGATATAGCCAAGGTCAAGGCGCAGCCACTCTTCAAAGGAAAGCGAGTGGCGCCCGCTCACCTGCCACAAACCCGTCATCCCCTGTTTCATGCTCAGGCGGCGCCGTTCTTCGAGTGTGTACTTTCCCGCGTCCGCCGCCACCGCGGGACGCGGTCCGACGAGACTCATTTCACCCCTCCACACGTTGATGAGTTGCGGCAGCTCGTCGATGCTGTGCTTGCGCATGAACGCGCCGACACGGGTCACACGGGGATCCCTGCTCAACTTGAACGCCGGGCCGGCCACCTCGTTCTGCGCCTCCAGCGCCTGGCGCAGCTCCTCCGCGTTGGCCACCATCGAGCGGAACTTGACCATTTTGAACCGGCGCTGGTTGCGGCCGGCACGCTCCTGAAGAAAGAATACGGGCCCCTTGGAATCCATCTTGATGACAATGGCGGTCATCAGAAACAGGGGAAAGAACACCACCAGAAGCAGGGACGACCCCACAAAATCAATCACCCGCTTCATCGCCAGCGCCAACCTGTTTTCAGGGACGGGGGACAGGGCGAGAATGGGGATGCCGCCTGTCTGCGTCACCAGGGTCTGCGCATGCTGCGACTGGAACAGGTCGGCCAGCAGATGCACCGCCAGGCCGTGCCGTTCCGCCACCTGCCCAATCCGGCGGATAGCCTCGAAATTTGACCGCAGTGTAAGCCCGATAAACAGGTCATCGACGGGCTTTTCCGAAAGCACCGCCGGCAGCGCCGAACACGCGCCCAGATAGGCCGTGTCACCCCCGCAAAAGTCCGCGCCGCGTTCGGCATCGTCATCAAGCACCCCTACCACCGTGTATTCGTGCCCGCCCCGAATCCGCTCCACCAGTTGTCTGGTCCGCTCGTTTGCCCCAACAATCAGCACCGCACGCCGCAGGCACCCCGCCCGGTGAAGGGCGGCCGTGGCCGCCAGCAAGGCAAGGCGCACTGTCGCGATCGTCGCCATGCCGCCCCCGTAAAGTATTGCGAGAAAGCCCGCCTGCACACCGCCCCCGTTGAACAGCACCATCAGCAGAATGCTGCACGCCGCCGCAAAGGCCGAGGCCTTCAGCAGCGCCGGAAGCAGGGCGGCCATCTCACCCATGCGCCGAACCCGCCAACAGCCGTGTTCGGCCGCACCAATCACCCAGCAGCCCGCGATGAAGACAAGGTGCGGGGAATGCGCCGCCACCGCAACCGAAAAGTTTCCGGGCAACCCGAAACGCACGGCCAACGCGTACATGACGGCAAGACCGGCAACATCGCCGACCATGAGCGCCGCCGGCACCAGCGCGCCCAGTTCACGCGTCTTGGACGGCATCACCCGCTACCTCCCCTGATTGCCCAACGCGCCCGGGCGCGCTGAAAAAGGCGGTCGCCCACGCTTCCAGCCCGGTTGTCCTGCATGATATGCATCTCTTACACCAGACCAAATAGAGAGGCGGACAGTCCCGCGGACACCGCCGCGGAAAGCGCGGCAAAGAGCAGCGACAGCGGTGATTTGAGCGCGAACGAAAGCGACGCCCGTGACCCTTGCGCCTGGTCCGCTGGATACTGGGACTCCACGGACCACAATGCGTCAGACTCGCTCCGCAGCGGCAGCACGTCCGCCACCATAAGCACCGGCACCCCCGCCGTGCCGCACAGGTCCACGACACGCTGCGCCTTGTCATAGGCGGAGCGCAGCGGCAGGCACACATACACGCAGTCTATGACCCGGTCGATCATCAATTGGTCCAGCGCCGCGATTTGCCCAAGATAATGCACCCCCAGCCCCTCCAATATCTCGTGGCGGTCCGCGTCGTCGTCGACAAAACCCTCAATGTGGCAACCGCTGGAGCCCTTGCCGACAATGGACTCGACAAGACGCACCGACCGCCCGTTCGCGCCAACCACAAGGACATGCTGAATGCCGTCGCCCTGATGGCCCAGACTCGTTATGCTTAATTTCACGGCTAATCTCCTTGGTTATGCGCGGGATGTTAGCCGGGATGACCTTCGAACCGTTCTGCCCGGTTCCGTTCTGGCCCCCATGCACTGCCCGCCGTCGCCACAAACTGCATCTGTACCCTTACGACCTTGCAAAAAACATCTCCAGCATCTTGTCTATCTCCTCACCGCCCCGCTTTTGGGCGGCGCCCTCGAGATAGCCCCTGATTGCACCCAGCAGGGAATGCAGGCGGAACGGTTTCGGGAAGTAGCCCACACAGCGCCTTTGAACGGCGCCGGAAACCGCATCCTTTCCGTTCACTCCGGACATGATGATGGTGGGCACCGCATTTCCCCTGCGGCTCAGTTCATCCAACAGTTCCAGTCCCGAGATTCCCGGAAGTTCTATGTCAATGAGCATGAGGTTCACAACGCCGCCCATCCATGCGTTTTCGGACAGCAACAGCAGCGCTTCTTCAGCGCTTGCCGTGGTGGTGACCTCAAAGCCGGAAAGCGCCAGCGCATGGGAGAGCATGCATCGGATCGTTTCATCTTCATCAACGACCAGAATGTGCTCCTTGCTCATGGCACTTCACCTCTAAGGTCCGCCACGCCGCCGACCATCCTCCGCACCTTCCGAAGGAGAAACACTCCCATCACAATGCTTTCGGCACGGCTTCAACGTGGCCAAAAAAATCTACTCTGCTGATTGTCAAGAAAAAGCTAGCAACATGCGTGCCAGTCACGCCGGATCGCCGCAAACCCTCAGAATGAGGCGGGTTGCGGCAGACAAGCCCATATGGGAACGATGAAAAGGGGTGTGCGCTCTGACACAAGAATTCAACGCTGTGGGCCATAAGTGGGGGGAAAAGCATGGGCTTGCATCATTTCGACCCCAGGTCGGGTGTCATCAATCAGACACCGGTTTGATGGCTTGCGAGGGCCGTGGTCCGGGCGTTGCCTCACCCCGGCCGCCGTGGCGGCTGGCCTTGGCTCCCATCAGACCCGTAATATGGGTTCCCAATAGTCAAGCCGATGAAGGCCGCACAACTACCGGAGACTGGACATGCCCGTGACACCGCACATGGAAAAACATTTCACTGCTGGGGAAACGGTGCGCGACGTCGTGATTGGCATGTCGGACGGGTTGACCGTGCCCTTTGCGCTCGCAGCGGGCCTGACCGGAGCGGTCTCGCAGACCCACGTGATCGTGACGGCGGGGCTGGCGGAGGTCGTCGCGGGGTCCATAGCCATGGGACTGGGCGGTTACCTGGCTGCGCGCGGCGACAGGGAGCATTACCACAGCGAACTGGCCCGCGAGGAGGAGGAAATCTTCACCCTGCCCGACACGGAGGCGCAGGAGGTGCGCGACATTTTCAAGACCTATGGCCTGACCGACCAGGAAAGCGAGACCGTGGTGGCATCGCTGCGGCAGCGGCCCAAGGACTGGGTGCGTTTCATGATGCGCTTTGAACTGGGCCTCGAAGAGCCCGATCCCCGCCGGGCCTGGCAAAGCGCCCTCACCATTGCCGGGGCCTATGTCGTGGGCGGGTTCATCCCGCTCAGCGCGTACATGTTCATGCCCACCGCCCAGGCCGCCCTGTGGGTGTCCGTGGCCGTCACGCTCGTGGCACTGACCGTGTTTGGCGGGGTGAAGGGCCATTTTACCGGCGTGCCCGTGGCGCGCAGCGCAGTGCAGACGGCAATTGTCGGCGGACTGGCGGCGGCGGCCGCCTTCGCCATCGCGCGGATGATCTCGTAGGCGAAAAAAAGCAGGGGCTGACGCAAGCGAAGCGGAGACGTGTCTGTCCCTGTTTCTTTCGCCGGTCGGGACACGGCGGCAATGGGGTCAATCACCATGCAGGGAGGTGGCAACTCTGCGTGATCGCGCCTTCATCCCCGAGAGCCTACGCGTAAGGCTGAACGGCCGCACCAGGCAGTGGTACACGGCCATGGTAACCGTTACGGACACCACCAGCAGCAGCGCAATCCGCGCAGCCATGGGGAGGTTGAGGTGGACGATGTACCAGCCGGGGACGACGATGCCGGCCTGGTGCAGGATGTACACGGGCAGCGCCGACTCGGCCAGATAATCCAGCGCGCCGTTGCGGCGGTTAAGGTGTTCGCGGGCAAAGCCGAGCATGCCGATGAGAATGCAGTAGCCGGCCGCCGTGCCTGGCACGTAATAGGCGATGTGCCGCATGGCGTCCGGCCACTCCGGGTGCGACCAACCCCAGATGGTCAGCGCGGCAAGCAGCGCCCCGAAGACCGCCGCGCGGCGCCATTCGCGCTGGATGGCCTCAGCGACGACGGGTTGGCTGCCAAGAATGAACCCCAGCAGCATCATGGCACTGTAACAGCAGAAGTTGCCCCAGTCGTTGTAGAGGTTCTGGTATCCCGGCCACCAGATGCGCAGGATGCCCTGCATCAGGATCAGCGCGGGGATGGGGCGGTAGATATGCCACGTGTGGCGCAGCGTCATGGCGCCCTCTTTTGCCAGCAGCCTGCGGAACAGCGGCATCCACAGCAGCGTGAACGTGAACAGGTAGATCAGGAACCACAACTGGCTCCAGGTGAAGTAGTCAAGGCTTGTGAAGAACTTGGGCGCATACTGCCAAAAGCTGAGCGGCTGGCCGGTCATCATCACCCGCTCATAGTAGCCGACGACCAGGCACAGCGTGACTGTCCCCGCCACGAAGGGGATGAGGATCCGGTCCACCCGCTCGCGCAGCGCCGTGCGCACGCCGCGCAGCGCCATGGACGCGTGCAGCGACCAGCCCGCCAGCAGGAAGAACAGCGGCATGTGCCACAGGTGGATGAAGCCGGTGAAACTTCCCAGCAGCGGCGACAGGTCGGGGCTCTTGATGGGGTAGTAGGGCGGCACATCGAACACCTTGCCGATGTGGAAGGGGAAGAGCAGATAGGTTGCGAAAACGCGCAGCCAGTCGATGTCATAACGCCGCTCAATCATGCCGGGTCCCGCCTTGCGTCCTGGCGCATGGTACTACGCGGGGCGGGGGCACGCAAGCCGGGCGCGCGACCATACCCACGGGAAACCGGCATGCGGCCCTTCCCCTCTGCTATGATTATTTCCGTTCGGTTTTGAACCGCATCGTTCAACGCGTACTTGGGAGTCTGCAATGTCCTCTGACAAGTCCTTTTTTCGGCGTCACAAATTCATCTCCACGCTGGGGATTCTCTTTGTCGTGGTGCTGCTGTGTTTGGCGGGCTTTGTGTTCTGGCGCATGCGGGGACCGTACCGGTCGTATCGTCTTGACTTTGTGAAGACCGGCAGCGGCGCGCCGGGCGTGCTGGAGGTGGGTGTGGCCAAGCGCGACATCACGCCAAACCTGGCGCTGTACGATGTGCTGAACGATGTGGACAACGACAACAAGTACCGGCCGGCCACGGGGCTGCTGAGCCATATCGACGCGGCCAAGGGGCCGGACACCTTTGAGGACCGCAACGGAAACCGAAAGTTTGACCCCGTGTGGATGGCGGGATTCGGCAATGACCGGCCCGCGAAGGGGGTGCATGACCAGATTTGGGCGCGCGCGATTGCCTTCCGGAACAACGGTGTGACGGTGGCGATGGTGACGCTGGACGCCATCGGGCTGTTCCATGAGAAGGTAATCGACATCCGCCTGCGGATTGACCCGGGCCTGAAGGTGGACCACGTCATTGTGGCGTGCCTGCACAACCACGAAACGCCGGACACGATGGGCAACTGGAGCGGGCTCGTGCCGACGCCGTGGAGTTTCGACCACGCCAACATGGAGCGGGTCAAGAACGCCTGCAAAGAGGCGGTGGAGGAGGCGGTCCAGAAGCTCGAACCGGCGGAGATGCGGGGGAGCACCTATGAATTGAATCCAGAGGGGTTTGTCACCGACACACGCACACCCATTGTCATCGACACCAAACTCAACTGCGTGCGGTTCACCAGGCCGGGCACGGATGAAACCATCGCCACGCTGGTCAACTGGGGCAACCATCCGGAGACACTGGGTGGAAACAACCCCTTCATCACCTCCGACTTCTGCGGCTACTGGCGCGACGGCGTGGAGCAGGGCGTTCCCGAACCGAACGGCGTGAAGGGGCTCGGCGGGATGTGCCTCTATTTCCAGGGCATGGTGGGCGGTCTTGCCACGCAGCTCGATATTGAGGTGCCCCATCGGGACGGAACCCGAAAGTTCAAGGAGGATTCCTTCGAGAAGGCCGAGGCGCT
>CAIUWO010001021.1 GCA_903902895.1 Candidatus Hydrogenedentota bacterium | reverse complement strand
GTATTCCGGCTGACCGGTGGCGCGCCACAGTTGCAGGGACAGGCGCACAAAGTCCGCCTCCGAACAGCCCTCATCGCGTTTGTAGTCCTTCTTGAAATATTCCAACACCCCGCCGTTGGTCTTCACGGCGCCCATGTCAATTATCCCGCGATAGCGTTCTATCACGGCGTCGAGTTGCGCCTTGTCATGCGTGGACTCATACACCATCATGTGGCCGCGCAGCGTGGTGAGGTAGCCGTGCGTGTGCTGGTCGCCGGGCGCTTCGAGCAGGCTCAGCATCTTCGCCGCGGCATCACGGTACTTGGCGTCGCCTGTGGCGCGGGCCAATAGTTCCAGTCCCTCGTTGAACTGGGTGAAACAGATAAATCCGTTGGCGGCCTTGCCGCGCAGCCGCTCAATGACTTCCGGTTTGGCACAGGCGTCAAACACTTTGAGTAGGAAATCCCCCAGTCGGCGCGAGGCTTCCAGCACCTTGTCCGACGGCTTGGCGGAGTTGTATTCGAGCAGGCCAACAAGCAGCCGGCCGTTGCCCCAGAGCAGCGCCATCTGTTCGGGACCCACTTCAGTGGCGGTGAACACCAGTTTGTCATTGCCAAAGCGCCCGTCCGCCCGCTGGCAACTCAGCGTCTTTTCCACAATCCGGTCCAGGTCCGCCGCAGCCTTGGGGTCGGCGGGCGGCAGCATGGCCATGGCGCCGATATAGCGGCCCGAGATGTCACCGCTAAATTCGGAGAAGCGGCGCGGGTAGGCCGGATCCAGTTCCACGTCGGCCAAGATGAACTTGTCGGTGAACGCCGGCTCGGTGACTTCCGCAAAGCGCTTGTGCACCAGGGCAATGCGCGCGGCCAGTTCCCCGGCCGGAACGAAGGCGCAGGGCGGCTGCGGCGCGGTGGCGGCGTGCAGCGGAAGCAGCGTGGCAAGGCAAATCAGGTGCAACATGGCAAATCTCCTCCGATACTGTGGAATCTGGACAACCGAAGCATGATTCTAGCACGACCGGCGGGGAAAGGAAATCTATGATTTGCTGGAAGGGAAGGCGAACGAGTCCAGACCGACCGTCATTGCGAGGAGGACGCAGTCCGACGCGGCAATCTCTCGCCCGCCCAACGCCTGTCACGAGCAAGAGATTGCTTCGCTTCGCTCGCAATGACGGTCGTTTGCCTACGGGTATGGGAACATCGTTGCGGGAGAATAGTGCATGCGTTGATAATACCGTCCAAGGAGACAGTAATGATTTCCATTCGAACCAACGCCGGTTGCCATTGCATGCTTCTACTTGCCGCGAGCATGTTCGCCCTTGTTGCCCGTGCCGCCCCCGGCGACTGGCCCGAGCCGAGACAGAATGCCCATCTGACGGGCATCCAGCCGCTGCCGGGCAGGATGACAGAAGCGCCTCTCCCCCAGGCCCGGCTTGACTTGGGCCGATCGCAGGCCGCCCTTTCCAAATTTACGAACGCCGCTGACGGTACCGAACTCGCCGCGTCCATCGTCGGCGGGGAATTGTACTGCCATGACACCACTGGCACGCTTCGCTGGCGCAGTCACCCGACAGGGTTGAATTTCACCACGGTCACGGCGGCGGAAGACCTGGACGGCGACGGCATGACCGAACTGCTGCTCCAGGCGAACCGGCCCGGCAAGGATTACGGTGCGGCCGTGCTGCTTTCCGCAGACGACGGGCGGCTGCTCTGGCGCTATGACGTCGAGCCCATGTCCTATGTGTGGTACCTGTTTGCAGGGGAGTACGTTCCCGGCGCGAAAGGCAAGCAGATTGTCGTGCTCATGCAGGCTTACCCGCCGGATCCGAAGAACGGATACGTCGCGCTATTTTCGTTTGGCGCGCCCGGGGAGGCGCCCACACAGCGTTGGCGCTACGATTTCAGCGACTATACCTGCTTTCCATCGCTGCTGCAGACCGACATGGAAGGCGACGGCACCCGCGAGTTGGTGGTCGAGTGCCACAGCAAAATGTGGGTGCTCGATGCCGATACGGGCGCGTTGAAACAGTTCTGCAAGTGGGACGTGGCCCCCGCCAATGTGCGCAGTTACGGTCTGGTGAAATTCGCGGACCTCAACAAGGACGGGCTGGAGGACTTTCTGTGCATCGCCAACTTCGCCCAGCACCACGAGGTGCTGCTGAACCACGGCGGCAAGTATGAGAAGGCCTGGGGCTATGGCTGGGGCGAAAGCGTGACCACGGGCAAGGTGGCCACGACCTGGGCGGACCCGCCCGATGTGGATGTGGACGGCGACGGCGCGCTGGAAATCGTGCTGTCCATGTACAACTCAGAAAACGAGAACGCCTGGCTCACGCGCATCTACGACGCGACCACAGGAACTCTCAGATATCGCTTGCCCGGCGTCATTGCCGTAAGCAGTCATGACAACGGGGACACATGTGGGAGCGAAGCGGTGCT
Source organism: Candidatus Hydrogenedentota bacterium (assembly GCA_903902895.1). Taxonomy (GTDB): domain Bacteria; phylum Hydrogenedentota; class Hydrogenedentia; order Hydrogenedentales; family CAITNO01; genus CAITNO01. The sequence continues at coordinate 787 of CAIUWO010001021.1, read as the reverse complement.
CTGCAATCTTTCTGCCGACCCCACCCGCAACAAGCTCGATGGCGCCTGTCTTTACACGTTCAAAGACCATAAGCCGGTCGAAGTATGGCGAGATCCCGCCGCGAAGGCTGTCGAACCCAAAAAGAAGGAGCGGAAATTTGGAATACCTCCGCTGGTGGAAAAGGGCGGCGCGTATCTCGAGTTGGCCATGGACGAGAATGCCCATGTCGCTGTCACGCCATTCTCCGAACCGTTCAAACTGTCCACGCCCGCTAACTTTTCCGCCGTACCCGCGCTGGCCGGACCATCCTCTCCCCCGCTCTTTGCCGCCGACCTTGACGGTGACGGTGTCAATGAACTGGCCCTGTTCCAAGACCCGAAGTTGCGAAGCTTCAAACTCAAGGAGGGCACATTTGAACAGTACCGCGAATATACCTCCTCCTGTGAACCAGTGTTGGCTGATCTCAACGGCGACGGCAAGACCGACGTGGTGACGCTTATCGTATCGACCGACGCGACGCCGCTGGTGCGGGCCGTCACGCCTGCGGACAACGACGGCCTTCTTTGGGAATCGCAGTTCCCCGTAACTACCCGCACGGGACTGCCCGCACCGCGCAGGGCCTATATGCGCACCGCGCATTTCCTGGGGCGGGAAACACCGGACCTCTACGTATGGGCGGGCACGCCGCTGGTTCGCAGCGCCGGCGTGGACGGTCGCACGGGTGCCGTGCTCTGGGAGAAGGCCGAACAGAACGGACTCGAGCGCTATAACGGCGCCAGCGTCAACTTTGCCTCGGCCTGCGACTAC
>CAIUWO010001020.1 GCA_903902895.1 Candidatus Hydrogenedentota bacterium | reverse complement strand
CCGCGAAGGCCTATCCCTTCATGAAAAAGGCGGCCAACTTCTACCTCAACAAGCTCACCTGGGACGGCGACAAGCAGTGTTTCCAGTTCAAGGGCTCGGTCTATGAGGACGGCAGCGGCAAGGGTCCGGCGCTCAACCCGCTCAGCGACCGCAACTGCATCGAGGCGCTTTCTAAGTCCTGCATCCGCGCGGCAACGGTGCTGAACACCGACGGGGAACTGATCGGCAAGTGGCAGCACGTGCTGGACCATCTCTGGGAACGTCGGCTGGTGCAGGAGAAGGACATTGAAGGGGATGTTTTCGCGGCCTCGGACGAAGAGGGCAGGTATTCCGCGCGCGGCTGGGCAGTGGGCGGGCACATCGCCTTCCCTGAAGGGCTCATCGGCATCGATGACAAGGACAGCCCCAACGGCAGGGCAGTGCTGAATTACATCAGGGCGCTCAAGGGCGGCATGTACTCCCACCATCCCGTGCCGATTATCGCCGCCCGCATGGGCGACGGCGACGAGGCGCTGAAGCTCCTCAGCTCCGGCATCACGGACATGCAGTATTTTCCGCAGGGGCTGTTCTTCAATTGCAGCGGCTATCCCTCCGAACTCTACAACCTGAAGTTGCAGGTGAACCTCATCGGAGGTAAAGGCCGTCCCCAGGTTAAGTGGCGCGACTTCTTCCAGTGCGGCATGGAGACCATAAGCATCTGCGGCACGGCCATGCAGGAGATGCTACTCCAGAGCAACGAGGGCAAGATCCGCGTCTTCCCCGCGATCCCCGCCGAATGGCAGGACAAGCCCCTGGCCTTCAAACTGCTGGCCCGCGGAGGCTTCCTCGTCGCCTCAGAACGGCAACGGGGCATCATCGCGCAGGTAGGCATCAAGAGCCGCCTCGGCGGCCCCTGCCGTCTGCAAAATCCATGGCCCGGCCAACCGACCGCAGTGACCGATCCGGTGACCGGACTACCCGTCGAAACCCGCCTCGAAGCAGGCGATGTCATCGCCTTCGACAGCACCCCCGGAACCGAATACGCCGTCCGCCTACAAAAAGCCCCCGCAACCGCCGAAAAGACCCGCTACGCCTCCGAGCCCAATAAAGAACCCAAGGTGCTCAACGGCAAAAGGACCCTCGGTCTCGGCAAGGGCTACTACCTCGAATAGACCGGAACGGGATGGGCCAATATGGACAGCGGTGGCAAAATGGGAACGCTTCTCCTATTTCAATATTGACACGCCGCCGTGTCTGCGCTAACCTTGGTTCATGTCACGAACAGCGCGCATGATACTGCCGAGGATACCCTATCACATCACCCAGCGGGGCAACCGCGGGGAAGTTGTTTTCTTTTCGAACGAGGACCGGAACCTCAGAATCTCTGGAACAGTCCCAGGCCCCTCGAAGACTCGGCTTGGGGCAGTCCCGAGGTTCTGGATTTTCCCAAAAGGGGGAGATTAACAGGTGCCTATCCCTGTTTTACCGAGATCCAGCAATCACAAAGAGAGCCCAAGAGAGAGGAACTAGAAAGATGATGAAGAGGTTATTTCTCCGCAATTTCCACTCCTTCGGAAGACTTCGGACCCTTGTGTTCCCATTGGTTGTTTGCTTTGTCATGTGTGAGGGAGTATCAACACTGGCGGCAACAACCGAAGTGTCCGTGACTGACTGTAAGTCGGTATCCGCACCCGATGTGGTGATCACGGACTCCCAGTGTCAGGCGCTGAACTTCTTCTTCACCACCTTCTTGAAACTTCCGATAAAGGAGATAAGGAAGGCTTTTGATACACCTGAAGATAATCCTTGGCAGGTTGGCAGGTTCATGGTGGATGGGAACGAAGTGGCGGTTTCCACAGAAGGCGTGTGCTGGTTCGCCAGAGGGGACACCTACCACGAGGCGGGAAGTGAAACAAAGAGAGTCGATCAAGCCATATCCAAAGAAGAGGCGTTTAAATATGCACTTCCGTTTATCAGATACTGCAACGCGCCCGTAGATCCCGGAGAGTACGAATTTCGGTTTGACAAAGAGCAAAAGAAGCCCAAAGAAAGCCTGGAGCGCTGCTCCGGGGAATTGACGCATCATTACAGGCATGAGGGGCTGGCGTACATCGGGCCGGTGTTTT
>CAIUWO010001019.1 GCA_903902895.1 Candidatus Hydrogenedentota bacterium | reverse complement strand
GCGTCTTTCACGATGAACTCGGCTTCCTGCCCGTTTGACGGTGCCGCTCCGCCAATGAGCCAGAGGTTGATGTGAATGCGCAGCCCGTCGCTTTCAGGGGGGTTGTCGCCGCCTGTATAGGTCCAGTCCTGAATCAGGTATTCCGGCGCGGGAGCTTCCTTGTAGTGGCCATGAAAGCTCTGGAAGTGTATCGCATCGGCGCGCCAGTCAAAGCAGTGGGTTGAGTGATCGCCGTTAAGGTTCATTTCAAACCGGTGAATGTTCCCGGGCGCGGCGTAGGGTTGCACCACGTACTGAATGTTGTGGCCCGAGGCTTTCCGCCACTTCGAAAATTCGATGTCTATCTCATGGCTGTCGTCCCTGTACAGGAACGGTGAGGCAACTATGTTCCTGTCCAAAAGGTCCACGCGGCTCGCAATGCGGAACCGGTGCATGCCGTACTGCGTCGGCAGCACGCTGGTGACCTCTGCGCAATGCCATGCGCCTTCGACTTGCCTAATCTTCAAATGCAGCCCGTCGCTGTTCACCCACACGCTCTCCGTGCTGTCCGACCAGCTGTTCGGACCGGGCCCGCCCGTTCCTGTCCGAACGGTCCATTCCCGACCGGCAAAAGAGACGGTTCTTGCGCGGGCAACCGGCTGCAGCGCTACAAGCACCAGGGCGCCAAGCAGAACCATCCAAAGGGCGCGCCTGTTGAGAGACGCGCTTGTCGAACCCCCGGCACCTGGCTCCCGCATTGCAGATTCCTTTCACTCCGTGGTCCGGGCCGCCCTCCCGGTGGTGGACGGGATAAGCCCCGGCTTGGGGCGTTATTCTACCCCCGACGGCCTCCAAAAGGTCAATTCCGGCCCTGGCGGGCGGCGCGAAAGCCCGCCGCCCCCAAACCGGATCGCCGCCGTTGGAAAAACCCCGGACCATGTCCTATACTCAAGGTGTCGTCCGGCGTTGTGCCGGACGGCAGTCAGCAGTATCGGGGACCCCATTCACCCGCCGCTGCTGTCCGGCTTCGGGGCCCGCCCCACGGTTCTTGGCAAGGCCGTGGGCGGTTATGACCTATTATTTACGGCACCTGATTGGAGACAATTTACGGTGAATCTAAATAATATGACCGGCGGTGAAGGTCTCATTGGAAATATTGCCCGGGGGATCCGGGACTTTCTGGGGTACATCCTTGGGCGGGTGTCCGGTTCTGTTGATCTGAGCGAAAAGCTCATCCTGATCGACAACGATGAACTGCTGCTTGTGTGGGAAAGCAAGCTGCGCAATCAACGCATGGCCAAGGAGAAGGAGGCCTGGGACAGTTTTGAACGGACCTATGGAAGAGGCAACCCCCAGGTCGTGGATTCGTTTATAAAATGGCAGGAGCAGTTGTATGCCTACATTGAACAGGAAAAGGAGCATTTCCTGAAACAACGGAAGGGGTCGGGGCATGCGCTGGCCCACTTGCGGAACTCCGGCGTCACAACGGTTTGCGTGACCAAGGGGGCCAAGCCATACACCCAAAAATGCTTTGACCTCGTGGGCCTGACACCCACCATAGCCGACACCTACTCGCCCGCCCCGGGCAGGCGTGAAAAAAGGTTTGTCGACGCGGTTATTGACTACGGCAAAAACTCTTCCACAAAATGCCTGAGAGACACCCTCATCGTCGGGCATGATCTTGACAACGACATGGCATGGGATCTTGTTCCTGTCAGGGGCGACGCCAATGACGGGAAATCGCCCGTGTTCATAATGTTTGACACGATGGCGTTTGACAAGGAGGTGGCCGCCCCGCTGGACGCCCTGCCCGAGATTATAGACCTCCTGGCCAGAAAGGGAGGCAATGATTTCCTGCGCGGGTTCAGAGCCATCACCACGTCCAAACGGGCCACAACCAAGAACTACTCCTTTAATGTGACGCTCTTTCAACACCCAAGAAGAGCCGACAAGGCCAGAATACCGATAATATGCAACATCATAAAGCGCAGGGCGTCTTCCGGCGGCAACATGAGGTTTGCACGGTCCTGAGACGGCCTGGAACCCGGCCCGGAAGTGCCGTTCCCGTCTGATTCCCGCCCGCAGCGCGTTGCGCCCGCGCGTTCTCCCAACCGGACAGGCAGAATGCCGGCGCCATCCGCGCCGGGAGAGATCTTGCAGCGCTCTTCCACGCAGGTTGAAAAGGGCCGCCTGTGGGGCAATAATTGCACGGCAGGCGCCATGGCCTGTTTCGCATTCAACGAAGTTCAAAGGAGCACGGCTATGCGCACGGCATTCACCGCGGGAATTGCGATTCTTCTTCTTGTCCAAACCGCGGCTTTCGCCGGGGACGAGCGGCCGCAGCCCGCGGCGGACAAGAAGGAAATCGAGAAGCTTCCCGGGCTGTACAAAGTGGCCGGGCGCGGCGGGGACGAGAGCGCCGTGTACTGTGTGCTCACGCCGGAGCCGGTCCTGATAGACTGCGGCTCGCGGGTTGGCTGGGACCAGCTCGCGGGCAACCTGAAACTGCTCGGCCTCTCGCCGGGGGATGTGCGCTGGGTCATCGCCACCCACGGCCATTGGGACCACATGGACGCGATGGCGCTGTTCCAAAAAGACTTCCCCTCGGTCAAGTTCGCCATTCACGCGGGGGACGCCCAGTTCGTGATCAACGACGACCGGGTGTTTTCCTGCGCCGAACCGCTTTACGACGGCGTTGAATCGGCCCCGGTCAAAGTGGACCGTGTGCTGCTGGACAACGACACGGTCAACGTGGGCAACGCCGTCTTCCGCATTGTCCACACGCCGGGACACACCCCCGGCTGCATCGTGGTCGCCACGGAAATCGCGGGGAAGAAAATTGCGTTCTCCGGCGACTCCGTGGGGGGGTACTACTCCCTCCTCAACCGCTCCAGCACGATCGACTGGCAAAGCTCGCTGAAGAAAATCCAGGCGCTGGACGTGGACTGGCTCTGCACCGGGCACGGCAGGGACCCGGTGGACAGCAAGGATGAAATCCGGGAGATGATCGACACGCAGATGCAGGCCGTCACCTCCAAGCGCAAGAAACAGGAGAGCGACGAACCCTACCGCGGCCTTGAGAGTGAGATGAACAAGGGACGCTGATTTTAGGGGCGCACCGAAGCGGCTTGCGGCGGCGTGCGTGAAACGCGGTGCGGGCGCGTTTGGTTTCTTCCGGCCTGACAGGCAGAATAGCGGTACCAGTCACACAGGGAGACACCCCACCATGCCGACAAGAGAAGACGCCGCCATAATCAGGGACCTGGCCGCGCGCGTGGCCGGGATTGCCGCCCTTCCAGTGCAGGAAGAGAAGCGGGCGCTGTGGCGCAGGTTGAACGCACGCGAAACAGTGCGTCCCATGGTCATGATGGATCAGGTCTGCTGGAACGAGTTTAACGGGTGCGACGAACTGGCGCTGCGCTGCGCGGATCCCGAATGCCGCGGTTATGAGGAGCAGCTGCGGCGCACCCTCTACCAGTGGGCGCACTTCCCCGTGGACATGGTGGTGGAGCCATTCATTGCCGTTCCGAAGGCTGTCCACAACAGCGGCTTCGGCGTGGACGTTCAGGAAGAAACCGTGGCAACCTCGTCCACCGACGGG
>CAIUWO010001018.1 GCA_903902895.1 Candidatus Hydrogenedentota bacterium | reverse complement strand
GCGCGAAGGTGCGCCCCGGCCTGGTATGCGTGGACGACCTGGAAGACGACGAGGAGGTGTTGAACCCTGAGAACCGTAAGAAATTGCGGGCATGGTTCTTCGGCGCGCTCCAGAACGTGGTTCCCCGAAAGCGCCCGATAACGAGCGGCACCTACCGGGATCGCTGGTACCCGAATCAGGACCCGGACTGGACGCCGCCCTGGCGCATCGTCGTTCTGGACACGCTGAAGCATCAGGACGCGCTTATCGGCAAGCTGATGAGTCAGCCGGAATGGAATCGCTGCCGACTGCCCAAGGCTGTTCTGAACGAGGAAGACGGCCAGTATTACAGCGCCAGCAAGCCCCTCTTCTCCGATGCGGACGTGCGCCACGAGATTGAACAGGCCCGCCGCAATGGCTATTTCGACGTGTACTCGCGCGAATATCTGTGCACGGCGACCGACCCCGAGGACAAGCGCTGGAACACGAGCATGTTTCAGCACTACAGCGAGGCCTCCTGGAACATCAGCGACGATCCGGGCTGGTTCAAGTGCATCAATATCGACCCGGCGCGCAGCATGGGCAAGAAGAGCGCGTACACCGGCATGCTCGCCTGGGCCGTGAACCCCCTTGGCGCCAAGATTGCCTTCCGCAAAGAACTTATGCAGCGCCTGTCCCCGGCTGAAATCATGCAGGCCTTGTTCAAACTGTGCGACGAGACCGGCACAAGCACCATCGCTGTGGAAATTACCGGCCTGGGCGAATGGGTCAAATCCTGGATGATGAACGCGTGTGCGCAGGAGGGACGCTTTTACGAGTTTATCTGGTTGAACAGCGGCACCCTTCCCCGTTCAGGCAATTACGGCAGCGACCCGGATGCCATCAAGCGCGCCCGCGCCGATCTGCTGCAGCCCCTGTACGCGTCCAGTGAGGGCTTCCCGAAGGGGCACGTTTACCACTCCGAGGAAATGCGCGGCGGCCTCCTGGAAGAACACCTGTGCAGTGCCCCCGATCTCAGCTACTGGGACCTTGTGGACAGCGCCGCGTTCTGTCCGGCTGTCATGCAGGCAAAGCACCTTGTCTTTGCCCCGCAGGCCGTTGGCGGTTCCACCGTGAACTATGAGGCGCTGCGCCTCAAACACCAGAACATTATCCGTTCGCGGAGGTGGGCAGCCGTATGAGTGAATCACTGACAACGCTCGATCTCAACTACAACTGGCCGTTTGAGTATTTTCGTCCGGGCAATAAGTTGCACGACGACACGCTCAAGACGCTCATGGACATGGCCCGTCGCGGTATCAGCACATACGACACCTGCCGCAGTGAGCGCCGCGCCATTGACCGTCAAATGCAGGCATTCATTCCCCTCGACGAAGAGGACAAGCGCCAGCAGAGCCTTGGGGCCAAGCGCCCCATGAAGATTGTGGTGCCGCTTCTCTACGCCACGCACGAGACGGCCATGACCTATTTTACCGCGGCCCATTGCGGCAAGCCGATCCACAAGTACAGCGGCGAGGGCGGAATTGAAGGCGTGATTCGCGCCGCGAAGATGGAGCGGATTGTCACCCGCCAGCACGACTGGTTCAAAACGAAGCTGGCCCTGCAAACCGCCATGTCCGACTGCCTCAAATACGGCGTGGGCGTGGTGACACCTGAATGGAGCAAGCACTACGGGGTGTCTCCAAACACCGTCGAGGTGAACGGACGCATTCAGGCTGTGCTTGCCAGCCGCGGCATCGAGTACGACGTTGGCCGGCATGTCATCGAGGAGCAAGAACTGCTCTGGGAAGGGAACAAGACCCGCGCCATTGACCCATACCGCTTCTCCTGGGACCCGAACGTATCGCCGAACGACATTCAGGAGGCGGAGCACATGGAATGGCAACACATGGGTTCTGCCAAGCGCCTGCTGCGCGACGAGGCCGACCCCGAAATGGGGCTGTTCAACGGCAAGGCCAGCGCGTGGCTGAGCGACCGCGGCGAGGGTATCTGTGATGAACTGTGGGAACCCTACGTCGATGCGCGCGACGACCGGAACGGCAAGCCCAATATGCCGGACGGAACCAACAACAAGGCCCTCCACTTCCTGACCATGGTTGTTGAAATTGTGCCAAGCGAGTGGAAATTCAGCGACAGCGACAAGCCGGAGACCTGGGAATTTCTTATTACCGGCGGCCAGGTCATCAACAAGGCCAAGAAACTCAACTACTGGCACGGGCGCAAGCCTGTTGCCATGTGCGCGCCCAACACCGACGGCCATGGCACCGTGCCCGTGTCGCACTTGGGCACGTTCTTTGCCCTCCAGTACGGCGCCAACTGGCTGCTGAACACGCGCATGGCGAACGTGGCCAAGGTCATCAACGACATGTTGCTGGTCAACCCGTTTGCCATCGAGTGGGACGACCTCATGGAAGGCGGCGAAGGCAAGATTATCCGGATCACCCCGGAATTCTACCGGAGCACGGCTCCGCTCAGTGCTTATGCCCAGCAGTTGCCTGTGCAGGATGTCACCCAGGGGCACATTGGCGACTTCAACAACTTCATGCAGCTGACCAAGACCCTGTCCGGTTTCGGCGACACGGTAGACGGGAACATCCTGTCGAGCAGTCCGGACCGGCCGACGGCGGCGGGCATCGACGCGGCGACCGGCGGCGGTGCTGCGAAGGTGGAATACATTTCCGGGCGCATCGGCACGCAGATGCTCGACGAACTCTCCTTCCAGGAGATGTGGAACAACCGGCAGTTCCTGCAAAGCAGCCAGCGCGTGGAACTTTTCGGGCGCATGGAGCAGGACCTCCGCAAAATCTACGGGTCCGAGATTACGGACCTGCTTGTCACGCCGGACGACATTCGGGGCCCCATCAACTGCGTTCCGCACGACGGCAGCAACAGCCAGATTCGCAACCTGAGCGCGCAGACCGAAGTTATTAAGACGCTTCTTGGCGTCGAGGGCGCAGCGCAGGAAATCCAGTCCAAGACGGACTTTTCCACAATGTTCTTCGACTGGGCGCGGGCCAGCGGGTACGAGAACGTAAGTGCCTACATCAAGTCCGGGGCACCCCTGCCGCAAATCCAGTACGCGACTCCGGAACAGACGGAGGCGGGCATGCAGTCGGGCAACATGGTGCCCGTGGGGAGCCTTGCCAATGCCCGATAGCCCCACCATTAACCTTGCCGAAATCGAAGAAATCATTTCTCTCGGTTCATCCAGCTTCAGCGCTGACGAACTTAGCGCTGTCTTCGACAGTGACGTGTGGCTTGTCCTGCGCCAGAACCTCATGGGCGAATTTGACGGGCTTGTCAAGACGATTGCCGAGAAGGAACTGAACTACCGCGACTTTTTGACTGTTCAGGCGCGCCTGAAACTGCTCTACGGCGTGCTCCAAATGCCGAAGAAGTTCAGCCAGGTCAGCAAGGCCGCGACCTTCATGGCCAAAGAGCAGCACGGCATCGAGCAGTACCAGCACCCCAAAGACCAGAGCCGCATGTCGCGGCTTCGTGAACTACTCAACTCAGGGAGATGGATATGGAAACTCAAGTGATTCCGCAGGATGACCCCATGGCCGAAGTTGCCAACACGCAGGGATTGAACGCGCCCACAATCGACGAGGCACCGCCGGTCGATCCGCCGGCAAGTGATGACCCGCCGCCTGTGAAAGAGGGCGAAGTCCCGAAGGATGACACACCGCCCGCCGGGGAAGTGCCGAAAACCGACGCCGCGCCGCCGCAGGGCATCACGGTGGCCGACGAGGACAGGGACGCTTGGCTGGCGTTCAAGGCCGAACGGGCCAAGGCCGCGATTACGCCACCCTCCGCCCCGACTCCGGCCGCACCGGCGGTCACGCCCGCTCTGGCAACCCCAGCCGCGCCCGGCACTGCCCTGTTCAAGATGCCCGACCTGACTCCGGACGACTACACAGCGGCTTATGTGGACCTTGACCCCGCCAAGATGGGCGAGATTCGCCAGCGGGACGCCGCCGCGGTCAGTGAGTTTGTCACGGCCCAGATGGACGCCATGCGCACACAGCTTGTGGAGAGCCAGGCGGATACCGGCTTGGGCATGGCCTTGGCCGTGGACGTGCTCAAACAGGTGCCCGAAATCGAAAACAACATGTGGATGGCCGTTCAGGCAATTCAGGACGCGTTCCAGGCGAACCCGAAGGCATCGGTGCTGACCATTCAGAAAGACGCGATTGCCATCCTCCGCAAGGAAATGTCCGTCGCGGCCCGCGTGGAAGAGTCGGCCAAACAGAAACCGCAAACCGCACCGCGCACGGGCACACCCGGCGCACGCGGCGAGCATACGAGTGTGCAGGCAAAGGAAACGTCCCATGTGGGCCGAGCTTCTGAAGAACGCCTGCTGGGTCTGTAACCAGACAAGGAGACGCAAAGAATGACGACGCAAAGAGAGATTCGTTCCGGCGACTCCCTTCGTTCGCGGGTGGCCCAGTCGGTCACTTTCACGGACAGGGTAATCCACGGGAAAACCCTTGCGGTGGTGCGCCTGCCCACCGGGGACGCGGCCAACTATGTCCTGTCCCTTCCGCCGCCGCAGGAGAGTTTCGGCCAGATGATCACCGTGAAGGCGGCCAGCGCCACGGCGACATGGACAAACGGCACGGTGACGGTGGAGGGGAAGACTCTTGCGGCCGTTGGCGATGCGCACACGTTCCTGTCCATCGGCGATGCTTGGGTCTGCCTGAGCGACATTCCGTCGGCCACCCTCGCTTTGACGCAGGCCGCTGCCGACATTACCGAGCTTCAGGCAGCCAACATCCTGACTTTTCCCGCCGCCACGGGCAACATTGCCGCCAACACCATCGTCACACCGACGGCGGACACGGTGTGCAAGTGGGGCTACGGCAGCGCCAGCGTGCTCGGGCCGCTGTTCCACAGCTCCGCCGGTGCAACCGCCGCGGCGGACTGTGACGCGGTTCCCTGGCTGAGCAAGCCTGCCCACGTCTGCACCGCGACCGCGGCCGTCATCGCCATTGGTGACGTGGTTGTCCTGACCACGTCCGGACAGGTCGTCAAGACCAGCGCCGGCGCCGGCAAGGTTGTCATCGGCAAGTGCACCGTGGCGTGCGGATCGGGCGGCGGCGACGTGACCATCGCGCCGTGCGCGCCGTACCTGACCCTGGCCTAAGCAACAACTCACACAAGAACAAGGAGCAACTGAACGATGAGCAAAGAACTTGGAGCCCTTCCGGGCGGTGCGCGCGACCCGCTGCTGTACCCGGAAGACTACGATGACAACGTCTACATGTACTCCAGTGCGGGAGACGTTCCTCTGACCGCCATCACCGACAAGGCCGGGCTGGGCACTGTCGAGTCCACCATTCACCGCTGGTACGAACAGGAAGAGAACACCGGCGTCGGCACGGTCAAGCGTTTCTTCACCGACGCGGCCATGACCACGCCCGTGGCCTCCGCGCTTGCGAAGGACGCGATTGTGTACGCCGGTCTTGACGAGATTGACGCGAAGAACATCCAGGAGAAGCAGCTTCTCACGATCTGGAACGCGACGACCTACAAGCCCGTCACCCTCGACGTGCGTGCCGTCAGCGCGGCCGGTGCCATCAGCCAGGCCGTCTGCAAGCTGACGGCGGCCGACACGTTCCAGTCGCTCGTTGCCAATGCGGACACGCTGGTCTACATCATGTCCGGCAACGCCCAGCGCGAGTACAGCGAATTGCCCGGCGGCCGGTTCTTCAAACCCGTGAAGTACGAGAACCAGACCAGCATCCAGATGGCGTCGGTCGAGACGAGCGGCACCGAACTGGCCGTTCTGAAGCGCCCGGACACCATGAAGTTTGACAAGCAGACCATGATGTGCCTGGCAGACCTCAAGGCGCAGATGGAGATGAGCTTTATCTTCTCCAGGCTGCACACCGAGAACGAGGGCTCGTTCGAGCGCCGTCACTCCATGGGCCTGTATCAGGCGCTGGAGACGTACAAGCCGGAGAACATCATCAACTGCAAGACGGCGACCGGCAAGCCGTGGTCCGGCAAGACGTTCGCCGAAGGCGGCCTGCTGCTGCTGGACTGGCTGAACGAGGCCGGCGCCAAGCGGTCCAAGGCCAGCGGCAAGGAGTACCTGTGCGGCAACGGGTTCTTCACGAAGATCAACCAGTTGATCCGCGGGAACACCCACTTCGAGATGTCCTCGAAGATGAGTTCCTACGGATTCAGCGTGACCACCATCCAGGGCTTCCATCAGGACATCCGGCTGTTGCGCCACCCGCTGCTGTCCCGCACGGGCGTTTTGAACCAGTCCGCACTCGTGACCGAGGCGGGCCTTTTGAAGCGCATGGTCCTCAAGGGCCGCGGGCTGAAGTTCATCAGCGGCGACGGCTCCAGCGACGACGCCACCACCTACGTTGACGGCCAGAAGCGCGGCTGGCGCATCGAGTCGATGCCGAAGTGGAACGGCCTGGACAACACGTTCTGGCTTGACCTGTTCGGCGAGGATTCCAGCGCCTGATCCCGACACACACCACGCCCCCTGAGTAGCCGGGGCGCGCCGATGGCCGAGAGGCTGGACGCGCGCCCCGGTGAACGGGGAGCACAACGACTCAGGGAGATTTTGTATGAAGCGCATTTTCCTGGCCCTTGTGGCCGTGACTGCACTGTGCGGCTGCCCTGTGCAGACCGTACCTTCGGAGGCCCCCATGAACTGCCGGCAACTCAGGGAACAACTTATAAAGGACAGCGGGCACCTTGAACTGGTCAAGACCGTTGGCGAAGACGCCTTGGTGGACAACGGGGCCAACCGTTTTTTGAATGACGGCATCCGCTGGCTGTCGATGCGGTGCAACCCTCCCGTTGAGCAGGTGCGCGGCCTTGTCCCGCTTCCCGCCGGAAGCTACTCGTTTAACGGCGGCAGCGTTCGCGCACTGCAAGAGGTCTGGGTAATCGACCCGGACACGCAGGAAACCACCGCCCTTTCCTCCAAGACCTACGAAGCCTTGCAGGACCAGTACGGCAAAACGCTCTGGAATGTCACTCCCGAAAAACCGCAGTACTACTGTCGGTCTCCGAGGCTGTTCATGGGCGCAGAGACCGCCCCAGTCCCAGCAGAGAACATGGGGGCGTGGTCCTATCTTCGGGCTGCCATAGAAGAGGGCGGCGCGCTGCGCTTCTATGTCGATCCGCTCGACCCGGCAGTGAACCCGTCCCCGTTAAGTTTCTGGAAGTTTTCCGAGACTTCACAATCTCTGGAGTTTCGGCCCGACCCGACCAACGTCGCATATAACGGAAGCCAACTGGCGAACACAACGTGGAACTCCCTGATCTACACATACACACCGCCAGTCGAGGGCAACTACAGCCTGGCGCTTAACCTATTTGCAGACCCGGCGGGCAAGTTTAAGTTTACGCTGAAGCGGCTTACGATTGCTGAGGGGGAAATGGTCGAGGCGGTTCCGCTGGTGGATCGCAACGGCACCGAGGTTTCGCCGTTCAGTGACGGGACGATCGCCGTGCCCATGTCCGGGTCTTCTGAGAGCATCAGCATCCTGCTGAATTGCGAAGTACGGTGGGGGACCCTTGTATCCGAAGACCTGTTTGTGCTGTACGCAATGGGCGCGGTTCTCGGCGAGCAGACGCGCTTTGACGACATCTTGGTTATCCCTCCGGCTGACAAAGCCTATGATCTCCAGGTAGTCGGTCTGGCCTATGCGCTGTCCTTGTCCGCCGACACCGACCACACATGGTGGTCGTACAACCACCCGAGCCTTGTTCTTCGCGCAGCGCGCATGCAGATGGAGATTGAGCTTCACCGGAACGCGTCAGGGGCCGAGCAGTTCGCGGCGGCCATCATGCCGGACTTGGACTCCATTCACCGCATGCTTGTCTATGAACGCACAAGCGGCCCGGCGCGCCACTGCGTTATGAGAGGGTAGCCCATCATGACCACCTTTCGAGGCAACGTTCCCCGCCCGACGGCGCGCATCGTCAGGACGCCGGCGCCTTCCGGCCCCCTGCGCACACACCCTGCGCCACTGTGCTTCTCGCATGATGACGTGACACTGGAACCGGGCGGGACCGCCGCTCTTTGCGCGTGGATTGCTCCCGAGGCGGGGACGCTCCGGTCCTGTGCAGTCCACCTTGCGGGCGTTCGCGGCATTGGCGCGCTGTCCGTTCTGTCCAGTTTCAGCCCTGACCCGCTTCCGGTTGACACCGGCGTGAATCCCTTCCCGGACGCGCCCGTGGCGCAGCACCAGACGGTGGACCTCCGTCTGCACAACGACTCCGAAGAAGCCATCTACATCAAGCGCGCGGCCGTCACGGCCATGTTCGCGCAGTAGGATTCCAATGGACCGGTTCAGTTTCACAGACGCAATTAGAAAGGGCATGCACCCGGAAGAGCCCGGCCGCACGGACCGTGCGCTTTCCATGCTGGCTATGCGCCGCCCGTCGGCGGGCGGGCTGCGTCCGGTCCAGACAATCTCCCCAAGCGCCTACGTCATCGACTGGCCCTACCCCCAGATTATCCAGACGAACAGCCGGTCCCTTGTCATTCGCCGCGACGGCATCTACGAATACGGCGCAGATGAGCCCATGCCGATTTATGGACTGGCCGAAGAAATGCCCGTGACCATGGCA
This sequence comes from Candidatus Hydrogenedentota bacterium, assembly GCA_903902895.1. Classification (GTDB taxonomy): domain Bacteria; phylum Hydrogenedentota; class Hydrogenedentia; order Hydrogenedentales; family CAITNO01; genus CAITNO01. The sequence goes on along the minus strand of CAIUWO010001018.1, from coordinate 8,639 downwards.
GGCGGCTACTCGCTGGCGACGACTGAGGTTGAAGTTTCGCCAATTGCCGACGGCAGCAACAATATCTGGCATGTGGCCGATTTTTACGACACTGTGTACCTGTTCCGTGGCGATGACAACGTGATTATGATTTCCGGCTTCGGCGACTCGGCCCGGGCCATTCTGCTCACGGGCAACAACGTCCGCACTGGCTGCGCCCACAAGGAAGGGCGCCTGTTCCTGGGCGGCCTGACGCTCGGCGACATTGCGGGCGCCATGCAGGGGATGTTTCAGGCTTATGTCGCTGGAGGAGACAACATCCCACCCGTGGAAGGCGACGATGACCCGCTCCCCGGACTTATCCAAAGTCTCATTGGCGCCGGTCAGATGGGCGAAAACTGGTGCTGGTGGAGTTCCATCGGCGGCGGTGACGCGCTTATGTGGTGGGCCCCATACCTGTTGTTCACCCCCATTGTGGGGAGTCTGTACGGGGACACCATGCCGTTCTGCGTCGACCTATGGCGGCGCAACCAGATGGGCGCGGCCCCGATGCCGTTTGCCGGGCGCGTGCTGCGTCAGGTACCGCTCGACGCGCATGTGGTGGTCTATGGCGAGGACGGGCTTTCGGCGCTTACCACGGGGCACGCAAGCGGCATTGTGGGCAAAGCCCCGGTGTCAGGATTCAGTTCTCGGGTGGGTATTGCCAGTCGCGGCGCTGCGTGCGGCTCGGATGACGGGCATGCGTTCGTTGACCAGTTCGGCACTCTGTGGACGCTGGACGGGCGTTTGCAGGCTGAACGGGTTGGATTTCAGAAGGACTTGTCCCGCCTGGTTGGGCCGAACATGCAGATGTCCCTGAATCCTGAGCGGCGAGAGTTCCACATCAGCACGGCGGACGAGTGCTACGTTTATGGTCGAGACGGATTCTACCGGCACAAGCCGGTAACCAGCATGGCCGTCCTTGGCGGAACGCTGACCGGCGGGCTGGAAGACACGGCAGAAGTACTCCCCGGTCCATGGGGCCCATCTGTGGTGTACGTGGACAAGGCCGCCACGGGCGAGGATGACGGCACGTCTTGGGAAGACGCCTTTACCACAATCATGGCGGGCGTGGTGTCGGCATCCCTGTCCGCGACGGAAAGCGCCCCTATTACCGTCATGGTTTCAGAGGGTGAGTATTCCGAGGCAATAACGCTGTCCCCCCACGTTCAACTGTTTGGCGGATTCGACAAGACAGAAACACACCCGGTCCAGCGAGGCTATCAGTTCACTACCATGGTTCCGCCCGACACCACGGGATGGGGGACGGACACGCCCGCCATGTCCGGACTGAACGCCAACGGTGTTACCATTGACGGATTCCGCTTTGTGCGACCGGACACGGTAACCAGCGCCTGGGATGCAGCCATTCGGCTTGTGAACTCCAGCGGCACCGTTTCCCGCTGTGAATTCCTTGATCTGTTTCAGACGGCGGTTGATGTGCCGCACCGCAGCAGCCCCAACACATCCGTAGTCACCGTAAAGAACTGCGTCTTTGCGCGGCTAAACGGTGCTATTCAACGACAGGAAGCGCACGTCCATGTGTACAACTGCACCTTCTGGGATACCACGGTGCATGTTGAGGCCGACGAATTTCACGACAGTCTTTTGTGGACGGATGCAGGCGTGGCCACACCCAGCCCCATTTCCCTAAACCTTCGCTATTGCTGCGTCAAGGGTGTCACCCAGGGCACGTTCCCACTGGTGTGCTCGGACCCCATGCTCACAGACCCGGACGGCAATGACTTCTCGCCGCGCCAGGGTTCACCGCTGATTGACCGTGGCGACCCGAACGGCACCATCATGCGCGACATAAAGAACCGTTTCCGCGCCAACCGGATAGACATCGGCGCCATCGAGACGGCCCCGGCGGTGCTTATTGCCCGGGTTGAAACCAACTGGTTCCAGTCTGACCCGTCCGGCGCGCCGTGGACGCTGAGCGGAATTGTACTAACCGGGCACAAGGCATCGGAATGGCGCGCCTTTGTGAAGTACCGCCGTCGCCTTGGCGAGGACGAGCGGGAAACTGCTGTGTTTACCCCGGACCTGCGCGGCTGTGTGGCCTGTTCAATCACCGCGTGCGAGTTCAAGGTTTGCCTGTACTCCGAAGACGAGGATTGCACACTCGACGGGCTTGACGTTGAGGGCGACTTCGGCCGGCGCAGCCTTTTGGATTGGATTGCCCCATGAGAGAGAACGCCATTCGCATTCAATTGACCGGGCTACAGCAGGACTTTGCGCCGCTGAACACGCCCGGTTTCACGCTGTTATCCGGAATGGTCCCTCGTGAGGGCCGTCTTGACGCGCCACCGGCCCGGACCGCAAAGACGGCGGCCACCGACATAAACGCGCCAGTGCTTGTCCAGAACGGACGCGTGGCGCTCTACCGCAATGCCGGGGTGCTTTACCTTGCGACTGAAGATTCCGTTCATGACGGAATGGTCACAACGGCCCTGACCGTTCTCGACTCGGCGACCGGCGACCCAATCACCTGGAGTGTGGCCGGCGTGTGGCGCCTTACCGTAATCAACGATTCGTGGTTCCTGTGCAACGGCCAGCAACTACTCTTTTCCATCCCTTCCAACGGCGGCACCGTGCTGGCCATGTCCGGCGTGTCGTTCGCAGCAAACTGGAACGGACGCCTTGTGCTGGGCGGCCTGTCCGGCACTTGGTTCTCCGGCACGCGCTGGACCGAAGTGCTGGCGGGATGGCGGCACAACCTTCCCGAGACTGAGCAGGCGTCAGCAACACAGGCGTTCGGGAAGCACTGGCTTTTTATCGGGGAACCGGGCGGCGGCGCTTTGGATGCGCCATTCCATGCGCAGTTGGCGGCGGTCGGCGCGTTCGGCACGGCGGGCTTTGACGCGATGCGCGAAGTGCTGGCAGCTGCCCTTTCGACGCGCCGCACGAGCTTCACCCCCATGCAGATGCGCGGCGACTTGCTGTGCTCGGGCCAGATCGGCGCGAATCTTCACGTTTACAGCACGGGCGGCATCAGTGTTTTGGCCGAAGGCGGGGAAACAGTACTGGTCAACACCGACGTTCTGGCCGTGGGCATGGGCCCGGCCGAGCATTTGGCCATGACGGCGGTCGGCTGGCTGCTGCATGTGACGCCCAACGGCGTTGAGACCATGAAGTTTGGGCGGCTCTTTGGTGCGCCCTGGGCGGCCAACCTGATTTTTGACGAGGTACTGGGGGACTGGTATATCACAGTCCAGATTGGCCCGGTCAACGCCAAGGTGCTTGTCGGCTACATGCTGACGCGGCAGGGACTGGGCGGACCGCTTCCGGTGGCGGTGGGTTTTGCCCGCCTTTCAAAGCGCATCTATGTTGTGGGTGTGGGGCCCGTCGGCTGGCCTGTCGAGGTGGAGACGGGCGCTTTTGACCTGAACAACCGCGGATGGAAGCACGGGACACAGGTGGACATAGACGCGGTTGGGATTGCAACACTAACGGCCAGGACATCATCGACGTTGAACGGTTCCCGGTCAAACGGCCCGGACAGCCCGTTCAACGCGCACGGCGTGGCCTTTCAAAACATCAGCTTTGTGGACGGGGCGGTGACCATAAAAGGAGTAATTGGAGCCAATGGATACGCAAGCATCGGTCGAATCGACTTCCGATTCCAGGGAGAAGACATGCGGTTCCGCAGAGGCACCGCTCCAGCCGCGCCCGGAATTGTCCAAGATAACGGTTAGGCAGGCCAGTAGCGCGCGGCTCATGAAGTCATGGGCAACTTTGCGCGAGCTGGTGTCCGCGTCCATCCCCGAGCGTCTCCGGGCGCTGCAAACCGTGGACACTATCATGGACGACGTACTCCACCATCGCGCGCAGATTTGGGAGGTCTGCGACACGGAGGGGCGGCTGTGCGGTGTGGCTGTCACGCGCATCGAGCAGGAATATCTGGGCCGATGCGTACTGCGCATCGTGTCCTTCCTGCTGTATGACCGCCTCAACGACGAGGCCCTGCGCGCGGGGTGGGCGGCCATCGGAGAGTGGGCGCGCGGGCAAGGCGCAACGGTGTGTGGCACCTACGCCGAGCATCCGTTGATTGCGGACTATCTGAAAACCCTTGGTTTCCAACTGTACACATACGCGGAGGTGGCACTATGAGCGGTGGCGGCGCGGTTCCCTCGGAATACTCCTACAAACTGAAAGTTCTTCACTCCATCGTCGGCGGACTGGGCGACCCTGAGACCGCTCCCGGCGACTGGGCGACTACGCGGACTTTGTTTCCTGCCTTTTTCGACAACAACACGGGCGACGAACCCAGCACAATCGCCTTTCAAACTTCGCTTGCAAACGCCCTTGCGCGGGCTGGCATCATGGTCCCCGGCGTTGACCCGGCACCGGACAGTTATATTGCTGGGAACCCGTCGCCCTACGGCGAATCGTGGCAGACCGACGCGGAAGGCAATGTGGTCCTTGACGAAGAAACGGGCCTGCCCGTTATAGTGCCCGCCATCGCCGCGGTCGATCCGGACAGCGCAATCACCGCCGTCAATTCCGCCGCCACGGCCTACGCGAACGCGCTTGCAGACCCGACCACAGCAAGCACCGGGCTGCTCGCCAGCGCGTTCGCATGGGCACAATCCTGCCTTGCCGCCGTACTGGGCGAGGGCGAAGAGGCGGAACTTACAATACAACTCGGCGCGTCCGCCGAAATCCAGAAGATTGAGCACATCGCCGGAGTGGCGCGCATCACGGCGGGCCTGTACGACATCCGCGCCACCATGAGCACGCATTTCGGCGTGGCCCTGGCCCTGCACGAGAACACACGGGCGGCCGCACTGGCCGACACCCAGAGCAGGCTTCGCCTTGCCACACACCGGGAGCGCACGGCGCTGGTGACTGGGCTCGTGGGCGAGTACATCCAAGCGTACAACCGCTACGTGGAAAGCCTCCGGGCGAACACGGCGCTCCAGATGGACACCGGCAAGTTCGCCATCACGGCAAAGCAGGACGAGCAGAATATCAACCTCGAATTCGAGGTCCGCGACCGGGATTGGAACCTGGAACACTTCCAACACGTCGGCAACTTCATTGCGGCGGCAGGCGGCGCGGCCCTTACCCCGAGGCGCGAGAGTAAAGGAGAGCGACTACTGGGCACCGTGACCCATGCGCTGGGCATGGGGTTCAACGTGGGCGGTCAGTACGGCCCCGGCGCGGGTGTCGCGGCGGGCGGGCTCAGTCTGGTCGGTGACTTGTTCGCCGATCTGGTTCACTAAAAAAACAAGGAATCGCCCCATGAACGCAAAAGACGCTTATACCCTTGCCAGCTTGTTCGGCAGTTTCGGCCAGCGGGGCGTAAATCCGGCCCGGGATAAGTTGAACCAGGGGGTTGTGGACCAGGCACAGGCCGGGATTCAGAATGAGATTGCCAAGGAGCAGGCGAAGAAGGGCGGCGTGCTTGGAACCGTTGGACGGATTGCTGGTACCGCGGCCGGTTTCGCTATTGGCGGCCCGGCTGGTGCTGCGGCAGGCTCCATGATTGGAGGTGCCGGCGGCGACATGGCCGACGGAAACAAGATTAACCCGGGGCAGGTTGCCATGGACGGCATCTCCGGCGGCGTAAGCGGTTACGGGATGCAGCAGGCGTCCCCCGTCGCCCCGCCTTTGGACTCCAACATGGAAGCCATGGCTGCCCCTTCCCTTTCCGGGGGAACGCCCGGCGCGCAGGCGGCCGCCGTGAACGCCGCAGCCGCGCCACCCACGCAGGGATTTGGTCAAAAATTCTTCGGTGGCCTGTCTTCGCAGATGGGCGCCCCGACACAGCGCAAGCCCGGCTACTACAAGATGGCCGACGGTTCCTACGTCTACTTCCAAGGGTAAGGTGACACATCATGGTCAACGCAAACCTGTTCGACTACTTCCGGAAACTGCAAGACCCGCCCCAGGTGCAGGACATTCAGCCGACGCGCGCCTACTACAACGGGCGCATGCCGGTGTACTTCGCGTCGCCCGAGCAAATGCAGGCGGAAATGCCAAACTTGCAGATGCGCAGCCCGCAGACGGATTCAGGCGCGCTCATCAACGCGGCGCAGCAGTTGGCCGTGCTGGCCCGCGCTGGGCGCAATGGCGGGCGTGGCGGTGCTGTCGAAAGCACCATGGCCCCGGTGCAGTCCGGCGTGCTCGGCCTGACCAGTGACCAGACCCAGAAGATGCTTGCCATGGGCATGGAGGACAAGCAGTTCCAGGCAAAGCAGGCCGAGGCGCAGGCGGCACTTGACCAGCAGGCGGCGACCGAGAACGCCCGGACGCAGATTGCCCAGCAGGAAATGCAGCAGCGCGCGCTTTCGGACGCTCAGCGGCACAAGGAGACGCTGGACTATCACGACATGGTATTGAAGAATCAGGAGAAGGAGCACAGTCTTGCCGAGCGCCGGGCTACGCTGGACGAGAAGAAGTTGGATCGCGAGGCGAAGATGCCCAAGATTGACCCGTTGGGCACCCGTGGCAGTTACATGTCCATCGACCCGGTGACCGGCCTGCCAACCGTGGTCTACAGCGAGGCGGACAAGCAGTACAACGATGCGTCCGTGGCACACCAGCGGCGGCTTGCCAGCGGCGGGTCTGACGGAGAGGGGGGCGGGGACACCCCCGGACTTGGCGAATCCGAGACGTGGTTTGCCCCGGATGGCAAGACAGTTCTTGGCGTCAAGGTCCGTGCAGGAAAGAGCAGTTACCAGTTCTTCACCAACGACGGGCGCCGTGTAGGCTCCGAACAGAACCCGCAATACCGCGAGATTATGAACGCGGACGGGACCAGGACGACCGTCATGCTTCCGCCGAATAGTGCGGATGGTATTCCGGTGCAGGCCCAGGGCGGCGAAGACGCAGTTCCGGTTGACCCCATCACGGCCGCGATTGAAAAAGGTGTGCCGGATGGGTTGCGCAGGGACCGCAACGCAGTCATTCCCGTGTTGAACGCTGAAATTCAGGCGGGGCGCGTTGACCCGGCGCTTGCCAAGGCGTATGTGGACGGACTCCCTGGGAAGAACTGGTTTGCCGCTGAGCCTAACGTTACGACCACTGGACCGGCGGCACCGACAGCACCCGCGCCCGCGCCAGGTGCCGCGCCCGCATACACCCTTTCCGACGAAAAGGGACCGCACCGCATTCACACACTGCCGAACGGCGAACAGGTAAAGGTACGCCCATAATGCGTGAAATGACGGAAGCAGAACTCCAATCCTTGCAGGTTGCTGAACCGCCACGGCCCATGCGTGAAATGACCGAGGCAGAGTTTCAGGCCATAAATGCGCCCGGGCCGTCCGGGCCAGAGGCTCAGCCCACGCTTGGCGGATGGGGCCCAAACCGTCAACCCTACTCCATCACTCCAACGACCGAAGGTGAAGGCGTTGCGGCGGGCGTTATCCGCGCTCCGTTCCGCGCCGCAGAACCGTACCTCCGCGAACTGTTCTCGCCCGATGGTACGGTTGCACAGACAGGTATCGACCCGAATGCCAATACCGTTGTCGGCAACGTGGCAGCAGGAACCAGTCAGGGTGTGCGCCAGATCGGCAGCCTCGTTGCCCGTGCCGCAGGCGATGACCAATCCGCAAACGCCATTAACCGTGACGTGGACGCCTACGGACAAAAGGCGGCAGAGGTCAATCCCGGCCTCATTGCGCAGGCGGCCCGCGGCACAATCGCGTCCCTCATTCCGGCAGTTGGCGGCGCGGCCGTTGCCGGTGCGGGCGGTGCAATTGCCGGTGCAGTCGGGTTGCAGTCCAATGCGGCGCTTACCGAGGGTGGCGACAAAGGGCTTGCGGGCGGCGACCTGGCCGGGTACGTCTTGCGCGAGGGCGTGATTGAGGCGGCACCGGCCGCGGCCATGCAGGCGATTGGCATGCCCGGTGTCGAAGGCGTGTTGGGCGCGATATTCAAGGGCGGCGGAAAAGAAGCGGCCCGTGGCATTGTCGGCGCACTTAAGAAGGCAGGCGTGGTCACGGCGCAGGAATTGCCCGAAGAACTTGTCACGGAGATCGGCCACAACATTAACGCGGCGGTATCTGGCGTGGACCCCAACGCCACCAGCGGGAAAGCGATCTGGAACACGGCTGTCCAGACCACACTCCAGACGTTCTTTACCGCCGGACTCGTGCAGTCCGGTTCAGTGGCAAGGGGCGCAGCCCAGTCCGTTGCCGACGCCACGCGCCCGACCCCGACCCCGCCCCTCCCGGCCGCCGCCGAGCAGAATGCCAGCAAGCCGGACCTGATCCCGGCTGCCGACATCCTCGCCCAGTACGGCCCGGACGTGGCGGCGAACGTCGGCCCGGGGTTGACCCCGGCAGAACTGGCCGACCGGCTCAACAGCCGCACTACCATCGACACCGCCACGCTACCCGGCGCCACCGTGCGCCCGGACGGACAGGTGGACCTGTTCCCGCCAGTGCCCCCCGCAGGCCCGGTCAGCGAAGGCCCGACCATCGACCCGGCCGCAGCCCAACAGGGCGACCCTGATGCCGTTGCGGCGCTTGTTGCCCGCACCAAGGCACAGACGGCGCAGGCGGTCGCGGCGGAGCGCGCCCAGCAGAACACGCCGTTGCGGCAGTATTACGTTGACCTTATCAGGCAGGGAGCCACCCCTGAGGAAGCCCGCGCCAAAGTGGCGGCGC
>CAIUWO010001017.1 GCA_903902895.1 Candidatus Hydrogenedentota bacterium | reverse complement strand
CGCCTCATGAGGCGGCGGCGGGGGGGCGCAAAGTCTTTTCGCGCACCCGCGCCCCAATCAACCTTCGCCGGTTACGCTTTGTCGCGGGGCGCGCGGACTGCTGGAACATTTGACGTGGCTAGATGCTTTTTCCGGCCGCTTTCCAGATTTCCGCGGCGCTTGCCTTGGCGTTCCCGGACAAGCTTTTCCGTGCCAGTTTCAGCCATGGCCCTGAAACTGCGCTTGATTTCAGTATGGCCTCCCGAACCCGCGCAAAAATCTCCTGCTGTTCAGGGTCGAGCCCGGACACGGTAAACTTGTCCAGAAATCCGCACAGGCGGCGTACATGGGCGGCAAACGGCCCGCTTGCCGCGGTGTTTCCCGCTTCGTAAAACGCAAGCAGGGCCAGGAGTGTGAACGCAGAGCGTTCGTTGTCATCACACCCCGGCATGCCGCCGTCCGCCTCGACCGCCGAGGCGATGGCCAGCAGCGTGTCCACGTCCAAGTCCTGTCCGGTCATGGGGGCCATTTCCCGGAACGGCTTGGCGTATTCACGGTGTTTCCTCAATAACGACTCGGCCACTGAGGAACTGGACATGCACATGTCTGGCATGAAAGCCGCAGGGGGGGCCATGGAGCAGCAAACGTCCGGCGATGACAGAGACCGGAAGCGACTGTACATTTCAACATCCTCGGGCATGCCGACCGGCACCACCTGCATGGTCGGAAGTTCACCCGCTTTGTCGCCTTTCCTCTGGACCACCGCAACCAGCGCCATCGCACGGTTTGCCAGCCCGTACTCGTTGGCCAGATCGGTCAGCTGCCGTTCAACGCGTTCCGCGTTCCGTTTGTGCGCCCGCCGTGGGTTTGGTTCGACCTGCAGTTCCGCGGCGCTCGTCAACCGCGCACCCTGCAGCAGTTTCACCACCTCGCCCAGGCTGCCGTCGCCCAGAAGCAGGGGCAATTCCATGGAGGCTTCGTCCTCACCGTTCCATTTGATGTGAAGGCGTCCCCCGGTCCCGGCGAATGACCCAAAGCCCACATACGGGGTTCCGGCAAATACGGTGCCTGAGGATTCCGGCGCGATATGAACTTCCATATTCGCGGCTGATTCAAGCACGACATCCGTTGCGGCAGGCGACCCTATCCCCGCGAACACTTCCAGGACCGCGACGTCAACGCGTTCCCGAGGTGTCACAAAGCGTCCCGTCCCGCCGGTTTCGCTGGCAATCTGCGAAAGGAACCGGTCCTGGCTGGCGCTGCCGATCCCAAGGCAGTGGATGCGAATGCCCGTCCGCTTCGCGCTGGCAATGATATTCTCGCCGCCAAAGACCTGACCGTCCGTCAAGAGCAGGATTTCCCCCCCCTCGGAACCCAGCACCTGTGCGGCCTCATTCACGCCGGCGGCCAGTTCCGTGCCGCCCCGGGCATCTATGCCCTGCAGGAAGCGCCTTGCGTCTTCCCGGGCCGCCATGGTTGCCGGAGCAAATCCGGGCAGTTTTTCACACTCCGTGTCAAAGGCAACAATGGAGAAACGGTCGTCCTCACCCAGCGCCCCGAGACAGGCCTCTATGGCCTTTTTCGCCTGCTCCATGGGCGACCCGCCCATGGAACCAGAACGGTCCAAGAGGAACACGATGCGCTTGGGCTGGTGTTTGGGTTCGCCAAAACAGGTTGAAGGCACGATTACCACGAAGCGGCCCCTGCCCTCCGAATCGGTTCCGGCGAGCGCAACCGGTTTGTTGTCCCTGTAGCGCACATCGAGCACCAGGTCGCGGTTGGGAATATCGGCGGCCACCGCCAAGCCCGCCCGCGTGCCCGTGTCCTCTTGACGCACAGTGAGGTTGTGTGACGGGGAGGCCACTTCCAATGCGCCCCCAGGAGCCTCGACACAAAGGTCAAATCCCACCCGGTGCAGCCCGCGCGCGTCTGCGTGCCACTCGGGGAGAACCATATCACCAAACAGGTCGGCGGGCAGGGACATTTCCCCCACCCCCGGCGCGATCTCGGCGGCGCTGGCCTGCGCGTGGTAGCCTGGGGCCAGTGTGAAGGGAAAGCGGAAACGAAACCCATCATCGTGGAGTTCAACGCCGGCGGCAATCTCAAGAAGAACGGTGATGGTTTCGCCGGGCCGGATGTTGCCAACGTTCAGGTTGACCACCCCGTCTCCGTACGCCCTCGCCAGAACGGCAAGGTGACCCCGGTCAATGCCCTTCTCGTACATGTCGTTGGCCTCCTTCACGGGCCGAAGTTCCGAGTGCGATTCAAAACCCTCGCCCAAAACCCGGAACCGCCGCATCGCGGCGTCCCGCGGCAGCATGAACGAGTAGACCACCTCGACAGCCCTCTTTTCAGCGGAGCGGAACACATGCCGAACCACGAGCCGGCCACCCACGGGCAGGAGCGTGCCGCTCAGGTGCAGGTCCTGCATCGCCAGTTTCACTTCTTTCCCGCTCTTGGCTGCATAAACCCCAAACCCTTGACTCGCTTCAGAGACTCCCATCGTTCTTCTCCTTTTCCGCGGCGTCACCAAGACGTGCGTTGAATTGCGCCATCGCATCTAATATGACCTTCACGCGCCAGGGCGCAAGCCCCTCGCGCACGCTTATTTCCACGTCGTCCGACAGTACAAAACGCTGCCATGCGGCCGACCTTGGCAGACGCGCAGGACTGTCGGACTCGCCAAGGCTCAGGGCCACCTGGCTCAACGTCAGCCCCTGGCCCTGCAACTTGCGAATCCTCTGGAGCGTGTCCAGATGCCCCGAGCCATAGGACGCGTTTCGCCCCGACCGTAGCGGTCCCGGCAAAAGGCCCCTGCTAATGTACAGCCGGATGGTGCGTGCCGGAATCCCGGACCGTTCCGCCAACTCCGCCAAAGTTATCCCTGCCGTCTTCATGGTAGCCGTTACCTCCAAACACAGCGATTATATCACCACTACTTGACACTGTCAAGATGTTTCTTCCAAAGGTCCGAAAGTGACTTTTTTGAACGGGGTTTGACCGAAAATTCCGGGCTTTAGGTTCCGATACCGGAGAAACATGCAGGGTCCTTGTCACGCCACGGGCGAAATCCGGGCCGAGAAGTCGCCGCCTCGGAGTGAGGTGCTTGCGGGATGGCGCCGCTAGTGCGCCATTTGCCATGCCTTTATGGCTTCCATGGGCCAAATCAGCATGACGATGTTCAGCGTCAGGTTGTCGTGAATCCACAACAGCAGCAGGCATTCCGTAACCAGACAAAACACTGCGGACCGCCAGAATCCGAGATATCGCGCAATCATGAAGCCCAAGGCGCAAAACACCACGTCTCCCATTGAATTCACGACCGAATCACCCATGTAGCCAAGTGCCAGCGTCGCCTCGCGGTAGCGCTGAATGACAAACTCCGTGTTCTCAAAAATCTCCCATGCAGCCTCCAGCAGCACCGCCAGAAAGAAGCGCCACCGCCACGGCAACCGCGCTCCGGCCAACGCCAACACCCCGCACAGTAGAATCCCGTGAAGCACATGGGTGAGGCTGTACGGGTCTGCAAAGTGCTGCGAGTTATGCAGCGTCCATACATCCCCCGCCCACGGCCACCACTGGCCGCATGAACACCACCATGACCGGCCCTGGTGGCGCAGTTCGAACAGGGTCAAGCCCAACACCAACACCGCGGCCAAGCCCGGCCACAACGCGGCCCGCGCCGACACCCTGTTTCCGGGGGAGCTCTCTGCTTGCTGATGCATGCTCAATTCTCCAACGGTGTGAACCCATGCCCACACTGTAAGATACCAGCCCATCGAAAACGAAATCAGGCGGAATGGCGTTTGGTGAGACAAAACGGCCTGCGTTGGACACGCCGCTTCTGAGCGTGTTCGCACAGACGGAACATATGATTCGCTCAATACCGGTAGATGGCAGCCAGGCCAGTTCGTCCTGGCATGCTGTCAGTCGGAACTACGAAGACCCGGCCGTCCATTCTTCCGACCAGTTCAACCAGGTCATCGAGCAGGTCATCGAGCAGGTCATCTGCCAGCGGATGGCCTGAATCGGCATCTTTGAAACGGCCCGCCCCGCACGGCCAATCCGTCCAGGGTGTGCTCCCAGAAGGCATGGTCTTGGGCAAGGGCAGCAAAAGGTTCCAGCAGAAGTCGGGTCTCGGCGGCCGCATAGTTTTGCCGAAGAGAAAACTCCAGTTCCTTGACAAGGCCGCGGAACCGGACCGGGTCCTGCTCGTCCTCGGGCGCCGCCGATGGGTCGGCTGGTACAGCGACAAACACGGCGCTTGCTGGACCAATGCCAACTCTGCCAGTGATTCAAGTTTAAGCAAGGCAGCCTTCTGTGTCATAACCGGACTCCTGTTCCGTGGTTCAGTCACGTCGCAAACCATATTTCTTTAACAAGGACACCTGAACAAATTCTCAATCTATGGGCCTTTCAGCGTTCCACGCAGCGAGATTCCGCGTATTGACCACAAGGTGAGAGTACTGGACTGCCGGGTGACGTTTCCGTCATGGTCTTCATGCCCATTTTCGTTTCTGTTCCCGCCGTTGTCGCCATGGTCTGAATTACGAGATTAACGCATTGACCGACCCGAAGGAGATAGACTTCATGGTCACCAAGTCATGGGTTGGCTTGGGCCCCCTTCAAGTGGTCGATGACAACCCGAACACAAAACTTGGCATTTACACCGTTTCGCAGGATGCCCTGACCTTCCAGTATGGGGATGAAACCGCACGCCCCGCCCTGTTTGACAGCGACAAGATGATCACACTGGCGCACATCAGCGCCAAATGAGTGGCACCCGCTGAAACAGCATTGCTGGTCCTCGTCGGACAATGGGCTGGCACCGCGAATACACTTGACTGGATAAGACGGGCGCGCCCCGCGCGCCCGTCTTCTTTATGCCAGCCTGACGGGTTGTGCCGGGCGGTAGATGTTGGCGTGGGGCACACGGCAGGACGGGGGCGACGCGCTACAGTTGCACCTGCACCCCCAACTCAACGACCTGGTTGGGGGGGATTGCGAAAAATGCGGTTGGAGGCTGGGCGTTGCGCATCATAAACGCGAAGAGTCGCATGCGCCAGGTTGCCATTTGGGGGGTGTCTGTAGGACACACCACGGCGTTGCCCACAAAGAATCCCGTGATGTCTATGTTCATTGTGAGCCCCTGCGCCTCGCACAGTTCCAGAATCTCACGGACATTGGGGGATTCCATGAATCCATAACGCGCCTCTATTCGGTAGAAGCCATGGCCGATGTTTTCAACGGTGACGCGCTCGTTTTTTGGAAGACGGGCAACCTCCTCAATCACCACACTGAGCACGGCAGTGGTTTCATGGAGAACCTTGTTGTATCGAAGGTTGTGCAGCATGGTGGGCGGTGTGTTGCGGGAGTTTCCGGACATAAACACCGCCGCGCCCGACACCCGGGTGATCTTCGAGTCGGCGGGAACAACAATCTTCGCAAAGTCATCCAGCGGCATGCACTGACTGTTGAGCCGAACGTTTAGAATCTGGCGCCCCCTGCGCCAGGTAAGCATGACCGTGTACGCCCCCAGCGCCACAACCAGGGGAACCCACCCCCCCTGCGGAATCTTCAGCAGGGTTGAGGAACAGAAACTCACGTCGAACAGAAGAAATGTTCCAACAACCATTATAGCCGCCGGCAGGCGCCATTTCCACAGGTTCACCGCCACAAAATAGAGAATTATGGTGTCTATCAGCATGGCCAGCGTCACGGCCACGCCGTATGCCGCGGCAAGATTGTCTGAGGTCTTGAAGCCCAGAACCACCGCCACTGTGGCGGCAAAGAGAAGCTTGTTCGCCACAGGCACGTAAATCTGGCCCCTTTCTGCCGATGAAGTCTGCACAATCTGCACCCGCGGCAGATAGCCAAGCAGCACCGCCTGCCGTGTCATTGAGAACACCCCGCTGATGATCGCCTGGGAGGCGATTACTGTGGCTATCGCCGCCAGCACCACCATGGGAATCAACATGGAGGGGGGGACCAACTCATAAAAAGGATTGATAATGGCCGCCGGGTCTGCAAGAAGATTGGCTCCCTGGCCAAAATAGTTCAGCACAAGGCTTGGCAAGGCCACCGCGTACCAGCCAACCTGGATGGGAAACCGGCCGAAATGGCCCATGTCCGCGTATAGCGCCTCGCCGCCCGTGCAGGCAAGGAAAACCGCGCCAAGCACGGCAAAACCAGTGCCGCCATTGTGCGACAGGAACCAAACGGCGTTCAGCGGATTGATTGCGGTCAGGACATTCGGGTTCTCCAGGATGCCCCGGAATCCCAGGAGGCCCAGAGAGAAAAACCACGCCAGGATAATGGGTCCGAACAGGAGGCCGATTTTTCCGGTCCCGTGGCTTTGCATCATGAACAGCACCACCAGCACGACCAGCGTGATAGGCACGACCCAATGCTCAAATCGGGTCGTGGTCACGTTCAGCCCCTCGAGGGCGCTCAAAACCGAGATGGCGGGCGTGATTATTCCGTCGCCGTAAAGCAGGCACGCTCCAAAAAGGCCCAGGGCCAGCACGGCGGCCTTTCGAAAACGTCCGTGACCCTCGATGCCGGAAAGGGCCAGCGACATCAGCGCCAGAATCCCCCCTTCACCGCGGTTGTCCGCACGCATGACAAAAACAATATATTTCACAGAAATTACAGTGATCAATGCCCAGAGAATCAGCGAAAGCACCCCGAGTATGTTCTGGGGAATCACCGCCAGTGATTGAGAACCGCCGAAGCAGGCTTTCATGACATACAACGGACTTGTGCCCAAATCGCCGTAGACGACCCCAAGAGCGCCCAATACGAGCAGGGACGTGTTGCGGTTGTGGCGGTCCGGAGAGCTAGTCACAGTAGAATGCTTTCTGAAGGATGGACGGACATGAAACCGGACAGTATTATCGACTGGGCAGAAATGGTGCATGCGAACGTCGCAGGGATATGCGGGCTGCGCGCGCGCGCGGGCAGTATTCGGTTATAAACACTCTGAAAAAACATGCCGCTGATGAGATTCTCTTCTGCCGGGACATTCGAACACTGCATTCGCCGGGTTTGGCCGGCGCTGACCCCATTATCCGTGACCCTGCTGCTATTTTCGCACGGTTGGCCATGCCATTACGAATTTGGACTCATCCTGCCCGGGAAAGCGCGGGGAGGGGCAATACGGGCGCTCTAAACGACAATAATTTTCTAAAGGGTGGCGATGACACCAAATAGCGCGGACTATATAAATCGGCGCGATAGTCCTGCCGGAACACCCGGCATCAGTCTAAGAATTGTCCCCGTCCATTGCGTGGTTGGACTGATTGAGACCCTCCGCGACCCACTCCCTGGCTTGGTCAAGGTCGGAGGTGACCCGCACGTTCAGTCCCCGGTTGACGGCGATGGTCTCCCAGAATGCGCCATTCTGCAGGTCCCTTGGACTGCAGACAATGGCAACCCGGCATATTTTCGGCGCCGCCTCGGCAATAAACTTCGCCGCCTCATAACTGGAAAACGTCCCGAGAGTATATTCCAGTGCTGTTTCGTCGCACAGCGCACGTTCAATGCCATGGGCAACCGCCATGTCGATAATGGCCATGCCATATCGCTGGACGTCCTCAACGCTTTCGTCCTTTCCAGAAGCCTTGACATGCAGTACGCGGTCAGCAACGCTCATAGAGTACGCTATCGCCATTTTCGCTTTCGCCTTTTTCGCCTTGGAGGCGCTGCGGGGCAACTTCCCGCATGGCGGTTCCGAGGTGGCCGGGGAGGAGGATGTCCACGGAATTCTAGCGGTCAGTGTCGTTCTGATGGCGGAAGGTCCGCCGCTGAAACGGACTATGTCAATCCCCTATCGCAGTTCCTTGACCTTGATGTTGCGAAATTCGATCCGATAACCCTCGCCTTCGAATCCCAGCAGGCCTTTTGGGTTGCCGCAGTCTTTCACCTCGCACGTGACAGCTCCGTTCACCCACAGGGTCAAAACGGCGCCGCGCGCTGTGATCTCGAGGGTGTTCCACTCGCCCGCGGGCTTCACCCGTCCGTCCGTCACGTCCTTCGTGGTGGTGAAAAAGACCTTCTTGGAATCCGCGACCGGTGTTTCCCCGAACAGATACCCCCCGTTGCCGTCGCCGAACTGGGCCTGGTGCCATATGGCGCCATCTTTGGAGTTGCGCACATAGGCACCGCTGTTGTACCCGGTTTTCCCCTCCACTTTGGCATAGCGAAACTCGAAGTGAAAGACCGCGTCGCCGAACTCGCGTTCGCACAGCAGCATGTCGTGCCCGCCGTCGCCCTCGCAGACCAGCGTCCTGCCGGACTCATCGACGTGCCACTGCTCCTTGCCAAGCGGCGCGCCTGGTGGGACCGGCACACGCGACCAGCCTTTCAGGTCGGTGGAGGGCATCAAGTCCAGCCAGCCCGCCGCGTCCGCGTCGAGCGCACTCGGCGAAGCCTCTGCGGCCGCCAAGCCTGTCATGACGGTCAGCAACAGCAGCGAAAGTGTCCATCGGCCGTAGCCATGACTGAGGGTGTTGTGTGGAGTAATCATAACGTACGTTAGCCCCGGAGCCGGGCCAAAGTCAATCGGCGGCCGCCACACGCGGGTTCCGAAGCGGTCCAATTTGGTCCACATGCCCCCCTTGTCAATAGACGCCTGATTCCAGCCGACCCTTAGTGCCACAACCCTCATCATGGGTATTGCCTGACGGCATGCGCGTGTTTGCGGGATGCACGGCAACCCTGTCCAACTCGTGTGCAAAGTTGATTCTTCAGGGCGTTACGTCTAGGATCCCAAAAAGTGAAGGTTGGGCATCAACGGGTCCGCGTGGAAACCGTCATGAACTGTCTGCCGCGCCCCGCAAACGAAAAAGGAATCATCTCGTGCGCAAGCGTTTCTTTCTTGTCCCGTTCGCCATGCCGGGACTGCTATTGTCCGCATCCCTGTCCGCGACGGCGTGGGAACATCATCCGATGTTCACCGGGCCCGTGGTTTCCACCATGACGGAGGTTGCGGGGGGCGCCCCGGTGGCGGCAACGCCGCTGAAGACGTTTTTGACAGCGGTTGATGCGGACCTGGTTGCG
>CAIUWO010001016.1 GCA_903902895.1 Candidatus Hydrogenedentota bacterium | reverse complement strand
TCACCCGCATGCGCTTCAGCGACAACGGCTCCACATGGACCGGCTGGATTCCGCAGAGATCCCCCCGCAACCACACCCTCCCCGCCGGGCTGGGCAACCACACCGTCCGCGTGCAGTACCTCGACGGCGCGGGCAACTACTCGCCGGTTTACAACGACTACATCAAGATCGTGGCCCCATGAGCGTCTCATAGGGTGCTCGAAGTTCCGCAAAGCGGAACGGAGCGCACCGTCTCCGAGCCAAAGCAGGGGATGCCGTGAAGCCGACGAACAACGCCCCCGGCGCGAAAACGCGCCGGGGGCGCTTTGTCATGCGCAGGCACCCGGGAGTGCCCGTCCATGTGCGGATATCAATGTGAGCCGGTCGTGATGGCCGGCAAACTGGCCTATTCGCCGGGATGGGTGTATCCCCACTGGTCAAAGGCGAACTGCCATTCATCGCGCACCCGCGCGATGTCGCCCGGTGTGAAGACGTGCCGGTTTTTCTCGTAGCTTTTCTGGGCGGCCATGTGGGCCTCCATGCGCGGGCGCACCGCCTCCCATCCGGGCAGGCGCAGCGCGGCGTACACCCGCTCCATCTCCCCGATGGGCCGCTGTTCGAGGTCCTCATAGCGCACTTCCACCAGATTGCCCGCCGGAATCAGGCTTCTCGTGTCAAGGTAGCGCCCCATCAGTTCGCGGTAGATGTGCAGGACCGTGTCCTGTATCTCGCCGTCGCCCACCTGCTGCAGGCCGACCATGTCGTACACGGACCGGTGCAGTCGCTGGGTGGACCGGAACACGGCATGGGGGTCGCGGTGAATGTGGATGAAGCGCGCGTTGGGAAACATCTCCAGAAGCTGCGCGATCCGGGCCGTGTTCGCCGGATTCTTGAGCAGCAGCGGCTTGCCCCCGGCATGCAGCGTCGCCTTCTTGAGCACGCCGAGATAGACCTGTTTCCAGCGCTCCACAAGCTCCGGGGGGGCATTCTCAAACAGCACATATTTCTGGAACAGCTCCCGCATGCGCTTGGGAAAATACCAGCCCACATAGAGCGAGTTTTCGCACAGGTTGCAGGTGGCGTACTCCTCCTCCTGCGGCAGGTCCAGCGCCAGTTCCATGTTGTCCATGGGCCGTTTCGCCGGCACAAAATGGCGCATCAGCGGGCCAAGCACCCCCCGCGCCGACAAGAACGAGGCCGGCAGGAGCGTCTGAAACAGGGAAACCGACCCAAAATTGGCGTCCTCGTTCATCAGGTAATGCAACAGCGTCGTGCCCGTCCGCCAGTGCCCCAGAATGAACACCGGCGACGGGTCTATGCGCGTCTCCCGCACGCGCCGCCCATAGACAACCCGCTCCGTCAGGCGCAGCGGCGCCCACAGCGGGCTGGCCGCCGTGATGGCCGCGCCGCGAAACCAGGCATCCCGGCCCACGCCGCCGCTGGCAAAGAGAAGCCGCATCCAGTGCCGGAAAGAATTCATCGCCAGCGGATGAAACAGCAGGGCCAGGCCATGCACTTCGGAATTGCTTGACTGCAAATGCGCTCCCATCTCCGTAACCATACAACGGGCGTTCCATATTGGACCGCACACCCCGACCACAGGGCATATGCGCGCTAGTGTGGTGAGTCATAAATACGGCAGCCACCGAGAGTTCGTCATTGCGAGCGACGCGAAGCAATCTCTTGTGCCACAGGCTTACGCGAGCGAGAGATTGCCGCGTCGGACTGCGTCCTCCTCGCAATGACGGCATTACTTTGGCGCGGGCGGCTCAAACATAAGACTCAATCAGGGTCACTCACTACACTAGGATAAGCACAAGCGGGGGGCGTGTCAAGGGAAGCCAACGAAGGGGGAAACGGGAATAATATTCCGGGCCGGGTTGCCGAAGCGGGTCCAATGGCTTTAGAATGGCACCGCCAACCCTATCATAGGCAGAAGAGACAATCATGACTTTCCGCAGACTTTCCAAGAACGCCGCCGCGCGCGGCCTGTTGCTGGCATGGGTCCTTGCCTGCTGCGGACTTGCCGCAGCCGTGCCGGACCCCAATCCCCCGTCGATCCGCTCCAACAGCGGCGCATGGCCCATCCGGCGCCAGTGGACCCCCGCCGAGGCGCGCCATTATGGGCAGTGGTTCGAGCGCATGTATGACCGCAAGGCAAACGGCACCGTGGAGCAGCGCACGGCCAAACTGGCGGGCTTGCTGACGGACCCCGACATGAACCTGCTGCTCGACCCCGAATTTCTGGGCGCCGGCGGCAACCCGCAACTGCCCGATTCGGTCATCCGCACCTGCCACAGCATGATCGACTGCGCCAAGTTCACCGCCTTTGTGCCGGCCTATTATGCGTACCGCCGGGCGCTGCCCTGGATGACGACCTTCGTGGCCTCCGGCGAGCGCGGCGTGGACATCCGCATTTCGAAGTACAACGTGCCGGTCGGCGGCGCCAGCAGCCTCACCAGCCCGTCGGTCGCGGCCTTTTTCACCGAGGCCGTGGGCGGTTTCATCTCCGGCAACTACCGGGTCAACCTGAACGGCAGGAATGCGGGCCAGAGCGACACGCTGCCCGTCGCGCTCAACCGAAACGCCCTGCTGCCGGGATGCATGAACTACCTGGACGGGCACTGTCTGGTGCTGGCCAAGGTCACCGAGTACGGCGAACTGCACTTTCTCAACTGCAGCACCACCGAAACGCGCGACATCTTCAGCTACAACGGCATGAACACGGTCGGCGGCATGACGCCCCGCGGCAGCGACCCCGACAATGAGTGGGCCGGCTGTTTCCAGGGACTGCGCGTGCCGCGCTACCCGATCGCCGAGACGGACCCGTCCGGCAACGTGCGCCGCGTGCGCCGCCGCACCGACGAGGAGATGAGGGAGTTCGGCTTCAGCACGGAACAGTACGAGCTGGCCCAGCAGATGGCGAAGAACCAGTACATCCAGGAGGGCGAGTTCCGGCCCCAGAGCCTGCACGACCTGATCCGCCTGCGCATGAAGACGGTCGACCGCATCGCGCCGTTCAAGTTTGTCGAGGCCTACTGCGACGAGCTGCTGGACGCCTTCGCGTTCCGCGAGCAGTTTGTGCAGGACGCCTGGCAGGAGGTCCGGCGCAACGGGCCCATCGTGTTTCCCGAAGAGCAGGGTCTGGACAACATTTTCCAGGCCAAGGGGCGCTGGGAATCCTGGAGTTCGCCGTCCTCCGACGTGGACCGGCGCAACAAGTATTTCTACCTCGCCGACTGGATGGAATACGCCATCCGCATGTTCGGCGTCAAACCCGGCTTCGTGGACCTGACCGGGCTGGAAAAGTACAAGATTCACAGCCAGGCCGACCTCGCCGCCGCCCTCATCGCCGAGAAGAACCGCCTCTTTCCGGAACACGCCATGGAGTACACCACCTCCAAGGGCGTGAAGGTGAAACTGACGCTGGCCGACATCGAAAAGCGCCTCTACGACCTTTCCTTCGACCCCAACCACCCGCCCGAGCTGCGCTGGGGCGCCCCCTTCGGCACCGCCGAGCGCGCAGGCGCCACGCAGACCGTCACCCCCGTGCCCTCGGGCGAGCGCGTCCCCATGGAGGAGGCCTTCCGGCTCGAGGGCTTCTACCGATGCCTGGGCCAGCGCGAAACGGAAACAAGCTATCTGCGCTCGATGTTCACATCGGGCTATCCCATACGCGACAAGCTCGACGCCCAGGTGGGCAAGTGGTCCTACGCGACGCAGCCGCTAATCTAGCGGGGCGCGCACACGAGGATAGAATCATGCACACGTTCCGACTGCGAACCGCCGCCGCGGCCCTATTGGCTGCAATCACGCTCTGCGGCCCTGTCCGGGCCGAGGACACCAACCCGGCCTCCATCCATTCCAAGGGCGGCGCATGGCCGCTTCACCGCCAGTGGAACACGGCCGAAACGCAGCTCTTCGCCCGCTGGATTGGCCGCATCTACGAGAAGAAGACCAACGGCACGACCGAGCAGCGCCTCGCAAAACTCGACCGGGTGCTGACCGACCCGGAAATGAACCTGCTGCTCGATCCCGCCTTCGCCGGCGAACCGTCCAACCCGCAGGTGGCCATGGACTCAATCCGCGCCATGCACGGCATCGTGGACTGCCAGAAACTGGTCATATCGCTCACCGCCTACTATTCATGCCGGCGCGGGCTGCCCTTCATGATCAGCCACGTGCGCTCCGGCGACGGCACCGACCTGCGCACCGCCGCCTACTGCATTCCCGGGGGCACCACGAGCTGCTTCGACTACGCCTCGGCCCACGCCTTCTTCTCCGACTGCGTTACCGGCACCTGCACGGGCAACCTGCGCGTCGAACCCTTCGGCAAGAACTCCGAGCTGTCCGACACCTGCCCCGTGGCCATCGACCGGGAGCATCTCATTCCCGGCTGCGTGTACTACCTCGACGGCCACGTGCTGGTGCTGGCCCGTGTGGATGAGCACGGCGAGCCGCGCTTTCTCGACGCGACCGTCGCGGTCTCGCGCGACCTCTACACCTTCAACGGCATGAACGCCGTGAGCGGCCTCACGCCCAAAAACTCCGCCAATGCCGGCAGGGAATACGCCGGCTGCTTCCGCGGCTTCCGCGTGCTGCGCTATCCCGTCGCCGAAACCGACAAGTCGGGAAACGTGCTGCGGGTGCGCCGCCGCACCGATGCGGAGATGAAAGAGTTCGGCTGGTCCACCGAGCAGTACGACCGTTTCGAGGAACTGATGAAGCAGGGAAAAATTGCGGACAACGGCATTGCATTCGACAGCATGCACCAGTTCATCCGCTACCGTCTGAGCACGCCCGCGCCCATTCAGGCCGCTGACCTCATAAACAGCTACGCCAAGGAGGCGCTCAATCTGCTGGTGGCGCGTGAAGCGTCCGTGCAGCGGGCGTGGGCCGATGTCCAGAAGAACGGCCCCATACAGTTCCCCGAAGGCGCCGACATGCAGAACATCTACCGGGCCGGCGGCCGCTGGGGCGAGCACGCCACCGCGCTGACCGACGCCGAATTCCGCGCGCGCTATTTCGATCTGAGCGAGGCGCTGGACAGGGCGCTGTCCTGGTACGACACCAAGGAGGACTACGTCAACCTGGAGGGGCTGCGCAAGGACGCCATCTGGAACCACTCCGATTTCGCCTATGCGGCGGTCATCGAAAAGAACCGCGTCTTTGACGGAACCACCTTCGAGTACACCGCCTCGACCGGCGAAAAACGCACCCTCTCCCTGGCCGACATCGAAGGGCGGCTCTACGACATGTCCTTCGACCCCAACCATCCGCCCGAGCTGCGCTGGGGCGCCAAGCCCGGCACGGACGAGGCGGTCAGGGCGCCCGAAACGGTCACCCCCGTGCGCGCCGGAAAGCCCCTGCCCATGGAGGACGCCTACCGGTACCAGGCCTACTACCGCTCGCTCAGCCGCCGCGAAACCGAGGAAACCCCGCTGCGCGGGGCGGCCACTGGCGGCTTCTACATGCGCGAAACCATCGACAATTTCCTGTGGCCCAAGTGGCACGGCCTCAAGTC
>CAIUWO010001015.1 GCA_903902895.1 Candidatus Hydrogenedentota bacterium | reverse complement strand
TCTGGGCTTCATTTCGGAGCATGAATTCCGGGAGGCCCGCGTTTGGGGCGAGAACGCCGACCGTTACTTCGCCACGGAGGAACTGTTGACAGGCTGGGTGGACCAGCCCAGCCTGGTGCCGTTCATGGGCAGTGTTGACCCGGCGGACCGGCCGCGTTTTCGTGAATACGTGCTCCGCCGAATGCTGGAGGAGACCCGCCAGGCCGACGGCAGGTATTTCGAAACCTTCCGTCGGATCAATGTCTTCGCCCGAAAATAGCCCCAGGGACAGTAATGGAAAGGAGTACAATTGTGGACGATACAGGCAGACAGCGCGCCCGGAGGATTGCCGACCATCATTTGGCCGGAGGAGACCCGCTGGGCTGGTTCGACGAGGTCTACGCATCGGCGGGGGAAGATATCTCCGCCATCCCATGGGCCGATGCCCGGCCCAATCCGCAGCTGGTGCAGTGGCTCGAAAAAGGCGAGACGAATTGGGCGGGACAGCAGGCCCTCGTCGTCGGTTGCGGACTGGGGGACGACGCGGAAGAACTTTCGCGGCACGGCTTTGACGTGACCGCATTCGATATTTCGCCCATCTCAACCGCCTGGTGCCGAAAACGCTTTCCAGATTCCACCGTGGAGTACCATGCGGCGGACCTCTTTCAAGCCCCGGCGCAATGGGCCAATCGCTTCGATTTCGTCTTCGAGGCCTATACCCTCCAGTCGCTGCCGGGAGACCTGCGCCCGCTGGCCATGGGGGACATCGCCCAGTTCCTGGCCCCCGGCGGCACCGTGCTGGTGGTAGCCCGCGGCAGGGACCCGCATGAGCCCGATACAGGCCCGCCATGGCCCCTGACAAGGTCCGAATTGGCCACCTTCAACGCCCACGGACTCGTGGAGTTGTCCTTCGTAGACGACATGGACGGCGACGACCCGTCGACACGGCGCTTTATGGGCCTCTACCGGAAATCCGATAAAGCTTTCTGACCGCAAGAGCCCGTCCGGGAATTTCCTGCACCGATTTTATGTCGGGTTAGGCAGAGGTTATTGACCATGCTAATTCAACGTACCCTAGTCCTGGCGGCGCTGGTCATGGCGTTGACCGCCTGCGGCCGGGCCGAGGACATAAAAATGAACCCGCTGACTCCGCAGGAAGAGCGCGTAATTGTGAACAAGGGCACGGAGGCGCCGTTCACCGGGGAGTATTACAATTTCCACGGGAAAGGCACCTACGTGTGCAAGCGCTGCGGGACGGCCCTGTACCGGTCCGACGCCAAGTTTGACTCCGGATGTGGTTGGCCCAGCTTTGACGATGAATTCCCCGGCGCGGTGAAACGCAGCATCGACGCCGACGGGTCGCGCACGGAAATCACCTGCGCCAAGTGTGGTGCCCATCTCGGCCATGTCTTCCTTGGCGAGGGGCTTACCGTCAAGAACACGCGGCACTGTGTCAACTCGATTTCCCTCAATTTCGTGCCCGATGCGCCCGTGGCAGCCACGGTCGCCGCGCCCGCGCCGACGGCACAGCCCGCCCCGCCGCCCATGCCCGCGACCGAAACCGCCATATTCGCCGGCGGCTGTTTCTGGGGCGTGGAATACTATTTCCAGAAGGCGCGGGGGGTGATCTCAACCCAGGTGGGCTATGTCGGCGGCCATACCCAAAATCCAACCTACCAGCAGGTGTGCAGCGGCACCACGGGCCATGCCGAGGCGATAGGCGTAACCTATGACCCGGCGCAAACCTCCTATGAGGAGATGGCAAGGCTCTTCTTCGAAATCCACGACCCCACCCAGGTAAACCGGCAGGGACCGGACATTGGCCTTCAATACCGGTCGGCCGTCTTCTATCAAAACGATACGCAAAAGGCGACCGCCGAAAAGCTCATTGGTATATTGAAGGCCAAGGGGCTAAACGTGGTGACCCAGGTGGCCCCGGCAGGCACCTTCTGGCCGGCCGAGGATAACCATCAGCAGTACTATGAAAAGAACGGCCACAGCCCCTACTGCCACGTCTACACGAAAAGGTTCTGAACAGTGATGAAGGTGATTATCATGGTCGCAGCCGGTATTGTTGCACTGCTCTTGGGAGGATGGATGGTGGCAGGCTATGTGCCCACAAGAAACATTGAGACACCCAAGTACGAACTGGTCACCAAGGCAAAGGGCTATGAGGTGCGCAGCTACGCCCCCCATATCGTGGCCGAGGTGGAGCTCACCGGAAAGTACGGAGAAACGCTCAACAAGGGCTTTGGCAAAGTCGCCGACTACATTTTCGGCAACAACACCGCCAAAGGCTCCATCGCGATGACCGCGCCCGTGCTCCACGAAAAGCAGGCCGCCTCTGAAAAGATAGCCATGACCGCGCCGGTGCTCCACGAGAAAGCGGGGGAGGGGGGCACCTACAAACTGGCCTTTGTCATGCCCAGTTCCTACACCCTCGAAACACTGCCCAAGCCGAACAACGACGAAGTGACCTTGCGCGCGGTCCCCGAGAAGAAATTCGCCGTACGCAGTTTCGGCGGCTACGCCACCGAGGCCAAAGTGGAACGCGAGACAAAAAAGCTGATGGACGCCCTGAAAGGCGACAACATCACCCCCGCCAGCGGACCAACCACCGCACAGTTCAACCCGCCCTGGACCCCGCCCTTCATGCGCCACAACGAGGTCATGGTCGAGGTGCGGTAAGTGCCATATTCATCCTGGACAAAGCGCGGCGAACTGCAAGGTCTCTTCTCCGGCAAGAAACAAGTGTGCGTACATGCCCCCTCCTGCGGCCCCTGAGGACTGCGACTCTGATAAAATCGCTTTCTTGGAAACAGTATGTTTACGCCCACAGTCACACCCGCGAAAGCGGGTGTCCATGCTTGTCGCGAAGACTTGCCCATCGGTCATTTGGCCTTCCGATGAATGGTGCATCCTGCAGATATTTGCTCCCTCCCCTTGACAAGGGGAGGGCTGGGGTGGGGTTCTTCTTTCCCTCCTCCTCCATCCGCGTCAATCCTCCCTACTTCTCCAGCGCCTTCCTCACCGCACCCGCCACGGCCTTCCCCTGCGCCTCTTTCCCTTCCTGCGCGAAATGCACGCCGTCCTTCGAATACAACTCGGGCTTGTCTATGGACAGCGAATACAGGTCATCAACCGCCATGCCCGCCTGCGCCACCTTCTCCGCCGCAATCTTGTTGCGCTCCGCAACCCGCGGCTGGTCCGAACCCATGGACGACCCCGACTGCACCGGCGTGGTGGTCGCCCAGATGAGCTTCGCCCCCTGGCCCTCCTCCTTCAGCACCTTCAACAGCCGGTCAAAAGCCTCGGCATACTGCGCCTCCGTATAGCCCCAGCCGTGCAGCCCATGATTGAAGTGGATCACGCTGAACCTGTACTGCTTCACCACCAGTGCCAGCTCCTGAAAAAACACCGGGTCGCAGATGCTCCGCGACGTGGTGAACCGGCCCCAATACACCGCGTCACCCATCTCCCGTTCCACCACAGGAAAATAGCCCTGCACAATCGAGTCGCCAATCAGCAGCACACGCGGCTTGTCCGTCTTGTCCGCATGGGTGAACCAAACATCACACCACTCGATGGCCTCCCGCTTCAACTCGGTCGCGGGGGCCGGGTCCTGCGCCACGGCCCCAAGGCCAGGAAACGAAAATACAAAGCAAAGGAAAAACATGATTGCAGCGATGCGATTCATGGGACAAACACCTCCATAGTGACGGGTAAAACCGTGTTGCGAACGCCTCGATTCTCCCATATTGGCGGCAAGCGTTCCAGTCTGCCGCAACACCGGAAGAACACCGCCCCTTTTTGACCGCATGCGGCCATGCCGCGGCACTCACCACACTTCAGTCACCGCAACCGTTTCCCAGCGCCCATATTCCGCTCCCACCCATCTGTTGTACAATCTTGGCCAGACCCGTTTCGCGAACCCCGGGCCGAGAGGGACATCATTCATGAATTATCAGAACCGTTGCGCGCGCATCATGGCCGTGGTCATCCTCACCCTGACTTTTCCCGCGCTGTCCCAAGCCGCAGACACCGCCAGCAACGCCCTCGTCCAAGCCCCCGTCTTCACCTCCGGCGAGGGCGGCTATGACACCTA
>CAIUWO010001014.1 GCA_903902895.1 Candidatus Hydrogenedentota bacterium | reverse complement strand
CGTTCGGGCGGGGTGCTGGGCCCCGCGCTGGCGCTGCAGGAGCGGGCCCAACTGCCTGTCAGCGTATTCTGGCACTGGTGGCACGGCTGCCCCTACGACGTCGGCTTTCCCGAATACCTGCCGCCGCGCGAGGGTGCCGACCCCTTCCGCGAGGCGCTGGGCGATGCGCAGGCCAAGGGCGTGCACGCCTTGGTCTACATGAACCAGCGCCTCTGGGGCATGACCACCAAGAGTTGGGCCGACGAGAACGCCGAGCGCTTCGCCGTCAAAGACCCGGCGGGCACGGTGCACCCCGAGGTATACAACACCTTCACCAAATCCCCCTGCGCGTCCATGTGCATGGGCACCGATTTCTGGCGGGGCAAGTATGCCGGGCTGGCCGGGCAGGCCGTCAACGGCCTCGGCGTGGATGGCATCTACATGGACCAGGCCTGTTCCAGCCTCGCCTGCTACGACCCCACCCATGGCCATCCGCTGGGCGGCGGCTCCTACTGGATGGGCGGATTCAAACTGTTGCAGGCCGACATTCGCGACCGCACCAAGGCTTCGCGACAGGTGGTGCTTTCGGGCGAGGGCTGCGGCGAGGCGTGGCTGCCCTATCTGGACCTCATGCTCAGTTTGCAGGTGAGCATGGAACGCTACGCCCAGCCCGGCGCGTGGGAGCCCATCCCTTTCTTCCACGCCGTCTACCACGGCTACGGCACCTTCTACGGCAACTACTCGTCGCTCACCATGCCGCCCTATGACGATCTCTGGCCGGCCGAAAGCGCGCCGAAAGAGCCGATGAAACTGCTGGACCGGAAATTTTCCGGCCAGTTCCGGCTGGAACAGGCGCGGGCGTTTGCATGGGGCCAGCAACCCACCATCGCCAACTTTCATCCGTCCCAGTTCGACGAACGCCCGGAGGAACTGGCCTTCGCGCTGCGCCTGGCCAAACTGCGCATGCAGGCGCTGCCGTTCCTGCAGCAGGGCACCATGCTGCGCGCCCCCGCAACAGGTCTGCCCGATGAATCCATCGATATTTCGCGGCTGTCCATTTATGCGGGCCAGCAGGAACCGCTGAAGCGGTATGAAAAGTCCTGTCCGCCCGTGCTCGCCAGCGCATGGCGCGCAAGCGACGGGGCCGTGGCGATTGTGCTGGTCAATGTGACGGACAGGCCCCGGCATTTAACGCTGAATCTGGACCGACGCGCCTATGGCATCGGTGACACAAGCGAACTCTCCGTCCGTAACGCTGAAGGCGGCGCATCCCCCGGGGGCTTCCAGGCCGGCATGGGCACGCTGACAGTGGAGCTTCCCCCGCTGGACGCACAGGTTTACGCGTTTTCCACACCCGGCAATTGAACTCGCCGCCGCTTAGGAGTAGTCTTTCGCCACTTATACGCGGACGCACACGTCATCAGGAGTTGCAGTATGGCCACGGATGCAGTTCAAACCTCGCCCCTTTTGGACCCGCTTGCGGACCGCGTCATGTCGGTTGACGTGCTGCGCGGCTTCGACATGTTCTGGATTGTCGGCGGCGGTGCCATCGTCAGGACGCTCGACAAGTTCACGGAAAACCCCGTTCTTAATGTTTTTGCCAACCAGCTCAAGCACTGCGACTGGCGCGGTCTCCGGTTTGAGGACCTCATCTTTCCCCTGTTTCTCTTCCTGCTCGGCATGGCCATTGTCTTCTCCGTCGGCAAGATTGTCGAAAAGGAGGGCAAATTTGGCGCCTACCGCCGCGTCTTCAAGCGCTTTGCGCTCATGTTCCTGCTGGGCGTCATCTACTCTGGAGGCTTGGCACGAGGCGTTGACGGCGTGCGCATCATGGGCGTGCTGCAGCGGCTCGCGCTCTGCTACCTGATCGTCTCCATCATGTTTATCCACCTCAAACCCAAACAGATGGCGGTCATTGGTGTCGCGTTACTCGTAGGCTACTGGGCATGGCTCTCCTTCGTGCCCGTGCCGGGGCTGGGCAGGGTTTCCTTCGAAAAGGGTGAGAACTGGGCGAACTACATCGACAGCATGTACCTGCCGCTGCGCAAGAACGACGGCGCCTGGGACCCCGAAGGCTACCTGAGCACCTTCCCGGCCGTGGTTACCTGCCTGCTCGGCTTCTTCGCGGGACTCTTCATCAAGAATCCCGCCGTGCCCGCGCAAAAGAAGGGCCTGTACTTCGTGGGCGCCGGTCTTGTGCTTCTCGCCGCGGGCTACGCCTGGGGACTTCAGTTCCCCATCATCAAAAAGATATGGACCTCCTCCTACGTGCTCGCCGCCGGCGGTTACAGTTGCATCCTCCTCGGCATCTTCTACCAAATCGTGGACGTCTGGAAAATCCGCGCATGGACCGCGCCCTTCCTCTGGATCGGAAGCAACTCGCTGGCCATTTACATGGTGTGCAATCTGGTGGATTTCCAGCAGATTACCGCCCGGTTCGTCGGCGATGACTACTGGGAGCCCCAGGGCGGCATGGCCGCCTTTGCCGCCACCGCCATCAGTCTCGGCCTGGTGGTGCTTCTGGCCGGCTTCATGCACCGCAAGAAAGTATTCATCCGCATCTGACCGGGATCCTGCCGCCGGGTCCGGCACAGAAGGAGCAAGGCGTCATGCGCCATTCTGTTTTCTCCGTGTTGCTGGCGCTGGTGGGAAGCACCTGCGCAGCGTCGGCGGTGAGAGCACCCGCGTCCACGCGGCGCAAAACCTGCTGCGCGACGCATACGCTGAGGCCGCCGAGGCGGCCCGCGACGCCTCTCAAGTCCGCCCGACAGAACGCGTTCGGCCGGCCTATTGCGCGGTCCGAAAATCTTTCCAAACAATGCCCAGTTTCCGCATGCGGGCACGGAGCGTGTGGGGGTTGATGCCCAGGAGAAGCGCGGCGCCGTGGGGGCCTTCGATGCGCCCCCTTGTTTGCGCCAGCGCGGTCTCGATATGCCCGCGCATGGCCTCGTCGAGAGGACCGAAGGGGTGGGCGCTGTTCGGCGCGCCTGCGCCGGGCGCAACCCCCGCGCACGGTTCCAGCGCGGGCCGCATGACCCCCAGCGCCTTGGCGACTTCCAGGCACCGGCCATTGCCGAGAATCGCCGCCCGGTCCAGAACCGTGCCGAGCTCGCGCACGTTGCCCGGCCACGCATAGGCGCACAGGAGGGCGTTGTCCTCCTCGGTGGGCATCAGCACCGGCAACCCAAAGCGGACCGCCGCCCGCTCGGCGAAATGCCGCGCAAGCCGGGGGATGTCCTGGCGGCGGTCACGGAGCGGCGGCAGGAAGATGGGAAAGACGGCGATCCGGTACCACAGGTCCTCCCGAAAGCGGCCTTCGGCGACCATCGAGGCCAGGTCGCGGTGCGACGCGGCCACAATCCGCACATCCACGCTGATCGGCTGCTGTCCGCCGATGCGTTCCAGCCAGCCGTCCTGCAGGATGCGCAGCAGCCGCACCTGCGCCGCCAGCGGCAGCTCGCCAATCTCATCCAGGAACAGCGTGCCGCGATCGGCCCGCTCGAACCAGCCTTTGCGGGTCTCGACCGCGCCCGTGAAAGCCCCTTTTTCGTGGCCGAACAGTTGTGAGTCGATGAGTTCCGGCGGGATCGCCCCGCAATTCACCCGGATTACCGGGCCCGTCGCGCGCGCGGAGCGGCTGTGGATGGCCCGGGCAATCAGTTCCTTGCCGGAACCGGTCTCGCCCAGAATCAGCACGGGCACGTCGGACCGGGACACAAGCTCGACGCGCTCCATGACGGATTGAAGGCCCGTGCCGGCCCCCACAATCACGTCACCCAATTCCCGCCGCCCCAGCCGGCGCAGCAGGGACTGTTTGTCCGCCTCGGCCGCCTCGCGCAGCGCCGTCATTTCGCGGAGGCGGTGGTCGTTTTCGAGCGCCGCGGAGAATGGCTCGACCAGCGCCTTCATCATGCCCGCGTGGCGGTCCTCAAAGCGGAGTCCGTCCTGTGCCACGAATATCAGCACACCGGCAGGCTCCGCCTCATGCGTCAGGGGTCCGGCGAGCAGGTCGCGCTGCATTCCGGCGGGCAGAATCCCCGCAGCCGCCCCGTCGGGCCCATCCCCCGCCTGAAATCGTTTCACCTCGCCTTCGCGGCACCACCGCAACAGCGTCTCCAGTTGCGCGGCGGTGCACTCCGTGCGCCCACCGACAAGCAAATGGCCGGGGTCGCTGAGGCCGACAGCGACGGTCTCCAAGCCACACTTCATCTGGTCGAGCCGGCGCACACACACCTGCGCAAGCGGCAGGTGCGCCAGCAACATGCGGGTGATGGTGCAGGTCGACTCCCCAATGGCAACATGGCGGCAGGCCTCGCGCCAGACATCCAAGAGTATTTCGTTGAAACGCTCCATATATTCCGTTCCTTTTAACGGGCAGTCTATCATTTAAGACGGAAAATGGCAAGCACATATAACGGTTTTGCCCGTAATGTTTTAATGGAAAATGCCGTAAAACACTGCAATACTGCCACTTGCGGGTGCGTATTGAGTTTGGCATAGCTATTGCTTCTTAGTCGAATGGACAGCATGACAAACCTCAATAGTGAGAAGGGTTGGCCGACTGGCATTAAGAGAGTTTCTGGCAAGACCTCGCTCGCCATTGAATTGTATGAGAATTAGATTTGTATTAGTTCAAGCTGTTGAATGGGCTTGGTCTGGTCTATTCGCATGACGGGATTGCAGTCCGGTGGTTTGGGCTGACTCCAAAGCGGAAATTTCGGGAGACTTCGGGTCAAAGGAATGACGGGACAAGGGAACCGTCGGAACATGGGAGATGGGTCATGATTACGAGGAACAGTGTGCTTGGACGGGGCATGGTTGTCTTTTCTCTTCTATTCATGGCGCTGCTGACTTCACCGATGGCCCCTGCGGCTGTGTGGCACGTCAGCGCCGCATCCACTGCGGAGCATCCCGATGGCCAGAGTTGGGCCACGGCCTACCCCGTCCTCCAGCCCGCGGTCGATGCCGCCACCTCGGGCGATGAGGTTTGGGTGGCGAAGGGCACCTACACCGGCACCGGGGAACAAGTCGTGAAGCTCAAGGCGGACATCACGCTGTATGGCGGCTTTGCCGGCGCGGAAACGGAACGCGCGCAAAGGGACTGGAAAACCAATGTGACCGTTATCGACGGGCAGGAAGCACGGCAGTGCGTGCTTGCCGCGGAATCGGCGACAGTCAACGGATTCACGATGCAAAATGGGTATGCACAATACGGCGCGGGCATGGAGGGCGGCACGGCTGAAAACTGCACCTTCACCGG
>CAIUWO010001013.1 GCA_903902895.1 Candidatus Hydrogenedentota bacterium | reverse complement strand
CACCCCCCAAACCGCGGCCGGCGTCATGAACGCGGCAAGCGGATAGGTCGTGAGGTTCTCATAGGTCCAGCCGAGCCGAAGATTGCCCGGCTCGCAGTCGAGCAGCGTCTTGTCGCCGCTCTCCGGCGGCGCCACCGTCATCCGGTGCGGCGTGGAAAAGGCGTAGGAAAAGTCCACCACCGGGTCCTGCGCGAAAGAAAATGAAGACAGGGAAATCACGAAGGCCAACACAGCCATCAACCCGACATAACGCATGGTCTGAATCCTTCTGGTTTATCAATAACAACGGCAATAGAAAGAAGCACCGTGACAAGCATGCCTCCAGCGGTCACCGCAATGCGACCAGCGTGTCCGGCACGCCGCCCGGCCCGACCCATTGGAGGCCGGTGAATTCTCCCTCAACACCGCCAAAGCCCTGAAAACAAGCCTCAATGGTTTTCGCCGAGCGCAGGTTAAGGTGGATGCGGCTGACAACATCCTCCGCTGGAATGATGGTCAACCTTCCGTCCGCACCGGTTTTTGCCTTGCAGTTCCACGCGGCGATCGTTCCGTCTCCGCGCTCCAACACATAGGCCGAAGTGAGCGCCACCTCGCCCAGGCACTTGAAGATTTCATGCACGTCGTTGTCGCAACAACCGCCGTCCTGGTGGTCCTCATCGGTGGTCCCCCAGTAACCCGTGACAAGGGTGTTGGGTTTGGCATGAAACCAACCGCTAATCATGGGCATGTACTGTTCACCCACAAGACGCCGTTCCCAGCGCCCCACGCCGGGACGGTCCGGCACCTGAGCGAATACGTCGGCCTCGACGTACGGGTCTGGAACGAAACCCCAGCGCAGTTCGCCGGAGTTCGCGTCGATCACCTGCACGCAACTGCCAAGCGCATTCATTACCTGGCGCAGGTAGTCCTCCTGGCCCGTGAGCAGGTAGAGGTACCAGAGGCCGTAGATGCGCCACGCGCTCCAGCCGTGCGGGGAACTCAGCATGCTGGGCTTGGCGAGAATGTCGTACTGGGACTCCCAAAAGCGAAGGCTCCCGCCGTTCATACGGCTGTCGGGAACAATAATCTGCGAAAGGCAACGGTGCCCGTTGGCAAGATAAAGCGCGGCATCCAGGTATTTCTGCCGGGCGGCGGGATCATCCTGCAGCAGCGCAAACATGGCCAGTTGGGTGTAGCTGCAGCTGATCATCCCGTCCTCATACGTAAGTTCCCCCTCCGTCTGGATGTTGTCGAGACTCTTTGCCAGTTCATCCATGGCGCGCCGCACCGAGTCGTAATGGCGCAGGTAGCGCTCCTTCCACTCGGGATGGTCGGCGGCCAGTTTGCGCTCCCCGGCCATGACTTCCATGATGGACTTTCCCAGGTAGACCACCGACGTGTAGTGGGTTCCTCCGTAGCTCTTTCCGCTGCGGTAGGAGCCGTCCGGCGCCTGCCGATCAATGATGAAATCCGCCAGCGCCGCGGCGCATTCCAGGTCATGCACGTCGCCGGTCACCCGGTAACGCTGCGCCAGCAGCCCGCCCATGCAGGCATGATTCTGCACACGGTCGGGCATCGTCACGGGCAGCCCGTCCTTCGGGCTGTACATCAGGGGGAAGATCTCCTGGAACTTCTCCTCCGCCTGCGCGTCAATCGCCGGTTCGGGAAAGTACTCGCGGGCAAGAAAGGCGGAAAACATGCCATACCAGCTTTCCGTATGCGACGAGGCCTTGGCGGGTTTGTTCACCGCCTCGGCGCGCGCCGTCCGGACATACCATGACCAAGGATGACGAACGCTGAAAACGGCCTCCGCCGTCTTGCCGTTTGTTGCGGCGGTGTACGTGTACTGGCCAGGCCGCTCGCCCGGTCGGTAGGCTTCCTTCTTCGGATCCCCGCCCAGCACCGTCAGGTTGGTCTCGCCGCCGGGCTCGACGGTGTACCGGTCACCGTCGATCATGGGCACGCCAAGCGATTTGGCAAGCCGGGGCTTCACCATGTCGAGTGATTCAACAGGCTCAAAGTACAGCGTCCATGACCTCTCCTCGCCCGGGGCCAGCGTGTCAAGTCCCTGCGGATGGCGCGCCGGCAGCGGGCCCGGATGGAGCAGGTCGAGCGTGGCCGTGTATATGCGGTGCAGTCCCTGTCGGTAATCCATGTGCCACGAGGCAACCGGGTCGGGCGAGCCCACCGTCAGAATCCGTCCGCGCGGCGTCATCAGGTAGCCCCAGAAATGGGTCCGCTCACAGCGCAGCAGTGTCGGAAAGTACCGGTCGTTCCAGTCGGGATACTTCTCCATATATGTGTCCACACCCAGCCGAAGTCCCGCCTGAACCTTCTCCGCCGGCTCCTTGCCCGTGTTTTGGATTCCAGCCCTGACAGCCAGCCTGGTGCCCGCAAGGGAATAGCGAAGGGTTACATGCAATTTTCCGGCGTGGCCTGAATACGACGACGAATCATCTGCGTCCTGCTTCAGCGTAACGGTCTTCCCCTCTATAACCCATGCAGGACCCGCATATTCATCTTGGCGCATGGAGACCGGTTCCCACCCGCCCGGATGATGAAAGAAACACTCGGTCACGCTGCCGTGTTTATCCAAGACCAGCCGGCAGGCCTCATTCTCCAGAGAGGATGCGTAGACTTGCGGCACGACCGCAGCGAGTGTGACGAGAATGGATCCAAGTAAACGACCGAGTCGCCCGACATGTCGCATGGATAAGATCCTTCTGTTGGTTCCCGGAGAAGAGCATAGAACGCACGGGGAGGACAGTCAAGCGAGGGGAAGAGAAATCGACATGGATGGACGGGATTAACAGGAT
>CAIUWO010001012.1 GCA_903902895.1 Candidatus Hydrogenedentota bacterium | reverse complement strand
TGTTCGGGATTTCCCGCTCGGCCACCGTGGCGCCGTCCACGCGCACGGCCACTTTGGCCCCGTCGGACACGGCATCCACCTGCACGCGCACCGAGGCGCTCTCACCAAAAAACGCCTGAATGCGGAAGGGCCGGCGCAGCCTTTCATGGGCCGACCCGTGCAGGTAGGACGGCAGCGGCGGCGCGTCCCCGTCCTCGGGACCGCGCAGGGTCAGGTCGCCCGCTGATTTCGTATCCCACCCGGCGTCGATGCGCAGTTCCGCGGTGAAGGGTGCCGCGCCCGGCTCGGGTGCAAGCGGACTCTTGTCCGGCTGGGGTTCGGGCGGTGTCACCGCCTCGGCAGGATGCCATGCCGCGCCGCCAAAGCCAGTGTCTTTGATGAAGTTGGACAGGGACGTCCACAGAGGATAGCGGTTGTTGGTCTGCAGTCCCTCCCACCACCAGGGCATCACGGTGCCGGCCGTGCCCGCGAGCATGCCGGCCCACAACCCCTGGCGCAGGCACCAGTCATTCGGATCAACGGCGCGCCCGTCGTTCTTGTAGGTCGCGCCGAACTCGCCAACCACCATGGGCCTTCCGTAGCGTTCGGCAAAACGCTGCCCCGTTTCGGCGATATGAACCCCGGTACCCCCGCGCACGTCGTCGCAGTAGAGGTGGTACTGGGTGAAATCCAGCGCGGGCAGCTCCCACATTTTTCGGTCCTCAAACACGCCGCCGAAACTGGTGGTGACGGGGTGTCGGAAAGGGTCCATGGCGTGCAGCGCATCGGCCATGTCGCCGTGCCACTGGATGACATCGTTTCGCTTGAGTTTGAAGTAGACGTTGTTGATCTCGTTGAAGAACTCCCAGCAGAGCAGGGACGGCCATGCGCCGTAGCGGCCGACCAGATAGCGGAGCCTTTTTTCGTAGAGTCTGCGCGCGTCCGGGTTGGTGAAAAAATCGTTCTGCGTGGCGCAGGGACCGCCCTGGGTCTGGTTGTAGGGATGGGTGGGCCAGTAGTCGTTGCCGCCCCACATGTCCTTCTCGTCCTGGAAGATGCCGTGGTAGTCGATACAGAGCATCACCCCCACCCCCTTGTCCGCGGCCAACCCCATCACATAGTCCAGCCGCCACGCCTGCGACTGGTTGTAGTTCAGCCGCTCGCCCGGAAGGACCTCGATGCCAAATGCGGTCGGCCACATCCACAGCCGGGTAAAATTCATGCCCGCATCGGCAAACGCGGGCAGCCAGTCCTCGTAATCATGGGTGCCGCGCGCGCCGGGCCAGCACAGGTTGCCGCCCAGCAGGGGCATCGGGGTGCCGTCGCTGTATTGGAAGAACCGTTTCTTCCGGGGCTCGACGCGGATGTACCCGCGCGGCG
The DNA here is from genome assembly GCA_903902895.1 of Candidatus Hydrogenedentota bacterium. GTDB lineage: Bacteria > Hydrogenedentota > Hydrogenedentia > Hydrogenedentales > CAITNO01 > CAITNO01. The sequence continues at coordinate 4,034 of CAIUWO010001012.1, read as the reverse complement.
GGGTCGACGCGGCGGGGACTGTCACCGTGGAGGTGCCTGAAGGCGATGGTGCGGCCCCGTTTTGGCCCAGCAGAAACTCGCAACGGTGCGCACCACCCTCCCACGGGGTGTAGCGGACGCGCCATCCGGGCTCACCAACCGGTTGCAGCGTCTCTTTTCCATCAACGAGGGCACGGGTGAAATCCTGTTTCCAGAAGGCCGGGATGCGGGCCGTCTTCCCGGCGGGGTCGGTAAACACCGCATCCAGAAGGATTTCATCGGGGTCGAAGGGGTTCCCCGGCAACGGGCCGACGCCGAGGATGCGGAATTCCCCGCAGCGGCCCGCCCGGATGTCGGCGTCCACAGGCTCCAGGGAAAGGGTTCCCATACCCAGTGCGCCCGCGATGAGGAGGCAACTTAACATCGGGGAGTCTCCGCTGGATGGGGTTGTGTTCGGCGGCCGGCCGGAACGTGTTCAGCGCAGAAGCATCGGCGCGAATATGGTGAAAAGAATGGCCAGAACGAGGGCAATGATCAGCACGAACAGGGTCTTGCTGGGACGTTGTCCGAGTTCAATGCCAAGGAATTTGGCGATTTCGGGGGACTCGTAGGCCAGCATGGCGTCAACCGGCTGCCAGTCCCCCACCCGGTCGCGCCGGCACCGCGCATCGCGCGGCACAGCCCCCTTCGTGAAGGCGCGGAGGGCATCGTCATGGTTGGAGGCCTCGTAGATAACCTCGCCGTAGGTGTCGGCAAACTGCCACACGTGGCCCAGATTAAAACGGCTCCTGTAGTCGTGCACCCACTGCGCGAGGGCGCTGCGCGCCTCAGGCTCGGTGCCCGGCGCGTCCAGCCGCTCCAGAAAGGCCAGTCCCTGCTCCGGGTCGCCGTTCCGGCCGCGCGCCTCGGCCAGCACATGGATGACGGACAGGTCCTTGGCGCCACCCTTCTCGTAGGCCTTGCCTATCTGCTCGGCCGCAATTTTGGCGTTTCCGAGCGGGGCCGGCGCGTCAAGGTACAGTTGGGCAAGCAGTCGGTGCGCCGAATAGTGGCCCGGATGCTGCAGCAGATGCACGTTCAGGAGACGCTCCGCGTCGCCGTACTCGCCGCGCTTCATCATCTTGTCAATCGCGGTGAGTTCCTGCGTCATTTCCCGGGTGGCCGCCGTCTTGGGATGCGCATCCCGGTCGACCGCCATCGTGGCGGCGTAGGCTTCCTCATGGGCGGTTGCACTCAGCGAGGCCCCCACAACGACCTGGTCAGGGTCCACCTGGATCAGCATCGACACGGTTTGCCCGGCACGCACCAGCTTGATGGGGGTTTCGGCTGTGCCAATGCGCAGAATGGGGGCCGCGATGCGCCGGTTGGCCGGCGCGATAATCACGAGTTCGTCGTTCACGTGAAACACCCCGGAGCGGATGCGCGCCATAATCGTGCACTGGTCCGTCGAGGCGGGATAGACCTCCTGGACGGTGAGCACGTTGGCGGCCGGCTCGTCCGGCGGCGGTGTCGGAACGGGCGTGCCCGCGCGCGGCAGATAGACCTTGTTGATGGCGTCGTGCAGCCTGCCCATGGCACCCGCGTCAAGCTTGCCGTCCAGCCGCTGCGCGCACTGTTCCGCCTCGTCCTTGCGGCCCAGTTCTGCAAGGCAAAGCGCCCGCTGGTAATTCACATGGCGGCTGTTGGGCCGTTCCTGGTCCAGCCGGTCGAGAATATCCAGCGCCAGCGCGCATTCATTCTCCCCAAACAATACTTGCGCCCGGTCATAGAGCGCCTTGGCTTCATCGTTCGTCATACCTAACTCCCACACCCGTAAAAAAAGACAGTTTGCCCCTGCACACGAACCTAAGCCAACCTTGAGTTCATAATACACACTTTCGTCACAAAATGCGACAGTTTTTACGCGGGATTTGCCCCCCCGCCCGTGTCGTTTGGTTTTGCCGAGACAAAGTCCTTATTATGCCGGTCTGGCATGGTTGTCCGGGACAGTTGCCGGTGGATGACCTCAAAATGCGGACATGGAGGAGGAGCTGCGTTTGTTTGCAACAGAGACAATCGTGGAAACTGCCTGTTGGGAGCGCAAATGAAATACACCTCACGCCTTATGGGCATCGCCTTTACGGGAATATGTCTGGGCGCCTTATGCGGCGCGGCAGTTGCGGCGGACAAGTCCCGCATCGAACTGGACGTGAACAGGACCGGGGCCGTCATTTCTCCGCTGCTGTTCGGCCACAACCTGGAGCACACCCGCCGCGCCCTATGGCAGGGGATCAGCGCGGAAATGGTGGCCAACCGAAAATTCGCCGCCGTGGAGAACGGGGTCCCCAAGCGGTGGTGCGGGCAGGACAGCGGCGGGCGGGTGTCGATGGACGAAACGGCGCCCTATGCCGGCAAACACTCGGTGCGCGTGGAGGCCGGCAATGCGCTTGGCGGCTGGATTGAACAGCAGCAGTCGTGGCTGTCCTTCGAGAAAGGCACACAATATGCTTTCCGGGTACGGGTGAGGACGGAAAAGGGGAGCACCCTTTGGCTTCGCATCATGGATGCCGGGAAAACGCGAACGGTGCATCAGGCAGAAACGACTGTCCAGCCCGGTGACTGGCAGTTGTGGGAAGGCTCCTTCACGGCCAGTGCAACAGAGGCGAACGCGCGGCTGGAGATCGGCGGCAGGGCGGAGGGCGTTTTCTGGATTAGGGCCGTATCCCTGATGCCCGCGAACAACTTTCACGGCATGCGCCGGGACGTTGTGGACCTGTTCAAGACGCTCCAGCCCGGCTGTCTGCGGTGGCCGGGAGGCTGTTTTGCGGAGTATTACGTCTGGCAGGACGGCCTGTTGCCGGTCGATCAGCGTCCGCCGCTGGGTCCGGCGCAATGGGACGGGCTGCTTCCCGACACGGACGGCTATGACAACCACGAGATTGGCATCGACGAGTACATGGCGCTCTGCCGCGAACTGAACTGTGTCCCGGCCATTACCATTCGCTACGGCCAGGGCAGCCCCGAAGAGGCGGCGGCCTGGGTGGAATACTGCAACGGCGGACCGGAGACCCGGTGGGGCCGGGTCCGCGCCGAACGGGGACACGCCGAACCCTACGGCGTGAAGTACTGGTATGTGGGCAATGAAATCTGGGGGATCAGCCTGGTCAAAGACCGGGACCCCAGGGCGTGCGCCGTCAGGAGCCGCCACTTTGCCGAAGCCATGAAGAAGGCCGATCCCGGTCTGGAACTCATCGGCTGCGCCCCGGCCCATGACCCGGCCGTGTTCAAGGACTGGCTCGCGCCGCTGCTGGCGGAGGCGGGCGATTCGCTGGGGTTGGTGCAGACGGGCTATTACTTCCCCAAACCCGAGCAGGTGACCATGAAAGGCGTCGTTGAGGCGCCCCGGCGCGAGGTGCTCCCACTCATGCGCGCGTTGCGAAAGTTTGCGGACCGCGCGGCCCCCGGCGGCAGGCGCCTTGGCATGGCCTTCTATGAATGGAATTCCTATTGGGGCCGGCCCGGCGACACGGTAAGCGGCGTTTTTGCGGCGGGCATGCTCAACCTGTTCTGCCGCGAAGCGGAGCCGCTTGGGCTCGTGCTGGCCGGTTATTTTCAGCCGGTGACCGAGGGCGCCATCCGGGTGGAACCATCCGCCTGCGCAATGGAGCCCGCCGGACAGGTCTTTGCGCTCTACGCGGCGCACCAGGGCAACCGCCTGCTAAAGACGCCCGAAACCTCCTCCGACATTGACCTCTGCGCCTCGGTGGCCCCCGACGGCGGGCTACTCTGCGTCACTGCGCTCAACCGGAACACGGACACGGCGCACACGCTGGAACTGTCACTGGCCAACTTCACCGGAACACCGCAATGCACTGTCAGTCTGCTGAAACCCCGCACCCTCGAGGTCAGGGGCGAGTTTGAGCGGGTGGAGGAGAAGCCGGCGCTGAAGGAAGGAAAGAGCGTCGAGGTGACACTGCCGCCCTGCGCGGTCGCGCGAATTCTTTTCAGCACCGCCGCGCCGTGATTGGCGCGTTCTATCTCTGCCGTACAAACCGGATAAGTCCCGCGAGGTCGAG
>CAIUWO010001011.1 GCA_903902895.1 Candidatus Hydrogenedentota bacterium | reverse complement strand
GTCCGCTGCCGTCCAGCCAGTAGCTGCAGGAAATGTTGCCCCCGACGCTGCCCTGATGGATCGAGTTGTCTTGTCCGGCAATCTCGGCGGGCGACAGCTTGACGGAGGCTCCCGGCGGCCCGCTGAGCGTGATGCGCGGCAATTGTGCCGCGTTCTGGCCAAGGTCGTAGACCGTGACGCCCGGCCTGATGACCGTGGTCTTGACCGGCTTGAGCGTGTCGAAACCGCGGACCGGCGGCGCGGCGCAGGACAGCCCTTTCAAGGCCCCGCCCGGCCCTTGCGTGACCACCGCCGGCTCCCACTTGGCGGCGGTGAATCCCGGCTGATCCCATCCGGACTGGCACAGTCGCGCGTCATAATCTTCGCCGCCGTACACGCAGGTGAACGTGACCGGACCGGAGTGGACGCGCCACTGCTCATCGGTCACCAACGTCTCGCTGGTGCCGTCCTCGAACTCCAGACGGAGTTGCGCGATGGCTTTCTGCGGGCCGAACGAACCGGTGAACTTGGCATAACGCCCGCCTTTGACGTTATACATGCCGTTCCCTAGGAACAACCCCATGGCGTTGTTGCCCGGCCGCAGGGACTCCGTAACATCGTACATGTCGTAGAGGCAGGTTTTGTTGTACTTGGTCCAACCTGGCGTCAGAACATCTTCCGATACCTTTTTGCCGTTGAGCGTCAGCTCATAGTGCCCGAGCCCACAGACCGCCACGACCGCGCGGCGCAAGCGGCTTTTGACGGTGAAATCGCGCCGCAACAACAGCGACTCGTGTTTCATTGTCCCGGCGCTTATCCATTTCGCCTGCCAGTCCCCAGGCTCGAGCAAACCCATCGTCCAAGACGCCGGCTGACTCCAGTCGCTGCATACTCCCGTTTCAGGTTTCAGGTTTCCGCCTTCATCCTTCGCTGTCCATACCCGCACCTTCCAATGACATGGCTTCCAGGATCCCTGCGGTTTACCAATACAATCAACCAAAACACTCTGCTCCGATGCCACCTTCCCGCTGTCCCACAGGTCGCCCTTGTCCTTCTTCAACAACTCTTTCGAACTCGCCACCAGTATCTGATATGCGGTTTGTTTTATTCCCCTATCCAGTTTTCCGCCACCGGCGGATCCGCCCGAGGCGGACAGGTTTCCCCTGTCCGCCGTAGCTACTTTTGCGGAGGCGGAAGTTTCAAGTTTCCACGACAGCCGAGGGACGCGGCTGTCGATCCCCAACGGATTCTCCCGGTATTCACACCGGAGCTGAACCGGCACCACATCGGATTTCCATAAACCTGCCTGAGCGGCACAACTAAACGACAACACAAACCCTGTCAGGAGTATTAATTTCCTCATAACATTTGATCTCTCTTCTTTCTTAGTTTTTTTGGTCCACGGAACCGATAAACGGAGTGCCATTATGTTGGAGGTTCGAATAATAGACCTATCCAACCATCATCAATCCAACTGTCAGTATGCGTTTCATTGTTCAGTCCTCTCTTTGTTAGTGAGCGGTTTGCTGGTGATCAGCCCGATGCCGCGGCCTTTGCTGCCACAGGCGCAATAGTAGAGGTGGAACGTCTCGCTCTTCGGGTTGTACACCAACGAGATTTTGTGGGCGTATTGCTTGTCCAGGCCGCTGGGATTGCCGCCCGCCTTGTACAGCGGTTCCGGATGTGCGGTCCAATGCATGAGGTCGCGGGAAAAGGCGGCCATGATGTGG
>CAIUWO010001010.1 GCA_903902895.1 Candidatus Hydrogenedentota bacterium | reverse complement strand
GAACCGGTTCTTGGGGTAGGGCACCGTGCTGACCATGAGGATGGCTAAGACCACCATCGTGGGGCCGAGCATAAAGTAGGCCAGCGGGTCCACGGATACCTTGTTTTCAAAATACTGCAGGAAAAGCACAAAGGCCGCCAAGGTACCGCCGGCTGCGGGGGACGGCAACCCAATAAAGGAGTCGCGCCGGTCGGATTGGAAGGTGTTGAACCGGGCCAGGCGCAGTGCCGTGCAGATGGCGTAGATGATGCCCATGTAGGAGCCGACCGCCCCCGCAATCGCCCCGCCACGGGGGCCGAGGGTCAATTGAGTGCCCTCCGGAAGATAGGCCATGAACACCAGCACGGCCGGGGCCACACCAAAAGATACCAGGTCGCACAGGCTGTCCAACTGCTTGCCGAACTCGGACACGCTTTTCGTCAGCCGGGCGACGAAACCATCCAGAATGTCAAAGACAATGGCCAGCAGGATGCAGTTTGCCGCGGCGGTGAATTCGTTGCCGATGCTGTGGAATATGCTGGCCATGCCCATGTACAGGTTCATGGTGGTCATCACGCTGGCGGCGATGTTGACCGGCCTGAAACGGTGCGGGGCGGTGCTGCCGTGGCGGCGGAGGGTGTAGAGTCTCATTGGAATCGTGCCATTATGGTGGTTCCGGCATGCACTTTCTGATTCAGGCTCACACAGACTTCCGTGCCCGGCGGGAGATAGAGTTCCACGCGCGAGCCAAAGCGTATCATCCCGAATTTCTCCCCTTTTGTCAACAGAATTCCCGGTTTCACCGGGCACACGATGTGCCGCGCCACCGCCCCGGAAATCTGGCGGACCGTGATTGGCCCCTTCGCCGTGTCCAGCCAAATCGCGTTGGATTCGTTTATTTTGCTCGAATCGGGGTCGCGGGCGTCGCGGAATTTGCCCGGCGCATAGCGCACATCCTTGACGGTGCAGTCGAAGGGGGCCCGGTTCACATGAACGCTGAACACGGACATGAAGATGCTTACCCGGCGCGTCGGTCCGCTGTAATGCGGCGAATCGGGCAGGTCCTCAATGGCCACGACCGTCCCGTCCGCCGGGGAGCTCACCTCGTTGGGCGCGGCCGTGATGGTCCGCGGGAAATCGCGGAAGAACAGCATCATGGCGAAGCCCAGCACCACGACGGGAACGCCCACCCACCAGTAGCCCCAGGGGCGCAGGGCCAGGCACAGCAACACGCCCACGGCGATGACCGGGCCGTAGTACATCAATCCCTCTTTCCAACCGTTAAACGCAGGGTTCACATCAGGCCCCTTTCTTTCAGGCTAACATGGCGTCCATCACCAAATACCACATGGTCCAGCAATGAAATACCGACAATCTGGGCCGCTTCCGACAGCCGTTTGGTCAGCGCAATGTCCGCGCGGCTCGGTTCCGGGTCGCCGCTGGGATGATTGTGCGCCACGATAATCGCCGCGGCACTTTCGCGCACCGCCTGGCGCAGCACATCGCGCGGCATCGCCTCCGTGCCGTCAATCCCGCCGTGCGACACCTCAATGGTTTTCAGAACCTCGTTCTTGGTGTTCAGCAGCAGCGTCTTAAAATGTTCCGTCTCATACTCCTTGAACTTGTGCATCAGCAGCCGCACAACGTCCTCGGAAGACCGGATCCGCTCCACCGCCGGACGCTTGTGGGCTTCAAGCCGCTTGCCCAGCTCCAGCGCAGCCTTGATCTCTATTGCCTTCACCCGGCCGATGCCCTTCACCTGCTGGAGTTCCTCCAGCGATGCCTGCGAAATCCGGCGCAGACTGTGGTCAAAATGGCCCAGCAGCAGTTCCGCAAGCGCCACGGCATTCGTCTCGCGCGTGCCCGTGCGAAATAGCACCGCCATCAGTTCCGCGTCCTTCAACGCCTCGGCGCCGCACTGTTCCAGCCGCTCGCGCGGCCGATCGTCTTCCGCCATCTCGCGCACCGTCGCGGGGCGGCGGACGGGGTTGTTGTCTGTGTCGTTTGTCATGGTTCGACATGGTCCCCTGACTGGCAGGAAGTGTAGCACGGATAACGGGGTTACCGCACGGACGAATACGGGATAGAGCATGCTGCGTACAGTCCAGATAGACCGTTGGGGCGAGACTAGGACGTGGTAGAAACGACCAGTTTGACCGGGCTGTGTTCAGGAACCACTGTATGTGCATTGGGTTCTTGGCTGGACACCAACCTCGGTGGCAACCCGTCTGTGATGGTTTCTGTGATGACCGAATCAAGTCCCACGGATTCCAGAACTTGTGTGGCGACGGATGCCTTCTGCCCCACCACGTCTGGGACGGCGGTGCCGAACACCGGCCATTTCCGTATAACCCCTGCTTCACGCATGAAGAGAAACTTGCTGTCCAGGGAAAAGAAAAGGCTGACGTAAGAACCGTTTTCGCATCTGATGCTCTTCAACAGACGCCCAGTGGCGGATTCCCATATCTTAATTTCGCCATAACTGTCTTGAAAGCGTGACGGAACATTGGAAGAAGTCGCCGCCAACGCGTCGTCCTGAGAGAAGCAGGCGCCATATACCGAGTTGCTGTGACCCGCCAGATAGCACAGTCTTGTGCCACTCTCCGCGTCCCATATTGTCGAGATCCCCATCGCAGAACCCAGAAGAACCACCTTCCCGGACGGCGAAATGGCACCGGTGGTCAGATGTCCCAATTTGGGGGCAAAGTGTCTCAGCGGCCTTTTATTGTCGACATCCCACAGAGTGGCCTCTCCGCTTTCCTCAAGGGCTAACGCACGGGCACCCATCACGGTGAATCGGGAAAGTCCCAACGAGGTATCAGACAGGTTGATTAGCGTCGTTCGTTCATTTGTCTTCCACTTCCACACAGTCAACCGCATACCCATGTGCTTAATCCCAACAAGAATACGCTCTCCATCGGGTGAAAATTCGAGAGCGACTTGCTGGTCGGATTCTTCGTCTAGAGTTTGCAGTGTTTTTCCCGTTTCCACGTCGAGAACGACAATCCCTTTAGAATTGATTCCAACGGCGGCCAGTTCTCCCGAGAGCGCGACTGAACCGATGTCCTGGTACTTGCCAAGCGGAATCATGTACTGCGAGACTTTCGTTGCAGTTTCCGCGTTCCATAGGGATATGCGCCCGGTCACGAATTCTCCCCCCAGAATCTGCCCGGCCTTCGCGTCAAAGGATGCCACGTATATGTTGTCAGAAATCCAGAAAGGTTCGCGCACCGCGTTTCCGCTCGCGATATCCTCGACCTCAATATGACCCCACCTGCTCGTCAAGTATGCGGTCATGCCGTCGGGACTAAACACCCCGGAATGGAAATCCCGATTGCCATACCATGCAGTCTTTGAGTTGTTCCCCAATGGCTTGCCACTGTTGGCGTCCCAGAAGCACGCCCCGCTCTCTGCCCGAAATGTGACCGCCCGGTTTCCGTCATGCGACAGGATGGTTTTGGAGCAGCATGCGTCAGTATGATCATAGGGTGACCCAAAGGTGGTTACCAGCTTGCCTGATTCCACATCGAATATCCTCGGATCGCCTGTGTAGCCGGCAAGTAGCAGCGTCTTCCCGTCTCTTGAGAACTCCGCAGAATTAATGTTGGCTCTATAGCACGAGTGGGGGAACCTGTGTATCTTTTGGCCAGTTTCGAGGTCCCACAGCCATGCTCGGTCATAGTCTCCCGACAGAACTCTCTTCCCGTCCGGAGAAAATGCCACTGCGATGCACGCCTCTCCGAATTCCAATGGCAGACTAACCGTCTTTTGTGAGTCCACTTTCCACAGGACTGGTTCTTCATTCATGACCAAGACGCTCGACCCGTCCGGCGACAAGGCGAACGCACCGAAATTAGGAGCGTCCTGGTTAAGCGTCTCCGTAAGCACACCGAGGAGTGTTCCCCTGTCCACATCCCATACCTTTGCAGCACGGTCGTAAGCCACGGTGAGAGCGCGTGTGCCGTCTGCCGAAAAGGTCACCAAACCTATGGAGCTGGCATGGGCGCACAGGCCACACGCTGTTAGAAGCCGCAGGAAATGGCCATCTGTCGCGTCAAACAGGCGCGCCTGCCCATCATCGTAACCCGCAAGCAGTGTTAGTCCGTCCGGGCTTAAGGCGATATTTGATCTCAGGCCGCCTGTTCCGGCCGTCCAAAGCGGTTCGATAGACGCCCCCATCAACTGAGGAGGCACAAAGTGGGGCAGAAAATCTACTGCAGGCGGTG
>CAIUWO010001009.1 GCA_903902895.1 Candidatus Hydrogenedentota bacterium | reverse complement strand
GCTGGGGACGCTGGGACACCGATTATCTGCTCAAACCCTACGGGTTCTACGGGCGCGGCCTGAACGCGCTTGAGGCGGCCTCCTACGCCATCACCGCATACGCGATGAGCAACGGCAGCCAGAAATACGCCGACGCGCTCCAGCAGCTCGCCAAATGGGGTTACATCGACTTTATCGTGCGCCAGCGCATCACCTTCCCGCCCGAGCAGGTCGCGCAGTGGGATGACCGGCTCTCCTTCCAGGCCTACTGGCCCGCGCTGCGCTATGAAAAGGACATTCATCTGCGCTCCATCCTGATGCGCAGCCTCGAGCGCACCTGGGAAGTCAAGCGCATGGAGCAGGTCCCCTGGTTCAACTTCATCTACGGGTCCATCACCGGCAACGACTGCGAGGTCAATCCCTCCGTCCAGCACCTGCGCGAGTGGCGCCTTGAACTGGAGGAGTGCACCTATCAGAATTCCCACCGCACCGACCTGGCCACGCCGCCCGGGTACGTGGCCTACAACGGCATCGGCGGGCGCGCCATTTCGCCGCGCGAAAGCGAGGCCAAGCGGGTCGACCGCGGAGCCCTCTTCCTGGACCACAAGCCCAAGTTTCACGAAGTCATGGAGCCGACCGGCTGGCTGGAGGACTACTGGATGGGCCGCTACTACGGGTTCATCCTGCCGCCCGACCCCATCACCGACCCGGAGGCGCTCACCCTGGGCCCGCCCACCGACGACCCGAAAAAGCGCGACACCCCCTATGACGGCCCGCCCCGGCCGCCGATCAACATGGACCTGACCCCAGAATCGGAGTAGGCGGAAAAGGCCCGCGCTCAGCGCTCCGGGCGGCCGTCGCGGAACGCGAGGACGCGTTCCAGGCCACCGAGGATGCCCGGCAGCGAGGTCTTGAGCACCCTTTGGGCCAGCATGTTGTCGAGCGAGCAGTCCGGCGGGCGCGGCGCGGGCAGGTTGTCCGCCGGGCCGGGCTCGACCAGCGCGGGATCAACGCCCATGCGCGGCGCGATGAGCCTCATCATGCCCACCCGGTCGATGCGCTGGCTGCCGCCGAGATGGATCACGCCGGCAAAGTCGTTCTCCGCCAGTTCGATCAGCGCGCGCCCCAGCGAGATGAGGTCCACCGGCGTGCGCACCTCGTTGGACGGCGTGACAATTTTGCGCCCCTCGGCGACGGCATTGGCCATGCGCACCAGAAAGGGCGCGCCCTTGCCCAGCAGCGGCAGGCCCATGACAATGGCCACGCGCGCGATGACGGCCCCCGGGCACTCGGCGAGCACGGCCTCCTCGGCGCGCAGCTTGGTCAGGCCGTAGAAGTTCACCGGCCCCGGGTCGTCGTCCTCGCGGTACATGCCCCGCCTTCCGTCGAAGACGTTGTCCGTCGAGCAGTGCACCAGTTTGGCGCCCACGGCCTCCGCCGCCCCGGCCACCTCCCGCGCGAGCTCAACGTTGACCCAGACCACCTCGTCCCGGTGGGTTTCGCAATAGTCGATGTTCGGGTTGGCAACGGTGTGGATGACCGCGTCGGGCCGCAAATCGCGGATGGCCGCGGCCAGCCGTCCCGGCGCGCCGGCGTCGACCGTGTGCCACACCAGGCCCGGCCGCGCCACCGGCGCGGGCCCGCGCGACACGGCGTGCGCCGTCCAGTGCCCGGGCGCCTGCAGCACGACTCCGCCCGCGACAAAGCCGCCGGCACCGGTGATTACAACGTTTTTGTCCGCCATAAGGCCTGAAAACTCCGTTTCGTTCCGTTGTTTGCCCGGGTTTATGGTAGCACAGACAAGCGGCCGTGCTGGACATGTTTTGCGCGCCGGTGTAAGATGGGCACCGCGCGCCGGAGGCGGCGTGCTGGAGACCATGCCATGCATGTGATTGCCGACTTGTGCATTATTCCGCTCAATGCGGGGATTTCGCTGTCCCCGTACGTGGCGGCGTGTGAAAAGGTGCTGGCGGAGGCGGGGCTGCAAACCCAGCTTCACGCCTACGGCACAAACATCGAGGGCGAATGGGACAACGTCATGGCGGCGGTCAAGCGCTGCCATGAGGTCGTCCACGAAATGGGCGCGCCGCGCGTCTCCACCATCCTGAAACTGGGCACGCGCACCGACCGTCTGCAGAGCATGGACGACAAGGTGCGCAGTGTCCGCGAAAAACTGTAACCACCTGAAGCGCGCCGCGCGCGAAACCCGGAGGATTTTTCCATGCCCATCAATCTCATGACCACCATCGCCGGCTCCCTGCTGGAGGGGTTCTTCCCCAGGGGCTGGGACCTGGCCGCGCTTGACGACATCTGCGCGCGCAAGCCCGAAACCATCACCGAGCCCGAGGAGTGGTGGAGCAAGAAGTTCGAGGCCGTGCCCTGCGAGACCCTGGCCGATTTCGACACCATGATGGGCCATGAAATCGCCCTGGAGATTGCCCACGCCAAGGCGGAGAAGAAGCAGATCGCCTTCATCCTGCCCGTGGGGCCCATGGGCATGTACCGCTGGGCGGTCTTCTTTCTCAAGGCGTGGAACGTGGACTGCAAGCACGTGCACGGGTTCAACATGGACGAGTGGAGCGACGCCGAGGGAAACACCCTTCCGGCCGATGATCCCGGCGCGTTCCAGAACGCCATGGAGCAGGCGTTCTACGGACCGCTTGGCAAGCTGACTGTCCCGGCCAAGCAGCGCCATTTCGCCACCACCGCCGCGCTGCCCAAGTACGCCGCGCAGATCAAGCTGCTGAAGGAGAAGGGCGCCCGGCTTGTGACGGTCTACGGCATCGGCCGCGCGTGCCACATCGCCTTCTGGGAGCCCCACTTCGCCGAGGAGTACTCGACCCTAGCCGCGTGGAAGGCCGACACGCACCGGCTCGGCGCGCAACTCTGCCCGATGACCGTCGAGCAGAACGCCATCACCAGCTTCAAGAGCCGCACCACGCTCGTGCCGACCCGCGCCAACACGGTCGGCCCGGGGCTCTTCCTCCAGTCCGACCGCTGCATCGGCGGCGCCGACGGCGCGCTGGGCCGCGGCATGATGTGGCAGGGCATGTCCCTGTGGGCGTCGCTTCACCACCAGCCCACCCAGTGGATCCCCAGCACCTTCATGCCGACCATGCCGGGACGCCTCTTCTTCCTCAAGGAGCTGGCCGGTCCGCTCGAGCCCGAATGCAACTGAGGCGAAACTGAGGCATAGACACTGCGCGCCTCAGACCGCCTGCGGCGGCGATCCGACGAAGAAAGAAGGCTTGGGAATGTGGGACAGCCGCCCTCGGCTGTCGGCCTGTGATTGGCGATCTGGGACGACAGGCGAGGGCGCCTGTCCCACACGTTCTTGGCGTGCGCGCCAAAAAGGAGCATCCCCACGCCCGAAGCATGTTCAGGCTCGGGGATTAGCGGAGCCGGTGTGCGGCGCTCAGTTTTTGGAGCAGCACGCCCAGCGACGAGTAGAGGTCCTCGTTCTGCACGATGACGCCTGCGGGCACGTTGATCTTGGTGGGCGCAAAATTCCATATGGCGCGGATGCCGCCGCCGACCATCAAATCGGCCACCTCCTGCGCGACCGGCGCGGGAACGGTGATGATGCCCACCTCCACGCGCATCCGCTTGGCCAGGCCGGCGAGCTTGTTGATGGGAAGCACCTCGCGACCGTGCACCTTGGTCCCCACCCGGTCGGGGTCGCGGTCAAAGGCCGCAACGATTTCCAGCCCGTAATGCTGGAAGCGGTTGTAGCCGAGCAGCGCCGAGCCCAAGTGGCCCGCGCCGGCGATAAACGCCTTGCGCACCCGGCTCCAGCCCAGAAAGATTTCGATGGACAGAATGAGCGCGGCCAGGTCGTAGCCCACCTTGGGCCGGCCCTTAATCCCCGTCACGGCCAAGTCTTTGCGAATCTGCGTCGCGTCGCAACTCAGTTCCTCGGCAATCTGGCTGCACGAAATGGTCTTGATGCCGGAAGCAAGGCGCTTCTGCAGCATATGGTGGTAGATTGGCAGACGCCGCAGCGTCGCCTCCGAAGTCGGTCTCAGCGGTTTCGGTTCATCCATGCGTTTACGTGCCCACCTTGTTACTAGAGAATTATTTCTCGATTCTACCGCAAATCTGTGCCCATGTCAACATACCGCGAAAGCGGTAAAAACCTATTGTGTGTGGCCGCGTCCCGTCTGGGGATATAATCCAGATGATGCCGGCGAATCCCACGGACCCGGCGGACTTCGCGGGGCGACGACACGTGCGCAAAATGGGCGTAGTTGAAGGACGGCAAGGAAGGAACGTCTCAATGCGATTCACAGCAACGTGTGCTCTGGCCATTCTTATCGCGGCCGCGGCGGCAGCCTCCAGTATTATGCTGACCGAAGAGGACGTTGAATTCATGGACCGTGTGGCGAAGCTACGCCCCCGCACGGTGCTTTACGGCCATCTTTGCCATTACGGGGAGTTTCTCTTCGTCAAGAACGGACTGGAGGACAGCTTCCAGGATGTTTTGGTTGTGCGCGGGGAGGACGGCTCCGCCCAAGTCTTCTTACAGGAAATCCCCAAACTTGTTCATCTGGCGGATATTGACCGAACCGGAAAAATCACCTATATCGAGTCTCCTGCCCCTGGAACGGAAAGGGCGGCCAAGGTCGCGCGCCCAACCCAATGGCCCATGCAAGACAAAGACGTGCCCAATTTTAGGAAACTCTTTTCCTCGGCGCAAAGCCCCCCCTATGTCGTCATCGGCAGGTCCGTGCCGAACCTGTCCCGCCCCAAGACCTGCATTGGAATCATGTACCGGCTGCATGACAACCGACTGTATAACAAAAACCTCTACTGTCCCTTGCAGCCGGGGAAGCCGACCTATACGCCATCGATGTGCTTTGTCATTCGCGAATCGGCGACCAAACTGACGGTGAATGATTCACACTCTCCCGGCAGGCCGCTGTGCACGATAACCCGGCCGGACCCAAGCGCGCCCAGTGTAGTCAATTGGCCTTCCTCAAGAAGGGTGGTATGGCCCTATATGACGGACGATAACTGCCCCGTACTGCCAAACAGACCCCGGTTCCTCTCGCCAGAAGTGAACCCGATAGAGATTGTCTATACCTATACGGACAGCGAAGGGAAACGCAAAGAGAAGTACATTCCTATTGCCCGCTAACAGAAGGGGTGCGTTTGTAATGACGTCACTGAACGGCTTGCAGGAGGCATGCCTATGGAACGGGTGGTCATTGCCGCTGCGGAGGAAAAGCGGGTATAATTTGGTCATGACAGGGTCGGTAAAACATCCTCTTTATCAGCAGTGGCAGCGAACATTGCGGACGGTGGCGGAACTTGCGGTTGCGGTGCTGTTTCTGTCGCAGGCGGTCTGTCATGGCTGCCCGATGACCGACAAGTCCGATCCCACAACGGTGTTTTCCACCACGCTGTCCGACCGGGCCGTGCTCTGCCTGTCCCCCCAGGGGAGCGTCGCCCAGCCGACCAAATGCCGCCCGGACACGGGCGCCGCCCTGCCGGCCGCTTTCGCCGACCGAACAGAGTCCGTGCATGGTCCGGACAGCACACGCTGCGCGGCCCTGCATCTTGCCTGTTCCTCCCGCAAACTGCTGCTGCTCAAGAGCCATCTGCTGATCTGAGCCCCTCCTTTCTGTCCCCTGTTGCGGTTTACGGCCCCACTGTCTGTCATGGCGGGGCTGTGTACGCAGCCGTCTTCCCACAGAAAGGACATTCCCATGGAAACAGCACAGGAAAAGTGTTACTGCCGCACCTGCAACGCCCATGTCAGCCATCACCCCGTCCCGATTGATCACCGCGCGCATCTGCGCACAACCCTGTTCACCTGCGGCTTTTGGGCGCCGTTTTGGCTGCTGATGAGCGTTTCAAAGAACCACGTCTGCGACGTGTGCGGCGAGCCGGTCTCGGTCTATTAGCCGGCGCGGCAGGCCGCTGCCCCCAACAGAGGACGTCCGGGCCCCGGTGCCCATCCATCTCTCCCGGGGTTCAGCCCCCTGTATCCCATCATGCGTGAACGGCACCCGTGCCCCGCCCCCTCGTCCCGGTTCAACGGCGTTGTTTTCAGTTGCCCTGCAGGGGCCCCATGCGGAGCGTCAATTGGCCATGCTAAGATAGGTTCCGGTGGTGTTCATTCCAACCCCCGCCGCGGCGGGGCATGCCGCATGAAGGGAACCATTGCCATGCTGCAGCACGCTGAACTGGCCCGAAAGATTGACCACACCCTGCTGCGCGCCCATGCGACGCAGGGGGAAATCGCCCTCTTGTGCGATGAGGCCGTGAAAAACGGCTTTCGCAGCGTGTCTATAAACCCGGCCTGGGTGTCCTTCTGCGCGCGGCGGCTGGAGGGCACGGGCGTGGGCGTGGATGCCTGCGTCGGGTTTCCGCTGGGCGCCACGACGGCGCACGTCAAGACGGAGGAGGCCCGGGAGGCCGTGCGCAACGGCGCGACCGAGATCGACATGGTCATCAACATCGGCGCGCTCAAGTCGGGTTACGCCCCGTTTGTCGAGAAGGAAATCGCGGCCGTGGTCCAGGCGGCGGGCGCAGCGGGGGTGAAGGTCATTCTGGAAACGAGCTGCCTCACCGACGAGGAGAAGACGGCCGTCTGCGAGATGAGCATCCGCGCGGGCGCGGCCTTTGTGAAAACCTCCACGGGTTTCGCCCAGGGCGGCGCGACGGTGGAGGACGTGGCCCTCATGCGCGGCGTGGTCGGCGGACGGCTCGGCATCAAGGCGGCGGGCGGCATCCGCTGCCTCGCCGACGCGCTGGCCCTTGTCGAGGCCGGGGCCACGGTGATCGGCACCAGCGCGGGCATCGCGATTATTGGGGAAGTCCCGGAGTAGCGAGGCCGGCTCGGACATGTGGGACAGCCGCCCCCGGCTGTCGGCTTGTCACGGGTGGCCCGGCATTGACAGGCGAGGGCGCCTGTCCCACATTCTCCGGGCGGTACTGCGGGTTACGCTTCCATCACGTGGATGGCGGGCAGGTTGCGGTGCAGCCCGTCACAGTCAAGACCGTAGCCGACCACAAAGTGGTCGTCGATGGAAAATCCCGTGTAATTGGGATGAACCTCGACAACACGCCGCGACGGCTTGTCGAGCAGCGCGCACAGCGCCAGCGACGCGGGGGAGAGGCCGTGCAGGCGTTCCAGCAGCGCCGCGGCGGTGCGGCCCGTGTCGACAATGTCCTCCACCACGATGACATGGCGGCCCGTCACCTCCAGGTCCTCCGCGCGGGACAATGCCACGCTCCCGGTGCTGCGCGTTCCGGCGTAGCTGCGGGCCTGGATAAAGTCCAGTTCCAGTTCTATCGGAAGGGCCCGCGCAAGGTCGGCGACAAACAGGGACGCGCCCCGCAGCACGGCCAGCAGCAGCGGCCGCTTGCCGGCATAGTCTCCCGCCATTTCGCACCCCAGCGCCTCCACCCGCGCGGCGACGGCCGCGGCGCTTATCAGGGGCCGCTCACTCACCCGCATGGCGCACCTCCACTTGCAGCAGTTGTTCGGTCTCCGCCGTGACCGCCGCATCGGCCGACGGCCCATGGCCGACGACCCACAGTATGGCGTCGTCCGCCGTCACAAGCGGCACTTTGTCCCGCAGCGGTTGCGGCACGCCCCGGTCCACGAAATAGTCCTGCAGCTTCCTGGTACCGTTCATGCCCAGCGGCCGGAAACGGTCTCCCGGACGGCGCGTCCGCACACGCAGTGTGCCGGCAATGCGCGCCGCGTCAAACACCTGCCGCGTAGCGTTGCACCAGACGCGCGCGCCGCCCGGCGGCAGGGCCGCCGCCGGTGTCACGGTCACACAAAACACGCGATCCAGGGCGGCGGTTTCGCCGGGCACGGCCAGCACGGCATCTTCTGCCCGCTCTTCCGTTTTGGACCCCGTGAAGGAGATGGTGCCGCGGCCGCGGTAGAGGAAAACGCCGCGGCCGAGGTCCATGCGCTCACCCACTTTGGCCCCGGTGAGATGATGGTCCGCGGTATTGATGTGCGCCCAGGCGGGCTTTGCGCCGACCCGTTCAAACTGTCTCACCCACCAGCGGCGGCGCAGCGCGGGATGCATGGACAGCAGCAGCGGGATGGAAATCTCTTCCCGGATGTCAGGCGCCAAGCCCAGCCGGGAGCATTCCCGGTCCAGCAGCTCTTCCAGCAGCGCATTGTCGAAGCGTTGGGCATGGGCAAGACTCGCGAGCGCATCGTGGATGCACGGGTTGAACTCGCGCGCCAGCGCGGGCAGCAGTTCATGGCGCACGCGGTTTCGCCGGGCATGGTCCGGGTCCGCGTTGGTGGCGTCTTCACGCCACGCGATTCCGCGCTTTCTGAGCCAGTGGCACAGTTCCCCGTGGGTGCAGTCGAGCAGCGGCCGAACAATGCGCAGGCTGCCCTCCATGCGGACGGGAAGCATGCCGGCGAGCCCGCGGCCCGCCGTGCCGCGCAGCAGGCGCAGCAGCACCGTCTCGGCCTGGTCGTCGCGGTGATGGCCCAGGGCCGCCGCATTGCAGCCCGTCTTTTCGGCCACGCCCCGCAGAAACGCATAGCGCGCACGGCGCGCTTGGTCCTCGAAAGAGCGTCCCGCCTCGCGGGCATCGGCGGCCACATCCGCGCCGCCGGCATGGAACGGCACCCCCAGCTCCGCAGCCATGTCCCGGACAAACTCGGCATCGCGCGCGCTCTCTCCCTGGCGCGTGTGGTGGTCAAAATGGGCCGCCTCCACAGGGTGGCCAAGCGTGACCAAGGCGTGCAGTAAAGCCGTGGAGTCGGCGCCCCCGGACACGGCGGCGACCACGCGCTGTCCCGGTTCGAGCAGCGTGTCGCGCATAATGGCGGCGCGTATGGTGTTAAGCAGACTGTCGTGCGAATGGTTCATCAATCGCCCCGGACCAGGCTTGGTTTGCCGTGGCTGCGGGGCATTGTACTACACGAGGAGGCGCGGGACATGCGTGCATGGCGGTTTCATCAACCCGGAGACATTGCCAATCTGGTGCTGGAGGAGGTTCCCGACGTGGAGCCGGGCCCCGGCGAGGCGCTGGTGCGCATCGCGTGCGCCGCGCTGAACCCGGCCGACCGCTATCTTGTGCAGGGACAATACCCGCGCGCCGGCGCGCCGCCGTTTACCCCCGGACGTGACGGCGCGGGCGAGGTGGTGAAACCCGTGCCGGGCGGCCGGTTGAAAGCCGGTGACGCCGTGTGCGTGCTGGGCGGGCTCACGGGCATCGCCCAACAGGGCACCCTTGCCGAATACGCCGCCGTGCCCGAGGAATGGCTCGCGCCCGTGCCCGACGGCTGGACGCTGGAAGAGGCCGCCGCGGGCCCGCTTACCCACCTGACCGCATGGCGCGCACTGGTGGTTTGCGGCCATTTGGTTCCCGGCGAGACCGTGCTGGTCACGGGGGCCTCCGGCGGGGTGGGCTCGGCGGCGGTCACGCTGGCGTCGGCCCTTGGGGCGCGGGTGGTGGCGCTCTCGCGCAATGCGGACCGCCGGGCGGCACTTATTGGAACGGGGCGCGGCCGTGGTGGTGGACGCGGACGCGGCGGATTTGGACAAGGCGCTGAAAAGCGCGCTGGGGGCGGACCGTCCCGCGCTGGTCGTGGAAAATCTTGGCGGTCCTTGGCTGGACCTGGCCGCCCGCTTTGCCGCGCCGGGTGGACGGATCATGGTGGTCGGCCTGCTCGCGGGGTTGCGCGCCGAGATCACAGTCGGCCTGCTCATCCATAAGAACTTGAAAATAGAGGGGTTAAGTGTGGGTTATTTCACCCCGGAAGAAGCCCGGACGGCGTGGAGCGAGGTGGTTTGCCTGCTCAACCGGGCGGGCCAACGCCCCGCAGTCGGCTGTCTGGTTGGATTTGAGGAGGTTCAAGCGGGCTTTGACCGCCTTTCGCAGGGTTTGCTCGGCAAGGTGGTGGTGCGGATGATCGAGTCCTGACATACACCATATATGGTGGTCGCCCTGAGCGGTCCGGCAAGAAAGGCACAACAAAATGCTTGACAACACCCGAGCAGAGTGCTACAATTTGTTTCGTTAAGAGACTATGAAGCAGTCGTACTTGGTCAGTATGGTTTTGACGCGTCTCTTGATGACAGTGCAATGGCGAGAAGGAGCAACCGTCCCGATGAGTGGTCTATTGGGGATTGGCCTTCTCGTTGAAACAGGGAACAACATCACGACCGGCGTATAATTTTCGAGGCGAAAGGAGGAATGAACGCTACACAGCCCAAAGGGCTTTACCTCGTTATTTCGGTCGACTCCCAATGTGATGTGCCAATAAAGCGACCGCCGCATGCGTGGCCGGTCGTGCGTCCGAAAGGGCGCAAGAGTGAGAGTAACAAGACAAGAATGGAGATAACGTACAATGCGTACGCTTAAAACTTTGGTTATTGCAGCGCTCCTCCTGAGCATGGCCGGCGTGGCCGTTGCCGAGCTTCAGAACGTTGAAGTCGGCGGCAAACTGCGCATCCGCGGCAACTACTACCGCATGGACAGCTTCGGCGCCACCTCGTCCGTTGAACAGCGCACGATGCTGAACGTGAAGGCTGACTTCACGAACGACGTCAGCACGTTCATCGAGTTCGACTCCTACAACAACTGGGGCCAGGGCTTCCGCTCGGACTACCTCACGGGCATTGACACCCGCGGTGGTTCCGATGTCAACCTGTACCAGGCGTACATCAACGTGAAGAATCTGTGGGGCACCCCGCTTAGCCTTCGCGTCGGCCGCCAGGAACTGGTTTTCGGCAGCGAGTGGCTGCTGGGCAACAATGACGGCAACGCCTATTTCACGGGCCTGTCGTATGACGCCATCCGCCTGACCTTCGCCAATGACATGTTCAAGGCTGACGCCTTCGCCGCCAAGCTTGCCGAGACCTACCAGAACTTCGGCAAGGGCGACACGGACCTGTACGGCGTGTACGGCAGCTACATCGGCATCGAAGATGTCACGATCGACGCCTACTGGCTGTTCCTCGTTGACAACCGGTTCCAGGACACGACCGGCATCACGACCGACTTCCACACCTTTGGCCTCCGCGGAGCTGGCACGTTGAGCGGTTTTGACTTTGACGTTGAAGCGGCCTATCAGATGGGCAACATCGACGGCATCCCGGGCGCCTGCCCGCTTGGCTTCGGCGACGACGCCGATGTTGACTATGACGGCTTTGGCGCCAATGTGGTCCTTGGCTACACGTTTGACATGGCGTGGCAGCCGCGCGTTTACGGCAAGTTCGCCTTCCTTGACGGCGGCCAGCGCGACAATGACTGCTGGTCCAACGACTACACGATGCCGTTCAACCGTCTGTTCTCGGACGTTGACTACAGCCTCTTCCTTGACAACAACTCCAACCTGACCAACCTGATGTTCTACAGCCTTGGCGTTCAGGTCATGCCGACCGAATGCGTCTCGCTGCAGCTCATGGGCGCCTACCTTGACACCGAAGAGTCCTACGGCGACGAGGGCGACCTGGGTTGGGAAGTTGGCGTGTCCGGCACCTACAACTACAGCGAAGACCTGGCGTTCAGCGCCGGCTACTCGCACTTCTTCGGCAGCGACTGGGACACGACGGAAGACTGCCCGGTTTACGACTGGGACGGCGACAAGAGCGCCGACTTCGACTACTTCTGGATGCAGACGGAAATCTCCTTCTAAATTCTGCTAGCGCAGCCTGAATTCCAACCCCCCGCGGGAAACCGCGGGGGGTTTTCTTTGGTGGCCCCGCCCCCGTCACCGTCTTACGCTTCGGTACGCCCCGCCGCCAAAACTACCCCGCGGTAGGTGCGCACCGCCGCCTTCCGCCCCGGCAGACGCGGCATTGCCAGCCTTCGCACAGGCACGTTCAGCCTCTCTCCCGCGCGCAAAAAGGCCTTATATGGGCCTCTTTGCGGAACTCCCGCCATCCGGAGCCACCCCGTGCATCAGGTGCCGGAGCCTCCCTTCCCCGCCTCTCACACCTATGGCACGGCCATTGCTTAGGAACACTCATCTGAGACCGCCCCCTGCGGCTCGGGCCATACATAGTCGAATCATCGCGGTTGCGATTCACACCGGCACCGAAAGGAGGGATGACGGCCATACACGCACTGTCAGGATCGCACACACCGCTTTATTGTCCATATCGCCTGGCGGGCGCAAAGCCGCGCACCGCAAAATCGCATCTTTATCTTTATGACAGGAGACCACGCATCATGCGTTTCAAGAAACTACTTTTCCTCTGCGCCCTCGCGACCATCGCGGGCGGCGCGGCCTGGGCCGAGCTCCAGAACGTGGAGTTGAGCGGCAACCTGCGCATCCGCGGCAACTACTACGGCTACGACTCCCTTCCCGACGTTTCCTACATCCAGGAGCGCACGCGCCTGGGCGTCAAGGCCGACTTTACCAACGACATCACCGCGTTTGTGGAGTTCGACAGCTACAGTGTGTGGGGCGAGGGTTTTCGCTCCAACTACCTGACCGGCATTGACACACGCGGTGACGCCGATGTCAGCCTCTATCAGGGCTACATCGAGGTCCGCAACATGTGGGGTGTGGCCCCGCTCACGCTCAAGGTTGGCCGCCAGGAGCTCAAGTTCGGCGACCAGTTCCTCGTCGGCGTCAACGACGCCTCCAGCGACTACCGCGGCCTCTCCTTTGACGCCGTGCGCCTGACCTACAAGACCGACGTCTTCTCGGTCGACGCCGTGGCGTCCAAACTCGCCGAAACCTTCAACAACTTCGGCAAGGGCGACACGGACTTCTACGTCCTTTACGGAAGCTACACCGGCATCGAGAACACCACGCTCGACGCGTACTGGATGTACCTGCGCGACGACGGGGCGCTGCTGCCCGCGGGCAACACCGTCGACATCAACACCATCGGCCTCCGCGGAGCAGGCACCCTGGGCTCGTTTGACTACAAGGCCGAAGTGGCCTACCAGTTCGGTTCCATTGATGATTTGCCGTCGGCATGCCCCTCCGGCTTCGGCACCGCCGACACCGACTACGGCACCTTCGGCATCAACAGTGAAATCGGCTACACCTTTGACGCCGCCTGGTCGCCCCGGCCCTTCGCGCGCTTCGCCTACTTTGGCGGCGGCGACCCCGACCGCAGCCTCTGCTCCAACGACCGCACGCTGCCCTTCAACCGCCTCTTCTCGAACATCGAGTACTCCGAGTTCATCGAGACCACCGACATGTCCAACGTGTTCTATTACGCCGCCGGTGTTGACCTTGTGCCCATGGAGTGCATCAAACTCCAGTTGGTGGCCGCCTACTTCGCCGCCGACCAGGCCGGCCCTGTCACCGACGACTCGAGCCTGGGCTGGGAAGCGGGCCTGTACGGCAGCTACCAGTACAGCGAGGACCTTGTCTTCCGCGCCGGTTACATCCACTTCTTCGGCGACGACGGCCTGGAGGACGCCTACATTGCCGCCAACGGCCTGCGCCAGTGGGGCGGTGACGGCGACGACCAGTACGACTACCTCTACATTGAGACCGAGATATCCTTCTAGTTTTCCCCTCCCATCGCCGGGGCTTCGCGGTTGCTGACCACCGCGGGGCTCCGGCTTCTTCATTTTCAACCGGCAACTGATGGGCAATCCTCCAATGATGCGCCGCGCCACCCGCGTTCGGTATGATTAGCCCCGCCAATTCCGGCATACCGTCATGAGAGGAGAAACGGTCATGAGCAAACTGCGTCCGGTCCTGCTGTGCCTTGCCGCCGTCCTGTGCGCGACGGCCGCGCCCGCCGAACTGCAAAACGTGGAAATCGGGGGCTACACCCAAATCTACGGCTACTACTACGGCTACGACTCGCTGCCCGACATCGCCTACGCCGACCAGTGGACCCGGCTGCATGTGAAGGCCGACTTCACCAGCGACGTGTCCGCCTTCGTCGAGTTCGACAGCTACACACCCTGGGGCGACAGTTTCCGCTCGGACTACCTCACCGGCATCGACACGCGCGGCACCGCCGACGTGGCCCTCTACCAGGGCTATATTGAAGTGCGCAACCTGTGGGGCGCCCCGCTGACGCTCAAGGCCGGGCGCCAGGAGCTCACTTTCGGCAGCGAGTGGCTCATCGGGAACAACAGCGACTGCACGCCCGTCTACGGCCTTTCCTTCGACGCGCTGCGACTCACCTACACGGCGGACACCTTCACCTTTGACCTCGTCGCCGCCAAGCTCGCCGAAACCTTCCAGAACTTCGGCAAGGGCGACACCGACCTCTACATCGCCTACGCGAGCTGCACCGCCGTCGAGGACCAGACCTTCGACGCCTACTGGATTTACCTGCGCGACGACGGCGCGCTCAACGGCTTTCCGACCGACATCCACACCGCCGGGCTGCGCGCCGCGGGCAAGATCGGCGGCTTCGACTACCGCGCCGAGGGCGCCTACCAGTTTGGCGGCATTGACAACCTGCCCTCCGCCTGCCCCTCCCCCTACTATGCCGGCGACGCCGACACCAACTACGGCGCCTTTGGCGCGGACGCGCAGGTCGGCTACACCTTCGACGTGGCCTGGTCGCCGCGGCCCTACCTGTGGGCCGCCTACCTTGGCGGCGGCGACCCCGACCGCTGTCTCTGGTCCAACGATCGCACCCTGCCCTTCAACCGCCTCTTCTCCGACCCCGAGTACACCAAAATTATTGCCTTCACCGACATGTCCAACCTGCGCTACTACGCGGCCGGCATCGAGCTTGCGCCCACCGAGTCGGTCACACTCAAACTCACCGTCGGCAAACTCGAAGCCGACGAGCCCGGGCCCGACACCGGCTGTCTCTGGTGGAAAGAAACCGCCTCGCGCGACCTCGGCTGGGAAGTGGACCTCTTCGCCAACTACCAGTACAGCGAAGACCTCGCCTTTTACGCCATGTACGGGCACCTCTTCGGCGACCGCGGTCTGGAGGGCAGCTTCGTCATCGGCAACGGCCTCTATCCCTGGAACGGCGACCGCGACGATGAGTACAACGTCTTCTACGCCGGAACGAGCATAGAGTTCTAAGCGGCATGGCTCGCCACGTCATTGCGAGGAGGACACCGTCCGACGAAGCAATCTCTTGAAACGATGGACCTGACAGGGCGAGTCTATTGCGAGCAAGAGATTGCTTCGCTCCGCTCGCAATGACGGTGCGTCCTGTGGTCTTGGATTACAAGCGCATCGTTGGCACAGTCTTGCAAAGGCGTGGCGTGAACTGGTGAGACATGCGGGCCAAGCCCCGAGCCAGCCCCCACGCAAGGCTTTCACGGCCCGGCCCGCCCCATACGGCGCGCCGGGCCGCAGTTCATAAGCGGTGCAGTAATTCGCCCTGAAGCCCGGGTTGCCGCTCCTGGCTCAATCGTCCTCTTCCTCGACCTCAAACAGCCCCTCAAGAATCCTCAGATACTCCGCCGCGCGGTCGGCGCGGCTGAAATGGGCCTCGGCGAACTTGCGGCCGGCCTGGCCGTGGCGTCGGGCGGCGTCGGGGGTCGCCGGCCATGGCGGCAACCGCCTGTGCCAGCGCCTTGCCGTCCTCCGGCGGCACTGCCACCCCGCCGCCGGACTGTTCCAGCAGCTGCAGGGCCTGCCCCTCGGCGCAGAGGACCATGGGCCGGGCACAGGCCATGATTTCGAACATCTTGCTGGGGATGTTTGTGAGAAACACGCCGCGCTTCAGCAGCGGCACGAGGCACAGGTCGGCGGCGGCGTAGTAGGCGGGCATCAACCCCTTGGGCACGGCGGGCAGGAAGCAGACGTTTTGCAGCTCCTTTTCGCGGACCATGGCCATGAGCGCGGGCTTGCGCGCGCCCGCGCCAACGCATGCGAACAGGATGCCCCGGTTTTCCTTCAGCCGCTCGGCCGCGTCGATGACGACCTCCAGCCCCTGCGAGAGTCCATGGGCGCCGATGTACAGCGCGACAAAGTTGCCGCCCCAGCCGTGGCGTTCGCGCATTTCATTGAGGCGCTCGGCGGGCCGGAAGAAGGCGAGATCGACGCCGTTGGGGATGGTGGCCACCTTTTCGCGGGGGGTGCCGCGCGCGATGATGTCCTCCGCCGCGGCCGGGGCCACGGCGACGATGACGGCGGCGCGGCGGTAGAGAAAGCGCTCCAGCCGGTAGAGCGGCCAGACGAGCAGCGGGTTGGTGATGACGCCCAGGTCCACGATCTGCTTGGGCCACAGGTCGCGCACCTCCAGCACGAAGGGCCGCCGTTTCAGCGCGGCGACGATCCAGCCCGCGAGGCCGCAGAGCATCTGGGGCGAGGTGGCGGCGACGACGTCGCAGGGGCCGGCCCTGAACAGGGCGGCCAGCGTTGCCGTGAACAGAAAGCTCACGAACGACAGGCTGCGCAGCACGGCGCCGCGGTTGGCCGTGGCGAAGAGCCAGCAGCGGAGCACGCGGATGCCGTCAATCTCCTCCTTGAACAGCAGGCGCCCCCGGTAGGCCAGCGGGACCACGCCCTCGGGGTAGTGCGGCAGCCCGCAAACAACCGTCACCTCATGGCCGCACCGCACCCACTCGCGCGCGTGCTCATGGGTGCGCGCCGCGGGCGCGCCCGGCTCGGGGGGGAAATACTGGCACAGGAACAGAATGCGCACGGCTGTCTCCATTGGTTCACACAAGACGAATCTACCACGTGCCCGCCTTTTGCGCAAGGAGAAAGGCGGGCGCGCAAACGGCGACGCCCCCGGATGTCCTGCCCGGGGGCGTCGCGAGGATGCTTTTGCCGATTCCAGGGCCGCGAACGGCGGCTATCTGTTCTGCGCGTGGTATTCCTGGAGCGAGAGCAGCTGCGGGTCCTGCACGCGCAGGGCGCCGATGGCGGCCACGCCGGCGCGGGCGGCGGCCAGGGTGGTCATGGTGGGCACGCCGCGCTCCAGGGCGGCGCGGCGCAGGGCGCGGTCGTCCTCCTTGGCGTCGACGCCGAGGGGCGTGTTGATAATCCAGTCGATCTCGCCGTTGATGATGCGGTCGAGGATGTTGGGCCTCCCCTCGTTCAGCTTGGCGACCTCCTCGACGGGGATGTCAAGCGCGCGCAGGCGCGCGGCGGTGCCCTGCGTGGCGACGCACTTGAATCCCAGCGCGTGCAGTCCCAGGGCCACGTCGTCCATGTTCTTCTGGTCGTTCTTGTTGAGGCTGAGGAAGATGGTGCCCTTCATGGGCAGCCGTGTGCCCGCCGCAATCTGGCTCTTGGCGAAGGCGAGGCCCATGTTCTGGTCGATGCCCATGACCTCGCCGGTGCTGCGCATTTCCGGTCCAAGCAGGATGTCGACGCCCGGGAACTTGATGAAGGGCAGCACGACCTCCTTGGCGGAGACGTAGGAGGGGGTCGGGTCCTGGGTGAAGCCCAGCGCCACGAGCGTCTTGCCGGCCATGACGCGCGCGGCCAGCTTGGCCAGCGGCACGCCGATGGCCTTGGACACGAAGGGGATCGTGCGCGAGGCGCGCGGGTTGACCTCAAGCAGGTAGATGTCGTCGCCGCGCACGGCGTACTGGATGTTCATCAGGCCGATGACCCCGAGCTCTTTGGCGAGCGCGCGGGTCTGCTC
The DNA here is from genome assembly GCA_903902895.1 of Candidatus Hydrogenedentota bacterium. Lineage (GTDB taxonomy): Bacteria > Hydrogenedentota > Hydrogenedentia > Hydrogenedentales > CAITNO01 > CAITNO01. The sequence goes on along the minus strand of CAIUWO010001009.1, from coordinate 10,879 downwards.
GCGCAGGCGGCGGATGATGTCCTCCGGCAGGTCGTAGGGCGGCAGGATGCAGGCGCTGTCGCCGGAGTGGACGCCGGCCTCCTCGATGTGCTGCATGATGCCCGCGACAACGACCGTCTCGCCGTCCGAAATGGCGTCCACGTCGATTTCGACGGCCGACTCCAGGAACTTGTCGATCAGGATGGGGTGCTCGGGCGAGGCCTCGACGGCGACGGTCATGTAGCGTTTGAGCGCGGTGCGGTCGTAGACGATTTCCATGGCGCGGCCGCCGAGCACGAAGGAGGGCCGCACGACGACGGGATAGCCGATGCGGTCGGCGATCACCTCGGCCTGCTCGTAGGAGGTGGCCGTGGCGTTGTCCGGCTGGAGCAGGTTGAGGCGCTCCACGACGTCGCGGAACAGTTCGCGGTCCTCGGCGCGGGCGATGCTGTCGGGCGAGGTGCCGATGATGGGCGCGCCGGCGGCCTTGAGCCGCTGCGCCAGATTGAGCGGCGTCTGCCCGCCGTACTGGACGATGACGCCCTTGGGCTTGACCCGGTCGATGATGTTCATCACGTCCTCGAAGGTGACGGGCTCGAAGAAGAGGCTGTCGGACGTGTCATAGTCGGTGGAGACGGTTTCGGGGTTGCAGTTGACCATGATGGTCTCGTAGCCGTCGTCCTTGAGGGCGAAGGCCGCGTGCACGCAGCAGTAGTCGAACTCGATGCCCTGGCCGATGCGGTTGGGGCCGCCGCCGAGGATGATGATGCTCTCCTTGCCGGACAGGCGCGTCTCGTCCTCGCCGTCGTAGGAGGAGTAGTAGTAGGGCGTGTACGCCTCGAACTCGGCGGCGCAGGTGTCCACCAGCCGGTAGCCCGGGACGACGCCGAGCTGCTTGCGCAGCGCGCGCACCTCGTCCTCGGTCTTGTTCCATGCGAAGCCGAGCTGGCGGTCGCTGAAGCCGAGCAGCTTGATGCGGCGCATCTCGGCCGCGTCGGTCGGCACGGACTTCTTGAACTCCGGTTCGGCGTCTGTGATCTCTTTCATCTGGCGCAGGAACCAGGGGTCAATCTTGGTGGCCTCGAAGAGTTCGCCGACCGTCGCGCCGAGGCGCAGCGCGGAGGCGATCTGGAAGAGGCGGTCGCGGTTGGGCGTGCGCATGGCGCGGATCAGCGCGTTCTTTTCCGCGCCGGGCTTGCCGCACGCGGTGAGCGGCTTGTCCTTGCCGTCTGCGCCCAGTCCGGCCCGGCCGATTTCGAGTCCGCGGATGGCCTTCTGCAGCGACTCCTTGAAGGTGCGGCCGATGCTCATCGTCTCGCCGACGCTCTTCATCTGCACGGTGAGCACGTCCTGCGCGCCGGGGAACTTTTCAAAGGCCCAGCGCGGTATCTTGGTGACCACATAGTCGATGGTCGGCTCGAACGACGCCGGCGTCTCGCGCGTGATGTCGTTGGGGATTTCGTCCAGCGTGTAGCCGACGGCGAGCTTGGCGGCGATCTTGGCGATGGGGAACCCGGTGGCCTTGGAGGCCAGGGCGGAGCTGCGCGACACGCGCGGGTTCATCTCGATCACCGTCATGCGGCCCGTTTCCGGGCACACGGCGAACTGCACGTTCGAGCCGCCCGTGTCCACGCCGATTTCGCGCATGATCGCGACGGCCGCGTCGCGCATGATCTGGTATTCCTTGTCGGTCAGCGTCTGCGCCGGGGCGACGGTGATGCTGTCGCCGGTGTGCACGCCCATGGGGTCGAAGTTCTCGATGGAGCAGATGATGACCACGTTGCCCTTGAGGTCGCGCATGACCTCCAGCTCGAATTCCTTCCAGCCGATGACCGACTCCTCGATGAGCACCTCGGTGACGGGGCTGGCGTCGAGCCCGTACTGCACGGCCTTCTCGTACTCGTTCTTGTTGAACGAGACGCCCGCGCCCGTGCCGCCCAGGGTGAAGGCGGGGCGGATGACCGCCTGGTAGCCGACCTCGACGCCGAAGGCGCGCGCCTCGTCGGTGGAGTGGACGACCCTGCTGCGCGGCACGTCGAGGCCGCAGCGGATCATGGCCTCCTTGAAAAGGCCCCGGTCCTCGGCCTTCTTGATCGCGCCGAGCTTGGCGCCGATCAGTTCCACGCCGTACTTGTGCAGGATGCCCTGCTCGGCCAGCGCCACGGCGAGGTTGAGCCCCGTCTGGCCGCCGACGGTGGGCAGCAGCGCGTCGGGCCGCTCGCGCTCGATGATGCGCTCCAGAAACTCGACGGTCAGCGGCTCCACGTAGACCCGGTCCGCGGTGTCGGGGTCGGTCATGATGGTGGCCGGGTTGCTGTTGACCAGCACCACCGTGTAGCCCTCTTCGCGCAGGGCCTTGCAGGCCTGCGTGCCCGAATAGTCAAACTCGCAGGCCTGGCCGATTACGATGGGGCCGGAGCCGATGAGCAGGATTTTTTTGATGTCTTCACGTTTTGGCATGGCACGCTCCCCGTTCCCGGAGGGCCGCATGCGCCGCCCCGGATGTTGGGTTCTTCGGTGTCATTCTTCCGGTCCCGAAAGGCCGGAACTCCGCTAGTAGGTGATTTCCAGAATGCGCAGTTTCAGGTCGCCCGCGGGCACCTTCGCCACCGCCACCTCGCCGAGGCCGCAGCCCATGATCGCTTTTCCCACGGGGGACTGCGTGGACAGCTTGCCCGAGGCCAGGTCGGCTTCCACCGGACTGACCAGCGAGTAGGTTATCTCCTTGTTGGTCTTCAGGTTAAGCACGCGGACTGTCGAGCCGACATAGGCCTTGCTGGTGTCCACATCCTGCGCGTCCACGACCACCGCGCGGGTGATCTTGTCCTCAATGTCGCGGATGCGCGCATGCAGCATGGACTGCATTTCTTTGGCGGAATGGTACTCGGCGTTCTCCTTCAGATCGCCCAAGCTTCGGGCGTGCTCAATCTGACCCGCCACCACCATGCGCCGCTCGTTCATCGCGGTCAGTTCCGCTTTCATTTTCGCCAGCCCGTCGGCCGACACGTACAGTTTTTCCATGGGTCATTTCCGCCTTGGATCAGTCAAAAAAAGGGCCGCCACAACCCGTGCTGGCGGCACCCCAATGCGGCGGCAGTATACCAGAAACGGCCGGTCCAAGGAAAACCGGGGCTCCCCGGCGTGCTGGCGGGACCGCCCGCACGGTTTCCGCGGGCGGCCTGATTCTGCATCCATCCGGACCGGTGCGGCGCATTCCTTAATCGCAGACAAGGAGACGCCAGTCTTGGGGTGCCCTTACAGGCAACTGAAGACCAAACTTTTGCCCCATGGGCGCCCTCACCCTTTGGGCGGCTAACTCTCGGCCTAGCCGTTGTTGGGTTGTCCCGTTGGTACAACGACCGGGCGGCATCCTTCTGTGTTTCTTTGGCTCGCAGCGGACTGGGAATTGGTCTGTCCAATTGACACCCGGCCAACTTTCGGTTAGTCTGAAGGTTGCTTTCCGGCTTCGGCTCCGGCTGGACGGCGACACTCGCGTGACCAATAACGCCGGTGGATTCATGACGGGGCCCGAAAGGATGCATAATGCACAACAAGGAACGGCGCGGATTTACGCTTATCGAACTGCTCGTTGTCATCGCAATTATTGGTATTTTGGCCGCCATCCTGCTGCCCGCACTGGCCCGCGCCCGCGAAGCCGCGCGCCGGTCAAGTTGCCAGAACAACCTCAAGCAATGGGCCCTGGTGTACAAGATGTACGCCAACGAGTCACCGGGTCAGAAATTCCCCGCCATGCAGAGCATGCCCAAGCCGGGCCAGACCGAGGGCGATGTCGCCATCGGCCCGCAGGTCAGCTCCATCTATCCCGAGTACCTGACCGACCCGGCCATACTGATCTGCCCGTCGGACGCCCAAGAGACCGTGGATTCGCTCAAATACGATGCGGACAGCGGCCACCCGGTGGGTTCGTGGAGAATCGCCAACCAGCCCTGGCTGGTCGACGCCAGTTACGCCTATTTCGGGTGGATGCTTGACCGCTGCGAGGACCGCCCCGAGAACAACCTGCCCGCCTCGCAGGCCGCCCCGCTGCTTGCCAGCGTGCTGCCGCTGCTCGGCAGTGATGTCCAGATTGACATGAACACGACCGTGCCCGTCCAGTTTGCCCAGGTTGTGGAGACCCTGCTCCAGAAAGTCTATCTGCAGCAGGACTGGTTCGCCGGGGACAATGACGTCACTTTGGCCGCGGCGGGCTTCGGCAACGGCGGCGGCAGCCTGGTCTACCGGCTGCGCGAGGGCATTGAACGCTTCCTGATTACCGACATCAACAACGCCGCCTCGTCGGCGCAGGCCCAGAGCGGGATTTGGATCATGCTCGACCAGTTTGGCAACGGGAAGGGTGGCATTCCATTGTTCAACCACGTTCCCGGCGGCTGCAACGTGCTCTTCATGGACGGGCACGCCGAATTCATCAAGTACCCGGGCGCGGCCCCCATCACAAAGACCATGGGCGGGCTTATCGGCGCCGTCGGCGGCCTATAAGCGAATCACTGCCCTTCAGGGCGGTCCATGGGGCGCCCGGGCGCGAAGTCACCTCCTTCGGCTCCGGCGCCCCGCTCTCTTTTTCACCCTCCGCTGCCGCTCCCGCCGTCAGCCACGACCACATTTTCGCACTTTGCTGTGATGCGTGCTATAATCTCCGCGTTTTGCGGTCCCGGCCGCGCCGGCCGGGCCGGCCTCCCACCGGGGGCGTTTCCTCTGACCCTCTTCTTATCACATAAAGGCTCGAGAACATGCCCAAGAAGCTCATGGTTATCCCGGAAAAGATGCGCAAAGGCGGCACCCTGAATCTGGGGAAAATCCCCGTCAACACCTACAGCCGGACCGTCACGGAGGAGCTCGCGTCGGGTTCGGGCGTCACGATGGAGACCTGCCTCCGGGTCTACCGCGACATGGTGGTCATCCGCGAATTCGAGACGATGCTGGACAACATCAAGAAGCTCGGCGCATACCAGGGCATCGAGTACAGCCACCCCGGCCCGGCGCATTTGTCGATTGGGCAGGAGGGCGCGGCGGTCGGCCAGAGCCTGCATCTTGGCGTGAACGATCATATTTTCGGCAGCCACCGCAGCCACGGCGAAATCATCGCCAAGAGCCTGCGCGCCGTGCAGGACTTGTCCGGCAAGGGCCTGGCCGACCTGATGAGGAACTATTTCGACGGGACCATTCTGGGCATCATCGAAAAGCATGAGCCCGACTGGACGGGCCTGTCGCTGACGCCCAAGGGCAAGAAGAAGCCCGCGCTGGCCACGGGCGAGGAGGAGGAGCTGGGCATCGATTTCCTGCTCTACGGTCTGCTGGCGGAAATCTTCGGGCGCGAGACGGGCTTCACCAAGGGCATGGGCGGATCGATGCACGCGTTCTTCCTGCCCTTCGGCATCTATCCGGCCAACGCGATTGTGGGCGGCAGCGCGGACATCACCGTGGGGGCCGCGCTGGGCAAGAAGGTGCTGGGCAGGGACGGCGTGGCCGTGTGCAACATCGGCGACGCGTCCATCGGCTGCGGCCCGGTGTGGGAGGCGCTGGGCTTCTCGACCATGGCGCAGTTCAAGCAGCTTTGGCCCGAGCACATGCGCGGCGGACTGCCGCTGATCTTCAACTTCATGGACAACTTCTACGGCATGGGCGGCCAGCCCATCGGCGAGACGGCGGGTTTCGACCGGCTGGCGCGCTGCGGCGCGGCGATGAACCCGGAGAACATGCACGCCGAGGTGATCGACGGCAACAACCCGCTGGCGCTGGCCGAGGGCTACCGGCGCAAGCTGGACATCGTGAAAAAGGGCGACGGCCCGGTGTTTCTCGACGTGCTGTGCTACCGGCAGTCGGGCCACTCGCCGAGCGACCAGTCGGCCTACCGCGAGCGCGACGAGATCGACATGTGGCGCGCGGTCGACCCGATTGTGGAGTTCGGCGGCAAGCTGGTGAAAGAGGGCGTCGCCACGCAGGACCAGTTGGACACCATGCGCGCCTATGCGACGCGCAAGGTCACCAAGGCCTGCCGCCTGGCCGCGAACGACACCATTTCCACGCGCATGAAGCTCACCGCGCGCGCCGGCGTGTCGCAGTTGATGTTCTCCAACGTGGAGGAGAAAGAGCTGCCCGGCCTGCGCCGCGCGGACGACGTGAACATGCCGATGGACGAGAACCCGCGGCTCAAGGCTATTGCGAAAAAGTCGCGCAACGGCATCGCGGAAGACGGATCGATGCTCAAGGGCAACAAGGCCGTGACGCTGGGCGAGGCGCTGTTCGAGACGCTCATCCACCACTTCTACAACGACCACCGCGTGGTCGCCTACGGCGAGGAATGCCGCGAATGGGGCGGTGCGTTCGCCGTGTACCAGACCCTTTCCGACGCGCTTCCGCACAACCGCCTGTTCAACTCGCCCATCTCCGAGGCGGCCATCGTGGGTACTGCGGTGGGTGCGGCGATGGAGGGCGCGCGCCCGGTGGTCGAGCTGATGTACTGCGACTTCATGGGCCGCGCCGGCGACGAGGTGTTCAACCAGATGCCCAAGTGGCAGGCCATGTCGGCCGGCCAGATCAAGCTGCCCATCGTGCTGCGCGTGTCCGTGGGCGCCAAGTACGGCGCGCAGCACTCGCAGGACTGGACCGCGCTGTGCGCGCACGTGCCCGGCCTGAAGGTGGTCTTCCCGGCCACGCCGTACAGCGCCAAGGGCCTGCTGGCCTCCGCAATGCGCGGCAGCGACCCGGTGGTGTTCTTCGAGAGCCAGCGGCTCTACAACCAGCCCGAAATCTTCCAGCCCGGCGGCGTGCCGGCCGAGTACTACACGCTGCCCATCGGCGAGCCGGCGATCGTCAAGGAGGGCAAAGACCTTACCATCCTCACCTTCGGCGCGACGCTCTACCGCGCCGTCGACGCGGCGAAGCGCTTCGAGTCCGAGTTCGGCGTTTCGGTCGAGATCATCGACGGGCGGACACTGGTGCCCTTCAACTACGGCCCCGTGCTCGACTCCGTGAAGAAGACCGGCAAGATCATTGTGGCCAGCGACGCCTGCGAGCGCGGCAGCTACCTGCACACGGTCGCCGGCCAGTTGTCGCAGATGGCCTTCGACGCGCTCGACGCGCCGGTGTGCGTCGTGGGCGCGCCGAACTGGATCGTGCCGCCCGCGGAGATGGAGGAGGAGTACTTCCCGCAGGCCTTCAGCTTCCTCGACGCCTACCACCAGCAGATCAAGCCGCTGGCCGGCTACACGCCCGTCGTGGACCGGTCGCCGGACGAGATGGTGTACCTGAACAAGCACGGGATCTGATACTGGGAGCGCCGGCGTCCCGCCGGCTTCCTCCCGACCAAAGCCGCGCGATGTCTTCATAATCGAGACTTCGCGCGGTCTTTGGTTTTTGGGCGCGAAGAAGCCGGCGGGACGCCGGCGCTCCCCTCGCTTCGCGCGCTCCACCGAGTGCGGCACCCTTCGGTTCTTGCCTTCCCGCCCCGCTTTGGCTACCATGGTCGCGGACTGCAACCGAAACGCACGAGGAGAATTGCCATGCGTGTATTTATGTGGACCGCCGCGGTTGCGGCGGTGCTGAGCGCGCCGTTCGCCGGGGCGCAGAGCATTACCATGGATTCACTGCTGAAGGAGATGACGAGTCTGGACTGGCTGGCCGTTGCGCCGGGACCGGCCTACACCACGAGGCAGTTCTCCAGCTATGACCGCAACTCGACGGACCCCAATGTGCTGACCGAGAAGAACTGGTTCGCCAACGGCGACCGGGGCCAATATCTGCGCAAGGAGAAGGGGGGCGCGGGCGAGGAATTTGTGCTCATGGACGCGGACGGCCCGGGCGTTATCGTCCGGTTCTGGTCGGCCAACGCCAATGAGGGCGGCATCGTGCGCGTCTACATCGACGGCGCGGAGAAGCCAGCCGTGGAAATGCCCCTGACGGACATGCTCGACGGGCGCGCCGCGCCGTTCATCAAGCCGCTGGCCGTGTCGCTGTCCAAGGGCTGGAGCAGTTATCTGCCCATCCCCTACGCTAGGCACTGCAAGGTCACGGTCAGCAAGTTCGACATCTACTACCAGATCAACTACCGCAGCTACGCCTCCGGCACCATTGTCGAGTCCTATTCCCCCGCGCTGGCCGAACGGCTGATGCCGCAGATCGAAGCCGCCGCGCAGGCGCTGGCCGCGCCGGAAACGGCCGCGAAGATGCCCGGCAATTCCAGCCCCGCGCCTTATGAGGCCGCGCTCGCCCCCGGCGAAACGCAAACGCTTGAACTCACCGGCCCCGCCGCCGTGTACGGCATCACCTGCGCGGCCGGCGCGGCGGACCTGCCCGATGCGCTGCGCGGGTGCGTGCTCGAAATCGCCTTTGACGGCAACGCCCCGGCGGTCGTTTCGCCGCTGGGCGATTTCTTCGGCACGGCGCCGGGGATCAACCCGTTCCAGTCGCTGTCCTGCGGCGTGGCGGCCGACGGAAAGACGCTCTACAGCCACTGGGTCATGCCCTTCCAGCAAAAGGCCGTGCTCTCCGTGACGAACCACTCCAAGGGCGATGTCACGCTGTCCGGCGGGGTGACCACCGCGCCCTGGACCTGGAAGCCGGATTCGCTGTACTTCCACGCCAAGTGGCGCGGCGTGCGCGACCTGCCCACGCGGCCCATGACCGACTGGAACTACCTGTCCGCCGAGGGCGGCCGCGGCCGCTTTGCCGGGGTCATGCTCCACATCACCAACCCCGTGGCCGACTGGTGGGGCGAGGGTGACGAGAAGATTTACGTGGACGGCGAGACCTTCCCCAGCCACTTCGGCACCGGGACCGAGGACTACTTCGGCTACGCCTGGTGCAGCAACGAGCGCTTCACGAACGCCTACCACAACCAGCCCCGCTGCGACGGCCCGGGCAACTACGGCCAGACCTGCGTGAGCCGCTTCCACATCATGGACGAAATCCCCTGGACGAAATCGTTCCGCTTTGACCTGGAAATGTGGCACTGGGCCGATGTGAGGGTCGCCCAGTCCGTGTGCGCCTACTGGTACGCCGACGGCGCCGCAACGGACAACTTCCCGGCCCTCGACCCCGCGCTGCTCAGCGTGCCGCCCGTGCCCGAGATGAAGGGCGTCGAGGGCGCGGTTGAAGGCGAGAAGATGAGGGTGGTCTCGGTGGACGGCGGCAAGGCCGAGCCGCAGAGCGGCGCCGCCCCATGGAGCCGCGCCCAACAGATGTGGTGGCGCGAGGGCAAGGTCGGCGACAAACTCGCGCTGGCCTTCCCCGTGGCCGAGGCGGGCCGCTACGAGGTCATGGCCCGCCTCACCAAGGCGCCCGACTACGGCATCCACAAGCTGGCCGTCAACGGTCAGCCGGTGAAAGACCCGGTGGACCTGTATCATCCGAAAGTCATCGCCGACGAGGAGCAGTCGCTCGGCGTGTTCGACCTTGCCCAGGGCGACAACACGCTCGAGATACAGGTGGTCGGCGCCGGCAAAAAGGCCAAGCCGGGCAACATGTTCGGGCTGGATTATCTGAGGCTGATCAAAAATTAGTCACATGCTGAACGAATTTCGGTTACTGTCCGGGTTCCGGGTTGTCCCTTTCACAGGAGCAGCATGAACGATATTCCCGCATCGGCGCGGCGGCGCGCCTTTTGGATGGCGCTGGTTTCAGCGCTGCTCTTCGGCATGGCCACGCCCTTCTCAAAAAGCCTGCTGGCCTCGATTCATCCGGGCCAGCTCGCGGGACTGCTCTATCTCGGGGCGGCGCTCTTCTATCTGCCCGTCATGGTGACGCAGCGGCGCAGGGGGCTCCGGCTGCTGCCGGCGGGGCGAAAGAACCAGGGGCTGCTCTTGGGCGCGGTGTTTTTCGGCGGCATTCTGGGGCCGGTGCTGCTGCTGACGGGACTGCAACTGTCCGCGTCCGCCTCGATGTCGATGTGGCTCAACATGGAAACGGTCGCCACGGCCGTGCTGGCGGTGCTGCTGTTCCGGGAGCATCTGGGCCGGTGGACCTGGGCGGGCAATCTGGGCATCCTCGCCGCCGGTGTGCTGCTGGGGTTCGACGGCGGCCTGCCCGGGTGGATCGGCCTGCTCTGCGCGGCCGGCGCGTGCGTGGCGTGGGGGCTGGACAACAACATGACGGCCGTCATCGACGGCATCACCCCGCAGGCCACCACCTTCTGGAAAGGCGTTGCGGCGGGCACAGTCAATTTGGGAATCGGCCTGTGGCTTTCGCCCCCGCCGCCCCCGGGCGGGGTCGCGGGCGCGCTGGTGCTGGGCGCGCTGGCCTACGGCGCGAGCATCGGCCTGTACATCACGGCCGCGCAGACGCTCGGCGCAACGCGCTCGCAGATGGTCTTCGCGTCCTCGCCTTTCTTCGGCGTGCTGCTTTCCGTGCTGTGGCTGGGCGAGGGCATGAGCCCGCTGCAGGGTGCGGCGCTGCTGTTCCTGGTCGTGTCGCTCGCCGTCATGTTTCTCGACAGCCACGTCCATGAACACCACCACCACCCCGCAACGCACGTCCACGAGCACCGGCACGACGACCTGCACCATGACCACGTTCATGACGGTCCTGACACCCAGGGACGGCACGTTCACGAGCACATCCACGACGGCCGGGAGCACGCCCACCCGCACTGGCCCGACCTGCACCACCGCCATGACCATTGATCATCCCACGGTGCGCTTAAACCGCAAATCTCACCAGCCACGGCGATCTACCCGCAAGCCGGGACATTCGATAGACTTGTCCAGTATCAACCCAACACACTCCGTCATTGCGAACGAAGTGAAGCAATCTCGTGTGCCCACGGCCTCACGCGGGCAAGCGATTGCCGCGTCGGGCTGAAGCCCTCCTGCTAAGAAAGTAGCGCCCGGCCTTGTGCCGGGCGTGGATGCCCGCGTTCGCGGGCATGACGGAAGCGGCGGCGTCT